>JBDGYV010000014.1:0-35950 GCA_039588915.1 Gemmatimonadota bacterium
GAAAGGAGGCCCCCAAGTGACCGCGGGACAGTTGTGGGTCACGATCGGCCTGCTGGGCCAGGTGTGTTTCTTTAGTCGTTTCTTCGTCCAGTGGGTAGCCAGCGAGCGCGCCGGCCGAAGCATCGTGCCGCGCGCGTTTTGGTACTTCTCGATCGCCGGCGGGATGATCCTGCTGAGCTACGCGATCTGGCGCCGCGACCCGGTATTCGTGCTCGGGCAATCCGGCGGTTTGTTCGTCTACCTGAGGAACCTGGCGCTACTGCGACGCGAGGACGCTGCCGCGTGAGGCGAACGCTGCCGGTTTTGTTGGTGGCAGCGGCGACGCTCTTGCTGTGGCACCTCGGGGCGTACGGGCTCTGGGAGTCGACCGAAGCCCGTTACGCCGAAATCGCCGCCCGCATGGTGCGCAGCGGTGACTGGATGACGCCGCGCCTCAACCACATCATCCACTTCGACAAACCACCGCTCACCTACTGGGCGACTGGCATCGGCTTGACCGTTTTCGGCATCGACGAGCTGGGCGCCCGCATCGGGCTCGTCGTGGCGGCGCTGGTGGTGCTCACGGTGACGTATCGCTGGGCGGCCGAGACGAGCCCGCCGGCTGCCGCGCCGTACGCCTTTCTTTGCTTGTTGAGCGCTCCGTTGTTCTTCGCGCTAGCGCGCAGTGTGACCAGCGACATGTACCTGACGATGTGGGTCGTGCTGGCGGCGGATTCCGCGCGCCGCGCCACCGGCCCGACACGGGCTCGCGGTTGGCGGTGGCTGGCGTGGGGAGCGATGGGGGCGGGATTCTTGACCAAGGGTCCGGTGGTGCTGTTGTGGACCGTCGCGCCGGCGATCGCATGGGCGGCGTTGACCGACAACTGGAGCCGCCTGCGGCGGTTGTGGGACCCGTTTGGTGTGGCACTCGCGATCGCGATCGCGCTTCCGTGGTACGTGGCCTCCGCCGCTCGTCACCCACAGTTGATCGACTTCTGGCTTGGTGTCCAAACCGTTGGCCGCGTCACGGCGCCATATGAAGGCGAGCGCGCACCCGTGTGGTTCTTCCTCATCACTGTTGTCTGGGCGGCTGGGCCCTGGATCGTGCCGGCCACGCTCGAGCTGGTCCGTCGACGGCCGCGACCGAAGGTACCCTACGTCGTCGTCTGGGCCGTGTTTCCCCTGCTGATTCTCTCGTTGTTTCCGACCAAGCGCGCCAACTACGTGCTGCCGGTGCTACCGGCCGTGGCGCTGCTCGCGGGATCGTGGTGGGCGACGGCCAAGGAGCGGTCTCGCGTCGGTGTCGTAACCCAAGCACTGGGCGCGGTCACGCTCGCCTTCGGTGCCGGCCTCCTGATCGCCGCTTTTCGCGCCGAGTTGCCCGATCCATTGCGTGCGGTCGGTCTGATCGTCGGACCGGTGTCGATCGGCGGCGGGCTCATGGCCATCGTCGCCGCGAGGCAGCAGCGGTTCGATCTGGTGTTTGCGGGTTGCCTGGCGCCGCTGTTGGTTGTCTACCTGGCGGGCTACGCCGTGCTGGGCGATCCACGTGTCGAGGCGTTCTTCAAGATTTCACGACCGCTGGCGGTGGCGGCCACCGAGCACCACGTGGGTGACGAACCGATCGTCGCCTTTCGCGCTTGGCCAAGAGCGTTCCCGTTCTACCTGAACCAACGACTGATCACAGTGACCGGCGAGGGGCGCGAAACCCGGTTCGAGGACGATACGTCGTGGCGGGCGTACGTGTTCACCGACGACGACGCTTTCTACTCACGCTTTCGAGATTCTCGGAGAGCGCTGTTCGTCATCCGACGTCACGAACAGGAACGGATCGCGGCGCGAACCGGCGTACCCGTCGTCACGCTGGCGGCCACGCGTCGGTATCTGCTCGTGACCAACCGTCCGACGCCGTCGGAGGCGCTGGCCGACCCCTGATCAGGCGTAGCCCAGCTCGTCTAACCGGTCTTCGTCCAACCCAAAGAAATGGCCGATCTCATGGAGGACGGTCACCCGCACTTCCTCAACGACTTCGTCCTCCGATTCGGCCCAATCCAGCAGCGGTCGGCGGAAGATCGTGATGTGGTCGGGGAGCAACACATCGTCGTGCAGCCTCTCGGTCAGCGGCACACCTTCGTACAGCCCGAACAAAGCATCTTCGGGATCGTCCGGGTCGAGCCCCATCGACGTCAGGAGGTCCGGATCAGGCGTCTCCTCGATCACAACCGACACGTTCTCGAGGTGCTCCTCGAACTCGGCCGGCAGCCGGTCCAATGCCTTTGACACGAGCGCTTCGAACCGCTCGGGTGTTACGTCGAGCAAGGAGTGACGCGGTTAGGAGGCGGCCGGCTTGGGGGCCACCACGCGGTCTGCGTACTGTGCCAACAGCGGCATACGCCACTTCTGACCCGAGTAACCCTTGATCAGGCAGATCACCCATAGGATCATTGCGCCAATAATGAGAACCATCCAGATCAAGAAGCCTACGATCGTACCGATGATCGGGATGATGGTCGACAAGATCGTCGAGAACACCGTGAAGACGACCCACAGCGCGACCCATGCGACCCCGAACACGATCGACTGGGCAGCATGCCACCGGATGACGTCATCCTCCTTCTCCATGAGAAACAGCACGATCCCGGTGATCGGTGGAACGATGTAGCTCAAGAGCCCCCCGAGCTTGGGGTCCAAGCCAGTGGTGTCCGACGACGAGGACTGTTCGTTCAACGCGTACCTCCCTGCTGGATTGCGAGTCAGCCACACGATAACCCGTCGGGCCACCTACGGGGAGGGTCGGCAGCTCATGGCCGCGGCGAGATTGCTTGACTAGGATCGCTCGGCGGTCATGACTGACACAAGAACTCAGCACAAGGTCGCGGTGTCCTGGCGCCGCGAGTTTCTCGCCGGCACGACGACGTTTGCGACGATGGCGTACATCATCGTCGTGAACCCCAAGATCCTGGAGGCTGCCGGAATCCCCTTCGGCGCGTCGATGGTCGCCACGATCGTGAGCGCCGCGTTCGGTACACTGTTGATGGGTCTCTACGCCAAGAGGCCGTTTGCCATCGCGCCCTACATGGGACAGAACGCGTTCATCGCCTACACCGTGGTCGGCCGCTTGGGGCACAGCTGGGAGACCGCCCTGGGAGCGGTGTTTGTGAGCGGCGCCGTGTTCACCGCTTTGTCGATCTTTGGCATACGGCGATGGCTGGCCGAGTCGATCCCCGACAACCTCAAGCGTGCCTTCGCAGTCGGTATCGGCCTCTTCCTGGCGATGATCGGGCTCGCGACCGTGGGCATCGTCGCACCTGGCACGGGTGGCGTACCGGTCAAGGTCGGTGACCTCCAAGACCCCTCGGTGATGCTAGCCGCAGCGAGCTTTGTGCTCATCGTTGCGCTCCTCGTCCGCCGCGTTCCCGGCGCGATCCTGATCGGAATCCTGGCCGCGGCGCTGACCGCCATGGTAGCCGGACTCGCGCCGATCCCCGAAGCAGTGATCAGCGCACCGCCGAGCTTGGGACCGACGTTCCTCCAGCTCGATGTGCGAGCGGCACTCGGGTGGGGGTTCGTCTCGGTGATCCTGACGATCTTTGTGCTCGACCTGGTCGATACGATCGGGACTCTGATCGGTCTCGCTTACCGCACCGACATGCTCGATGAGAAGGGTCGTCTGCCGGGGATGGGGAGGGCGCTCCGGTGCGACGCTCTCGCGACCGTCGCCGGCTCGATCCTGGGAACCACGACGTGCGGGACGTACATCGAATCTGCGGCCGGCATCGAAGCTGGTGGCCGGACCGGCCGGACCGCGGTCGTCACCGCGGGTTGGTTTTTGGCGGCGCTTTTCTTCGCCCCAGTTCTGTCCGCGGTGCCGCCGGCCGCGTATGGCCCGGCGCTCGTCGTCGTCGGCATGATAATGGTGGAGCCCGCAGCCGGTCTCGACTACCGCGACTTGACCGAGTTGGCGCCGGCGTTCATCACGCTGGCGTTGATGGCGTTTACGTACGATCTCGGGATCGGCCTGACGGCTGGGTTCGTGTCGTATGCGATGTTCAAGACGCTATCCGGCCGGGCCCGCGAAGTGTCAAACGGGATGTGGGTGCTGGCAGCCTTGTCGGCGCTATTCTACGCCTTCTACCCGTACTGACGTGGCGTGCTACAGCGGAACCTCGAGGCGCGAGGTGACCTCCGCTTCGACCGAGAACGGAGCCGCTCCGGCCGAAAAGCGCTTCTGAAGCTCGAACGCGTGGCGTTCGAGCCCGATCGCCCAGTAGCTGTACCCGGAGGCTACCCACTCCTCCAAGTACCGGCGCATAAATCCGACTAGCCCGAGACGCGTGTACTGCGCGACGTGCACGCACTCGTGAAACACGTTTGGGATCTGTTCTTCCTCCGACACCGAGTCGGTCGCGACGACGATTGTGTCGACGAACGTGATGCCCCATAGGTAGTCGAAGTCGAGCGGTAGCTCGCGGACACGGTCGATCATCGCCAGCGGCCATGGCGGGTCGATGCGCGGAACCTCGCGTACCCGAACCGGGGCCAACGTTCGGGCATCGAAATAGGGTTCGAGTCTCGCCATTGTGTCTTTGTCTAGCGGCCGCGCGAGCGGTCGGTGTTCCGCGCGCTGACCAGCGATCCACGCCGCGGCGCGGCGAGCCAGCCACCGGCTTTGGACGACCCCATCGGCGAGCCCCACTAGGCGAGCACCCAGTCGAACACGGCGATCTCCGGTGAAGCGCCGAGCCGTACCGGCACGACGACCGTCTTGAGCCCCGGCGACACGTAGAGATGAGGCTCGCGATCACGATACCAACCCTCGACGTAGCGACCGCTGCCGCGAGGACGGATCGGCGCGTACCCCAACACCTGCACCTGGCCCCCGTGCGTGTGGCCGGACAGCATCAGGTCGGGAGTCCACGTCGTGGCGCGGTAGTGGTCCCGAAACTCCGGACAGTGCTGAAGCAACAGGTGGTTGGCCGGTAGCGACTGATCGCGGACCGCCGACTCGTAATCGGCCTGGCCGCCGATGTAATCGTCGAGCCCGGTGATTAGCAACGAGCGATCCTCGTGTCGGTGCTCAACGGACTCATTGACGAGCAACCGCGTGCCGTGGGCAGCGTAGATCGCTTGCAGCGGCGTGATATCGTCGCCGAATATCCACCGCTCCCAGTTTCCGAGGATCGCGTATTTCTGCGGGCCCTGGTCGAGCCATTCGAGAAAGGTGGCCAACGCGTCCAACCTCTGTCGCTGATCGATCGAATCACCGGTAAGGACGACGATGTCGGCGTCGAGCGCGTTGACCTCGGCCGCGATCCGTTCGTGATATTCGCCCAGTCGCGGCAGGTGCAGGTCGGTAAGCTGAACGATCCTCAGGCGCTCGCCCGCCCCACCTCCGGGCTTTGTTACCCAATGTCGGGTGACCGTCAAGCGGTGCGGCCCTAGCACGAACCCCTCCACGCCGAGCACGGACCCGACACCGGCGATGGAAAGCGCGGTCAGAAACCGGCAACGCGTCATCGCCGTCGGAAGCTTGCGGTCACTTTGCAATGAGCGTCGGTATCAGGTCAGGGGATGTCCGGGCTGGCCCGTTCGACCAGCTCGACGAGATCCAGCGTCTCGTCGACGGCGGCGTCCAGCATCATTTTGCACTCGGGGCAACCCGTGATCAGCACTTCGGCCCCCGAATCCACGATCTCGCGTTTGCGTTCCTGATCGACACGCAATGCCACGTCTTGTTCGCGAGCAAAGCCCGCGCTGCCACCACCGCAACAGAATGATCGCTCTCTGCGTCTCGGTAGTTCAGTAATCTCGAATCCAGCCTCACGGATCACGTCGCGCGACTCGTCGTAGCTATCTTCGTAACGACCCAGGTAACAGGGATCGTGATAGGTCAGCTTGCGTCCGTTCAGTTTCTTCGATTCCAGCTTGATCTTGCCGTCACGGATCAACTCCAGCAGCAACTCGGAATGATGAATTGTCTCTACCGAGAATCCGCCGGCGATGGTGGGATATTCACGTCTGAACGTATGCAAGCAGTGCGGACACGGCGCTACGATTCTATTGACTGCCTGATCTCTGAAACGCTCGATGTTCTCGGCCGCAAGGGTTTGAAACTGCAACTCCTCCCCCTGACGTCTTGAGTGGTGTCCGCTGCAGGACTCGTCCTGCAACACACCATAGCTGACCCCGGCCTGTCCGAGCACCTTGACCATCGCTGTCAGACTCGTGCGAACGTCCTGGTTGTAAGCCCAGGTGCACCCCATCCACAGCAGGTACTCGGTCTCGTCCTTGCGATACAGCGGTATGCCAAGTTCGTCGATCAGCTTTCGCCGCATACTCGCAGGTTCCGAGAACGGATTACCGTGACGCTCTATAGTCTCGAGAAAATCAGCAGCCACCATATCCCGACCAGAGACCAGCGCCTGGGCACGTTTCGCACCGATCAGCACGTCAAGGTGTTCGATGCCTGTCGGACAGACGTTCTCACAGGCGCCGCAACTCGTACACTGGCCCAGCGCGGTCGCGCTAATGACGTTACCGACCAACTCGCCCTCCTGCCCCATCATGCCGCGACCCGCCAGTATAAACTCCATTGGGCTGAGCTCCTGACCGGAGATCGCCGCAGGACACTGCTCTGTGCATCGCTTGCACTCGACACAGGTGACAAAGTCCATACGCATTTTCCAGGGCACATCGTCCATGGACTCGAGCCCTAGCGTCACCTCGTCTTCGCTCTCCGCCAGCGCATCGAGATCCAGATTGAGGGGCAGATAGTCTCCAAGTTGGTCGCGGCGGAAGAACACATTGATGGGCGCCATGAGGATGTGAAAATGCTTCGACCGCGTTATCAGCGGCGGAAAGGCCAAAATGACAACCGCATGAATCCACCAGTTTGTCTTTTCGAGTCCCGTCGCTTCGGTGAGCCCATACAGATACGTCACCATCAGTACAAAAATCATGATCGCCACGAGACCCGAGCTCCAGGATCTGGGGTCGGGCGAAATAGCCACCATGAAGAAGCGCCGGATGAAAAGCCCTGTGATGCCGGCGATGACGAGCACGGCCACGGCAACCAAGAAGAGTTTGACCGCTGCCTCTGCGCTGCCGAACAGGAACGCCAGAAACGGCACTTGAAAAGGTTCCAGGAAGTGATCGGTAGTTTCGAAGGCGAATAGGATGAAACCGAAAAACACCAAAGCATGTAAGGTGCCGACTATTGGCCGCCCCTTGATAACTCTCCACTGCAGGAAAACTTCCACGACCACCCGGGCAATTCGCCTACCAAGCTGATTCGTCCTCGTGCGGTCCGAGTGACCGGCGAGGATAAAACGGAATTTCGGGGCGAGCTCTCTGAGCGTCAGAGCGAGTGAAACCGCAAACAGGACCCCGAGGAGAATCTTCTCCCAGCCGGCGAATGTCATTGTCGTAGTCCTCGCGGGTCGGCCATGGCCTCCGCTTCCGCGCCCGCCTTGACCACCTTCCTCATCATGCCGTCTCCTCGATAAAGTGGAGTCGTAGTCTACCCATGGTAGGTCAACCCTGCCGCACCTGCTACCAGCGATCGAGTCGAGTGGAATAAACGCCCACCGGTCGTCGTCTCTTTTAGCGAATGCCAGGGGGCGTCACGTCCACAGCCTGGCCCGATTCCCGGGAGCCCCCCTTCCGGGGATCACAGGCGGTTTCTGTTTGACCCGGCAGAAGCCGCATCTGGCGGCCCGCCCATATGTGGCGGGCCGCCAATCTTTTGGCCCCTCCACGATCGGCCGGGTATCGTTCCCCGAACCCGAGACCAACGGAGGACAGAGTTGTACGGGGACGCGCTGGTGTTCGACGGCCACGTCGACACGCCGCTCAGGATCGCCGACGACGGGATCGATTTCGGGGCCCGACAATCGGCCAGTCACGTCGATCTCCCACGCATGATCGACGGTGGACTCGACGCCGTTTTCATGGCCGCGTGGGTCGACCCCGCAGTTGGGCCTGATCGTGCCTTTGCGCGGGCTCGAGACCTGCTCTCGCTGGTCCAGGAGACGGCCGTCGCACACCCCGACCGCCTGGTCTTCGCCACCAATACCGCTGACGTCGTTTCCGCTTCCGCTGAGGGGCGGATCGCCCTCTTGGCCGGCGTCGAGAACGGTGATGCGCTCGAAGAACGCATCTCCAACGTCGAGCGTCTGTACCATCACGGTGCCCGCTATCTTACGCTGACTTGGATGCACACCAATGCCTTGGGCGATGCCGCGGGTGGTGAGCGTGTTCACGGCGGATTGTCGCCGTTCGGGCGCGATGTCGTCGACGCGATGAACGACATCGGGATGCTCGTCGACGTGTCTCACGCCGCGCCGAGTACCTTCTGGGACGTGCTCCAGCGGTCGAAGGATCCGATCGTGGTGAGCCACTCGGCCACCGAGATGTATGGGTCCCATCCACGTAATGTCTCCGACGACCAACTACGAGCGATAGCCGACAACGGTGGTCTGGTCGGGATCAACTTCTTTTCCGATTACCTAACACCTGGCGCCGCTGATGCCCCAGACTGGACGGTGATCGTCGACCATCTCGAGCGGATCGTCGAGGTCGCGGGGGTCGAACACGCAGCGTTGGGCTCGGACATGGATGGCGTCCCGAGACTGCCGGCCGGGTTTAGCGGGGTCGATGATCTCCCGCTGATCGGCGCCGAGCTCGAGCGTCGGGGCCAGACCGGCCAGAATCTTCGAAAGATCCTCGGTGGCAACTGGTTGCGCGTGCTTGACAGGATCGTCAATGAGTGAGAGGGACCGACCTTTTCGTCGTGGTGTAGATTGTAGATGGCCGTGCTACGCCTCCCGCGTCTGAAACTGGATTCGCGCATGATCAAGCAAATCAAGTGGCGCCCACCTACGTGGGTGCTGATCGCATTCCCGATCCTCATTATTGGCGCCATCAGCATCGGGGTGTACTCGGTCATGCTCGAGCGCCGGGTGACGTCGAAGTGGGAGGGTCGTAAGTGGAATGTGCCGTCCAAGGTGTTCTCCGACGCCTTTTTGCTGTTCCCGGGTAAACAACTGAGCGACGAAGATTTCCAGACGCGCCTCAAGCGGTTGGGATATCTCGAGCAGGCGGGCGAGATCGATGAGCCAGGCGAGTACGCGCAAAACGACGACGAGTGGCTGGTCTATCTCCACGCCTTTGACTACCCGGACGGCACCAATCCGGCTTATCCGATTCGGATTCAGACTCGGGGCCAGGTCGTGCGAGGGATAACCAACGCACGCACTGGTGAGAAACTGACCAGCGCCGCACTCCAGCCGGAGGTCATCGGCGTAATCTTCGATCAGCATATGGAGGATCGAACCCCAATCGACTTGGAGGAGATTCCGGCTTACGTCATCCAGGCGATACTGGCAGTCGAGGATGCACGGTTCCATAGCCACCCTGGCCTCGACCCGATACGCATGGCCGGTGCCTCGCTGGTAAACCTCCGCGCTCGACGCACCATGCAGGGCGGATCAACGATCACACAACAGCTCGTCAAGAACTACTACCTGACCTCCGCCCGTACCTACCGCCGCAAGCTGATGGAAGCGGTAATGGCGATGATCCTCGAGGCGAAGTACCCGAAGCACGAGATTCTCGAGGCATATCTCAACGAGATCTATCTCGGTCAACGCGGGGCCGCGTCGATCATGGGGATCGAGCAGGCGGCGCGATACTACTTTGGCAAGTCGGTTCGCGAGATCGATCTCCCGCAAGCCGCTACGCTGGCTGGGCTGATCCGCGATCCCGGCAGGTACAACCCCCACCGACACCCCGAGCAGGCCCAGGATCGACGCGACCTGGTGCTCAAGCTGATGCACGATCAGAACCGACTGACCGACGATCAGTTCGCCCG
Organism: Gemmatimonadota bacterium; assembly: GCA_039588915.1. Lineage (GTDB taxonomy): Bacteria > Gemmatimonadota > Gemmatimonadetes > JACCXV01 > JAHWKZ01 > CAMYLR01. The sequence goes on from JBDGYV010000014.1 coordinate 9,851, forward strand.
TGCGAGGGCCGAGCCGCTGAACATTCGCGGCGAGGATAAGCGCTTCAACGACGCTCCCTATTTCGTCGACTTCGTGCTCAGCGAGCTCGCCGATCGGTATCCGCGGCAACTTCTCCAGAGCGAGGGACTGAGGATCTTCACGACCCTCGACATGGGGTCCCAGGTCGCCGCCGAGCGTGCGTTGGTGGAGGGTCTCGACCGGCTCGAAGAGGATTACCCACGCCTCAAGAACCGCGCCGGCGAGCTGGAGGGCGCGCTGGTCGTCGTCGATCCGCGCACCGGTTTTGTGCGGGCGATGGTCGGCGGGCGCGATTATCAGACGTCGCAATTCAACCGTGCTGAGCAAGCACGGCGGCAACCCGGCTCGACGTTCAAGCCGTTCGTCTACCTAACCGCATTCCTCGAGCCTGATCGCTGGAGCCCGGCCACGACGATCGATGACACTCCGTTCGAGGTCGTTTCCGGTGGTGAGGTGTGGTCGCCGAGCAACTACGACAACACGTCTCACGGCCCTGTTTCGCTGCGCGCGGCACTCACCAACTCTATGAACATCGCAACCAGCCGATTGGCACTCGACGTGGGGCTCAACCGCGTAACGCGAACCGCCCGGGACGCCGGGATCGGAAGCCGGCTGCAGGCGGTTCCGTCGATCGCACTGGGTGCTTTCGAGGTGACGCCGCTGGAGCTGGCATCCGCGTACTCGACGCTCGCCAACGGTGGCATCCGAACTGAGCCGCTCTCGATCTTGGCAGCCATCGACGAGCGCGGTCGCGTCTTGCAGCATCGCGAGATCAGCATGGACCGCGTGGTACCGGCCGACGCTGTGTACCTCGTCAACGACATGCTAACGGACGTTTTCGATTCAGGAACCGCTCAGCGTGCTCGCGCGCTCGGCTACTCGGGTCGGGCGGCGGGCAAGACCGGGACGACGAACTCAACTCGTGACGCCTGGTTCGTGGGATACACGCCCGAGATGGTAGCGCTGGTTTGGGTCGGCTACGACGACAACCAACCGATCGGTCTGTACGGCGGCCGAGCGGCGTTGCCTATATGGGTTGACTTCATGAAGCAATCGGGGGTCGGCAATCGGAGCCCGGCGTTTCCCGCTCCCAAGAACATCGTGATCGTCGAGGTCGACCCCGAGACCGGAGAGCTCGCCACCCCCGGCTGCCCGGCAACGCGTTTCGAGGTGTTCGTCGAGGGTGCCGAACCTCACTACCGATGTCACCTGCACGGAGATCAAGACGATGGGTGGTGGATCTTCTGAGCCGGCGCTCGCCATGGTGTCTCGGGTTGATGGCACTCGCCATCGCCAGCTGCTCTCATCGTGGCGGAGATCGGACGGCGACCCCCAGCACCGAGCCGCCATCCGCCCGCGCCGAGACCCCGCCGTCGACCATCGAATCCGAACCGCGAGAGATCTCGACTGACCGCGCCAACGCCGTTGACCCCGGCGCCGGGACGATGGCCCGCGAAGCCAGCCAACGTGTCGTGGAGGAGGGCAAGGGATTCCTTATCGCCGGGCGCCCGCGTGATGCGGCCAGTCGGTTCGAACGAGCCACCCGCATCGATCCGACGAACGGCTTCGCGTACTACTACCTCGGCCGCGCCCGCGCCGAAGCGGGCGACCACGGCAGCGCAATTGGGGTGTTGGAGAAAGCCGAGTCGCTGCTCGGACCCTACCCGGAGTGGCGCGAGCGAGCCGTCTCCCTCGCCGAGTCGCTACGCGGCGGATAACTGCGGGGCTGAATGATCGACTGGAGCCGGGCCCGGGAACGAATGGTACGACGGCAGGTCGCCGCGCGCGGCGTGCGCGATCCGGCCACGCTGGGCGCGATGTGGGTCGTCCCGCGTCATGAGTTTGTCTTGCCCGAGTACCTCGACCTCGCCTACGAGGATCGTCCTCTACCGATCGGGTTCGATCAGACGATCAGCCAACCCTACATCGTGGCCTATATGACTCAGTCGGCGGAGCTGGGCCCCGACGATCGTGTGCTCGAGGTCGGAGCAGGGTCGGGGTACCAAAGCGCGGTCTTGGGCGAGATCGCGGCCGATGTGTACTCGATCGAGATCGTTCCCCAACTGGCGGTTCGCGCCGGTCTCACGCTACGCCGGCTCAGGTACCGCAACGTGCATGTGATCGCCGGTGACGGCCATGCGGGATGGGAGCGCGCCGCGCCCTTTGACGCGATCGTCGTCGCGGCCGCTCCGGCATCGATACCCGAGGCGCTGGTCGAACAGCTGGCCGATGGCGGCCGCCTGGTAGCGCCGGTTGGAACCGGCGCTGACCAGACGATCTTCCGGCTTCGGCAGACGTCTGAGGGCGTCGTATCGGAGGAGCTGATCTCGGTCCGCTTCGTGCCCATGACAGGCGACCATTGATAGAGCCGGAGCGGCGTTGGCTCGGCGTAGCGGTCGCCACCGCCGTCGCCGCGATCGTTTTCGCACTCTTCATGGGCCGATCGGACCCCCGTGTCCTGCCGATCGAGCCGGGCACCCAGTTTACATCCGATTTTGGGGAGACTTCGAGCCTCTACAGCGGAGTCAAGTACGCATTCTGGGCGACCGCAACCGTTCTGCGTTGGGGAACGCTAGTCGGCCTTATCGTATTGGGTGGTGGGCGCGTTCTGGCTGCCATCGCGGCGCGGGTTTCCAGTCGATCGTCGGTAGCAGCGCTTATCGTGATGGCGGTCCTGCTCGCGGTGCTGGCGCTGGTCACGCTGCCGCTGTCGTACGCCAGCGGCTACCGGATTGAGCACGCCTTCGGTCTTTCGACTCAGACGCGCTCAGCGTGGCTCCTCGACTACGTCAGGGTGCGCGGTTTCTGGATCCTCGTTTACAGTGCCGCAGCGGCTGGCTTCTTGACAACGATCAGACGTTGGCCACGAAGAGGCTGGTTGGTTGCCGCGGGCGCCGGCATGCTAATCGCCGTGTTCGGGACGATTGCGGCGCCTCGCATCATCGACCCTCTCTTTCACGACTTCACACCTCTCGCCGATCAGGAGCTCGAACGCCAGATCGTCGCCGTGGGAGAGAGCGCGGGGATCGATATTCAACGTGTAAGAGTTATGGATGCGAGCCGACGCACCCGCCGCATGAACGCTTATGTGACCGGAATCGGCGCGACTGGGCAAGTCGTCCTCTACGACAACTTGGTGGCTAATGCGCCGCGTGAGGAGCTGTTGCTGGTCGTCGCGCACGAGATCGGTCACCAGCGAGAACGCCATGTGACGCGCGGTTTGATGGCGACGTTACCAGGCATCGTTCTCGGGGTCTGGGCGTTGACGGTGTTGGCGGGATGGCGGGCGCGACGAGATCCCACGCTGGCCGGGCCGGCCGACCCGGCCGGGCTGCCGCTGCTCTGGCTCGCCGTCTCGGTGGCGCTGTTTCTCTCGAGCCCCGTATCGGCGACGATCTCGCGCCGGATGGAAGCCGAGGCCGACTGGGTCTCGCTCGAGCTGACCCGCGATCCGGACACGTTCGTAGCTGCCGAGCGACGGCTTGCCGAGACCAATCTGTCGTGGATCACCCCACCGGAATGGGTCGTTCGATGGTTCTACAGCCACCCGCCGGTGCTCAATCGGATCGGGATGGCCGAGTACTGGCGCGCTGTTCACGGAGATCACGCCCAGTCATCTCCGTCGGCTGACTGATCTCTTGCAACGCCAGTAGCGTGGGCATCGCATCGTACAGCGCGCCGCCATCCCGCAGTCGACCGCGAAACTCTTTTGAGACGAGCAAGCACGGCACGAGGTTGGTGGTGTGTGCGGTGTGGGGCGTGCCGTCTTCCTGAACCATCGTCTCAGCGTTGCCGTGATCAGCCAGAATGAGCAGCGCGCCATCGGGCTCGACGTCGAGAAACGTGTCGACAACCTTCCCCAAACATCCGTCGATCGTCTCAACGGCGCGGATCGCGGCCGCAAGGTCCCCGGTGTGTCCGACCATATCCGGATTGGCGAAGTTGCAGACAAAGACATCAAACCGCTGTGATCGAATCGCGTCCAGCAAACGGTCGCGAACTTCCGGCGCCGACATCTCGGGCTGTAAATCGTAGGTTGCTACCTTGGGCGAGGGCACGAGGACGCGCTCTTCTCTTGCGTACGGTTCTTCTTGGCCACCGTTGAAAAAATACGTCACGTGGGCATACTTCTCGGTTTCAGAGATCCGCAGGTTCGAGCAGCCTTCGGTCTCCCACACCTCGCCGGCGACGTGATCCAGCGTACGTGTCGGAAAGGCCATTGGCAGATCAAACGTCTCGTCGTACGCGGCCATCGTACCGAAGTACAACGATTCGATGGGAGGACGCTCAAAGGCGTCGAAATCTGAGTCGGTGAAAGCTCGCGTGAGCTGGCGCGCGCGATCGGCCCGAAAGTTGAAAAACAGGACCGCGTCACCGGCCCGCACCCGCGGGGTGTCCTTGACGATGATCGGCTTGATGAACTCATCCGTCACACGATTGTCGTAGCTCTTCTTTATCGCCCGAAGAGGGTTGCGAGTCGAGCTTCCAGACTGACCACTGGTCAGCGCCTCGTAGGCGATGCGGGTGCGGTCCCATCGACGGTCACGATCCATGGCGTAGTAGCGCCCGACAATCGTCGCTAGCTCACCGGTTTCCTTCTCACGCATGACGTCTCGAAGAGCTCCGAGAAACCCCAAGCCCGATGTTGGCGAAGTGTCACGTCCGTCGGTAAAGGCATGGACTGCGACGCGAGTGAGCTCCTTGCGGCGAGCCAACTCGAGCAGCGCCACGAGGTGTCGCTGGTGGCTGTGGACGCCGCCATCCGAAACGAGCCCCAACAAGTGCAATACTCCACCCGTCCGGGTCACATGCTCGATCGCCGCAACGAACGGCTCGAGGTCGAAAAACGCGTTTGACTCGATCGCTTCGTCGATCCGCAGAATGTCCTGCTGGATGACACGACCGCCGCCGAGGTTGAGGTGCCCGACCTCGGAGTTCCCCATCTGGCCCTCGCCCAACCCCACCGCTCGGCCTGACGCCGTCAACGCGGTGTGGGGATACTTCTCCCACAGCGTATCGAATACCGGCGTTCGGGCGAGCGCAACGGCGTTGCCGTCTCGCGCGTCGCGGAGCCCCCACCCATCGAGGATGATCAGTCCGACCCGGCGCACCCCGAAACCTCCTCCTGGATGTCAGCCAACACCGCATCTGCTTTTTCCCGCAGGAGCTCGATCGACCCGTCGTTGACGATCACGTAGTCGCTGCGATCCACCTTATCGATGTCCGGCATTTGCGCCGCCATCAACTCTTCGATCCGCTTGCAGCTCAAGCCCCGTTGCCGAGCGAGCCGTTCGGCGCGCAACTCGCGCGGAGCCGTGACCAGCACGATCCGGTCCAGGTCCTCGGGTATGCCAAACTCAAAGATGAGCGCGGCGTCAATAACCACCGTGTCATGACCCTCGAGCCGGGCCGCGTCGATCTCCCGCCCGAGCCGCTCGAGGAGCGGTGGATGGACGATGGCGTTGAGTCGCGCCGTGTCATGGGGCGAGCGAAACGCGCGCACGCCTAGCGCAACCCGGTCGACCGATCCGGCCGCATCGAGGATCCCGGTTCCGAAGGCATCGAGCAACGCCGCCTGGGCTTCGCTGTCATCAGTCAAGACAGCGTGTCCCAGGCGGTCGGCGTCGATCACGACAACACCTGCGTCTCGCCACCGGTCAGCTACGACCGTCTTTCCGCCAGCGATGTTCCCGGTCAGCCCGACGGTGATCACTTGGCGTCGTACCACGTCGGACCGGCGCCGGTCTCTACCACGACCGGCACGTCGAGGTCGATGGCACCTTCCATCTCCTCACGAACCAGTGACTCCAGGGCGTCGCTCGCGTTCGGTTCGACCTCGAATACCAACTCGTCGTGGACGGTCAGCAGCATGCGAGCCGGCAACGCCTCGCGGTTCAATCGTTTATGAATCCGGATCATCGCGATCTTGAGCACATCTGCCGCCGTGCCCTGAATTGGGCTGTTGATCGCGACCCGCTCGGCAAATGATCGGATGTTGAAGTTCTTGCTCTCGATCTCCGGCAGATAGCGACGTCGTCCGAACAGAGTGGTAACGAACCCCTGCTCTCTAGCGCGAGTGATCGTTTCCTCCTGGAACCGCTTGACACCAGGGAAACGAGCGAAGTACCCGTCGATGAACGCCTTGGCTTCGCTGCGCGGGATCCCAAGCCGTCGGGCGAGACCAAACGCTCCCATACCGTATACGACACCGAAGTTGACTTCCTTGGCCCGGTTCCTGAGATCGGAGTCGACGTCTCCAGGGTCGAGACCAAACACCAGCGCAGACGTCTCACGATGGATATCGCGTCCGCTCCGAAAAGCCGCCAATAGGTTCTCGTCCTGCGAAAGGTGAGCCAGAATGCGAAGCTCGATCTGCGAGTAGTCGCTGACAAACAGCACCCAGCCATCCTCGGAGGGGATAAAGCCGCGCCGGATCTCCCTCCCCTGCGGCGTCCGAACGGGGATGTTCTGGAGGTTCGGATCGCTAGACGAGAGTCGGCCGCTCGACGTCACGGTTTGATTCCAACTCGTATGCAGCCGTCCGGTGACAGGGTGGATAGCGGCCGGCAACGCGTCGACGTACGTCGACTTGAGCTTGGCCAGCTCGCGATACTCGATCAGCCGCCTCGGGAGGTCGTGATCGGCGGCCAGCGTTTCCAATACCTCGGCATCGGTCGAGTACCCGGTCTTGGTGCGCTTCACTACCGGTAGCTCGAGCTTCTCGAACAGTATCGAACTGAGCTGGCGCGGTGAGTTCAGATTGAACTCTTCTCCGGCCAAGATGTAGCACTCACGCTCGATCGTTTCGAGCTCCGTCGACATGCGTTCACCCATCGCCGCGAAGAAGCCGGTGTCCAGCGCCACCCCCTGGCGCTCGATGTCGGCGAGCACCCGAATCAGCGGAAGCTCAACGGTAACGAAGAGTTCCTCCAGCCCTTTCTCCTCGAGCTCGGGCAGCAACCGCTCGGCCAGCCGTAGCGTCACATCGGCGTCTTCGCATGCGTAGTCAGCGACCGCCTCGACGTCGACGTCGAGGAGCGGGAGACGATCCTTGCGTCCACCGGGCCGGGTCACGTCATCGTAGGTAGTCGTCTTGTGACCGAGCAGCTCGAGCGCCAACACGTCGAGGCTGTAGGAACGACGGGCGGGATCGAGAAGGTAGGCGGCGAGCTTGGTGTCCACGCGAACGCCGTCTAGTTCGATCCCATGGTGGTCCAAGACGAGCATGTCGTACTTGAGGTTATGTCCGATCTTGGTCTGGGCCGGATCCTCCAGCGGCGGCCCGAGCGCCGCCACGGCTTGAGCCAGCGACACACCGCGATCACTCGCATGACCGACTGGCACGTAACGCGCTCGGCCCGGGGCGACCCCCAACGCCAGCCCCACGATCTCCGCGGTCAACGGATCGAGGCTGGTGGTTTCGAGATCGATCGTCCAGTGCTCAGCCGCTGACAGCTCGGCAACGAGATCGTCCAACGCAGCTACATCTTCGACAACCTCGTAGCGGGCCTCGGCCAGAACCTGGGAATCGCGACCTCCGAAACGTTGAAGCAACGGCTGAAACTCGAGCTCCGCAAACAGCTCGCTCGCCTTGGCGCTATCGGGCTCCTCCAACCGTAGAGCGTCGAGATCCAGGTCGACCTCTCTATCGGTGCGGATTGTAACCAGGTCTTTCGACATGAGCGCGGCCTCCCGGTGTTCGGTCAACCGCTCCCGCAGCTTCGGTGTTCCGGCCCGATCGAGATTGGCGTAGAGGCTCTCCACACTTCCCCATTCGGTGACGAGCTTGCGAGCGGTCTTGATGCCCACGCCCGGAACCCCAGGAATGTTGTCGGATGAATCCCCCATGAGTCCAAGAACGTCGGTCACCTGATCCGGTCCGACTCCAAATTTCTCAGCCGCGTTGGTGAGATCGACAACCTCTTCGTCGACCGAGGCGACTCCGCCCCGACCAGGGTTCAGCAACTTCACGTGGTCGTCGACGAGCTGATAGAAGTCCTTGTCGCCCGAAACGATGAACACGTCGAGGTCGCGTTTCGCTCCCTGTCGAGCCAACGTGCCGATCACGTCGTCCGCCTCTTCGTGGGCGATCTCTAGAACTGGAACCCGAAACGCCTTGAAGAGCTGGTCGATCCTCGGAAGCTGGGCCCGGAGTTCGTCGGGCATTTTCTCGCGCGTCGCCTTGTAGTCAGGAAACTGCTGATGGCGGAAGGTCGGCTCATGGGAGTCGAGAACCACACCGAGGAAGTCGGGGTGGTGCTCGTCGAGCAGCCTCACCAAGAAGTTCGCCATCCCAAAGGTCGCACCCGTCTCCTCACCGCTCGATGCGCGAAGCGGGTTTCGCGCGAATGCAAAGTACGAGCGATAAATGAGCGCGTAACCGTCGATCAAGTAGAGCGTTGGGCGACCCATGCGGCTACTCAATCTGGCTTCGGCGCTCGACGAGAACCACGTCCCGCCAAACGCCGTTCAGCCGACCGATCCGCTCGCGCTGACCGACGACACGGAAACCGCACGCCTGATGGAGCTTGAGGCTGGTCACGTTCTCTGGAAAGACGACGCCCTGGAGAGTCCAGATCCCGTTCGCTTCCGATCCGTGGACGAGAGCTTCCAAGAGCGCCCGACCCACCCCGGCGTTCTGAGCGGCAGGGGCGACGTACACGCTAACCTCGGCCACCCCGCTGTAGGCCGGCCGCCGTGAGATCGGCGTCAGCGCCGCCCACCCGACGACATCGGTTCCGCTCCGCGCTACGAATCGACAGCAGACGAGGTGCGCGGCATCCCATGCATCCCATGACGGGACTTCGGTCTCGAAGGTGGCGTTCTCCGTCGCGATCCCGTGATGATAGATCTCGGCCACCGCCGACCAATCGGCGAACTGCAGCTCGTCGATGTGAACGTCACCAGCGATCATGATGTGAATCCTGTGCTTGCCGCGCAGGGATTTGCTCTACTCGGCGCGCGACCACTCGCGGAGCCTCCTCGTTTCGCGTGCGGGGTCTCCGCTCGCTCCTTCGCAAGCACCTCGATGAGCAACCCCCGCCCGGCAACATCGGTTCATCACGCGCGATCATCGACGACGGCTGTCCGCTCGCGCCGGTGGGCGCCCGTGCGCCACTGATCGACCTCGCTGTCGCCGGCGATCTCCTCCAGCGTACCGGCCACGATCCAACCGTTGCCGACGGCATGCCGGGCGGCGGCAAGCGTGTCGTCGGCCAGGACCAGCGAGCTGCCGGCCGACTCGACTTGGTCGGCCAGCTCGCGGATCGCGGCCGCGCGTAATGGGTCACGCTTGAGATTCCGGATGTACACCGACAGGACTCGATCCGGAAACTCGTGGATGAGGTCGCGATACGTTTCCGGATCCTGCTGGCCGCTGTCGCCGATCAGGATGAATGGCATTGACGGGAACATTTGGAAGATGCGGCGAATCGCCTGGAGCTTGTGCTTACGGTGACGATCGCGCCGCAGCTCCTGCCGCAAGGAGCCCCAATCGCGCAGCTCGAGGGGCCCGATCGGGATCTCACGCAACTCGAGAAAATGGAGCAATACGTCGTACAAATTCCACGGACTGCTGGACACGTAGAACACCGGTCGTGACGCGTCCCCCGTCACGCCTCGTTGAAGAGCCCGGAAGAATGGCGCCACACCTGGGAACGGCAACCGCGTATGGGCGTTGCCGAACAGTACACGCCCCGCCATCAATGTTGTTCGCGCGACATCTGATCTCACGATCGTGTCATCGACATCGCTGATGATGCCGAAATCGGCGTCTGTCCTTGGTACCATGACGAGCGTTTGTTCCACCACCGGTATCACACTGCTCGGGCGGCGCAATGTCAGCTCGGCCGATTGCCACAACTGATCTTGAGGTGTTGGATCGTGGACGGAGAGGAACGTACGGAAATGCCCTTCGTCGTCAGCCACCACCTCGGTGGCAGAGCGACGAAACCGTACCTCGACCTCGGCGTGCGGGACCTCGGCGCTAGCGAGTCGGCGCCAAGTGTTCCGCATGTTGGTCCACCGCGAGTCATCAGGGGTCGAAGGGCTAATGCCACGATCCCTGAGCACGCGACCGCGCACGAACACCCGGTCGGCGGTCCCGTAACTCCGATAGGCGTCGATGAGAAGCTGGTTTCTTTGACTGCGCTTGATCGGCGGCCTACCGGATCAGTGAGATGCTACGCACGGGTCACAACATATCGTAAGCTCGGAACCGGAAACACGAACGCCTCGCAATCGCGAGGCGTCGTGCTTTTGTCTCGGCGCGTCGGAGAAGCTTAAACCTTCAAAACGTTGGACGCTTGGGGCCCCTTCTTGCCATCATTGACATCAAACTCCACTTCTTGACCCTCCGCCAAGGTCTTGAATCCCTCGGTTTGAATAGCGGTGAAGTGAACGAACACGTCGTCGCCTTTATCCTGTTCGATAAAGCCGTACCCCTTGGCGTCGTTGAACCACTTGACTTTGCCCTTCTGCATGGCGCTGGAACTCCTCCAGTTGAAGCCGGTACTGTGCGGATGGACGTCGGCGAGTCTACTGATCCCCGGAATAGAGTGTCAAGTGGTCTCACCAAGCGATTTCGAGGTCCCGAATCCGGCTGAAGCGACGACGACTCGAGTATGTCGGTCGAGCTTCTACAAACACCCGCTGCGCCCGTTCGTGCCAGCCCTCGGCCGGAGGGGTCCTCCACTCGGTCGAGGCCCACGACACGGTCTGGGCGCCCGCGCCATGAACCCCGGCATCCACGATCGCCAGCGTGTCGCCCTCCGCGTTGACGAAGGCGGCGGTGATCAGCGCCGCCTCGGTTAGGAACAAATCGAATGCGACGCGTTGGTCGCCGTCGCGCCGAATCTCGATCGGTCCGGAGCGCGGCTCGAAGTCGGTACCTACGAAGAAGTACTGGGCCCCTTCCCGCTCGGCTACGAACACCTGCCCAAATCGCCTCCAGATCGCTATACCCCGTGGTTCTTCGAGAGCCTCCTCGCTAGGGCCTGGACCCGAAAACGTAACCAGTGGGCGAAGCTGAGAATCGAACTTGTACAGTGCCCCGATGGTTCGGTCGCTGACGTAAATATTGCCGTAGTAATCGAGCTCGACGTAACCGAAGCGACCCGGTTGATCGGTCGGTCGGTCGGTCGCATCTGGCGTCGTCTCGGCCACCACCTCGCCGGTCGCGCTAAACGCTCGAAGGCGACCGCCGTTCAGGTCGATCAGATACAGGCGATACTCCTTCGGGCTGTACCAAGGATCGAGCGAGTCGCCGATCGCTATCGCGATCGGCGACTGCACATCGGTTGGGAGCGGCCAGTGGTCACCCTCGACCGGCGATGGCGGCAGCAAATCAGTGCCTGCGCCAGCGGTCGAATCGGCGAAGCGAAGCACGGCGCCCGACTCGCGATCGGCGACAAACAGCTGGCCACGAGCATCAGCGGCCACATCGTACGGTTCGCCTGCTGCCCACGTGCCAACCCAGGTCAGGCTGCGAGCTATCGGATCCCACCGTAGCCGCGCCACGCGACGGTTTCCAGTGTCGGCGACGTAGACACGACCATCGACGGTGGCATCGATCCCGCGCGGCGATTGAAACCGCGCTTCGCCCTCGCCCTCGCTACCGTAAATCGCGAGCGTCTGCATCGTAGAGTTATAGAGGATCTCACCGCGACCTGCGTTCACTCCGAACATCGTGAGCTGGAAGTCGTCTCCCTTGACTTCGGGATCATCGTCCGCCGCGAACTTGACCGCGGTCACACCCTCGGGACTGTCGAACCGAGTTCGATCACCGAGAAACAACTTGAGGTGCATCGATCGCGCGCGATGGATGCCCAAGGTGTGGGCGAATGGCGGGTAGACCAACGTGGTTTGAGGTGGGCCCTCGATTTCAGATTGGCCGCGCAACTGACCCGCCGTGATGATCGACAACATCGCCGCGATCGCGAATCTGCGTCTCCTCCCAGTAGCTGGTCTCCGCCTATCGCGAGGCTGGACTATCATCGTACAAGCTCCGGTAAAGGGCATAGTGAACGATCACTTGTTTGACATAGTTGCGGGTCTCCCGGAAGGGAATACGATCGATCCACAGCTCGGGGTCGAGCGTCCGCTCCGGGTACCACCACCAAACCTCGACGTTGTGCGGGCCACCGTTGTACGCGGCCAACACCGCCGGAATGAAGCCCTCGAATCGCTCGATCTGCCGCTCCAGGTAGTGGGCGCCAAAATGAAGGTTTACCGCTGGTTGGTAGAGGATCGTGGGATTGAAGTCGGGCCAACCCGTGGCGGTGGCGATCTCGTTCCCGGTCTCGGGAATGATCTGCATGAGGCCGCGAGCGCCAGCGCGCGATTCAGCGTCGGCCCGAAACAGACTCTCCTGTCGAATGAGTGCCAACACCAGATAGCCGTCGATGCCGTGAGCCGAGGACTCGTTGTCGACCGAGTTCACGAACCCCCTGGGGAAAGCGTAGGGCTCACCGGCAGCGCGCTCGCCAAGCCAAACGCCTGCTCGGAGCGTCAGATCCGGGAAACCCCACGCCTCCAGCTCTCGAGCCCACGCCGCCAACTCGTTCGGGCTGCGGCGTCTGCGGGCGAGTGCTCGCTCGAGCTCGGCGCGAGCGTACCGCCATTCGCCGAGCGCCAGCAACGCTGCCGCCGTCTGCCCGGCGGAATCGGCGAGCGAGGCTTCAATCGTCTGTGTTTCATCGACCCCAGCCGCCCGGTAACCGCGCTCCAAACGACTCAGCCACGAACCACCCACCAACCGCTCGCTTGCCAGTAACGCGTAGTAGTCGTTGTGTCGTTCGCTGGCGAGCCTGCGGAGAATCTCCTCGGCGCCGTCGCTGTCGCCCTGCTCCTCCATCGCGCGCGCCAGCCAATAGCGGGCTTCGCGCGCGCTGCGACGACCACGGTACCTCGCATACCGACCTGCAGCTTCCTCATGGTCACCTAGCGCGAACGCGAGATGTGCCGCTCGCATGTATGCCCGATCAGCGTAGAACGAGCGACTGTTTTGTCGCGCCACTTGATCGAAGTACTCAATCGCGCGATCACCGTACGATGGATCGAGAGCTCGGTCATCCTGATACGAGTCAGCAATCAAATACCGCGCCGCAGCGACGCGACGATGACCCGGGAAACGAGCGATGAAGTTCTCGAGCCGACGCCGCGCGGTCTCTCCATTGCCGTCAGAAGCAGCTAGACGGGCACGCGAGTATTGCGCCTCTGGCGCTCGCGGATCGTTCGGCCATCGACTCAGAAACTCGGCGTAGTCGGCCTCCGCGCCGGCGCGATCGGTTGCCGCCGTTCGTGCCTGTGCGCGCGCCAGAAAAGCCGCGCTCAATGTCGCTTCGTCGAGGCTCTCGTCGATCGCCCTCGTTGCGAACCGCTCCGCCTCCACTGGCCGACTGGCAGCTATCAGGATTTGGGCCGCTTCAACCGCAGAAATGCTGAGTCGCTGTCGCTGGACCGGATCAAGCACAATGTCTGACGCTGCCGCCGGGGTCTCGGCGAGCACACGGCGCCGGGTTTGATCGGCGGCAGCATGGTTCCCGACCTGATCTTCCAGCTCCGCCACCGCCAGCCAGCGCTGGCCGCGCGGGAGGCCGCGTGTCTCGAGCGCCAGCGCCATCTGCAGCTGTCGAGCGAGGTCCAACTCGCCGGCCCGCTCGTAGAGCAAAGCCAGCATCTCGCGCCCGTCGTCGTGTGCCAGCCGCGGCAGACCAGCTTCAGCCACCGCCGCCCACGCGGCTCGACCGCGAACCAGATCCCCCGTCTCTGCTGCCGCCTCCAACTGCCACAGCTCCACATAGGCACCGAGACCCGGGACCGCGGCCGCTAGCCGCTCGAAGGCCCGATCGGCGCGGACTGGGTCTCCCAGCGCCATCGCCGCGTGTGCACTCCAGCGTTCGATCAGCGGCGTACAACCGCTCGGCAGGAACCCAGTCGGCGTCGCTGCCAGCAGATCTTGGTACTCCGCCCAGCGACCGAGCGCCGCCAGCGCGGCCAACCGATACACGCGCGGTGCAGGCGCATCCGCCGGCACCGACTCGAGCCACTTGAGCGCGACTTCCGAACGCCCCACTTCGATCCAGTTGCGTGCCGCCCGCGACGCCACCTCTCCTGTCAGATCCAGCAACTCACTTGGCGAATCGATCACCGGCACGTTATGCGGATAAAGGGCTACTGGATCGCCCGGACTCCAGTAGATCGGACATCGCTCGGCCGCGCCAACCAACACCGGCAACAACATGACGATCACGGTCGCCAAAAGAACCCTCATGAGTCCAATAAAAGAAAAAAGGCCCGGATCGCAATCCGGGCCTCTTCTCGACTCCATTCGGCGGGTTGTTACTCGATGGATCGATCCCACTCCTGTAGGCTGATCCGGGTCGAACCCGCCAGCTTGACCTCATCCAGAACATTGACCATGTCGACATACTTCGCGGTCGGCGACGTCTTGACGCTCACGATCAGCCTCGAGTTGGCCGCCAGCTCCTGGCGTGCGACCGCTTCAACCTGATCGTAGTTGATCGTCTGCTTATCTGGAGAGTCCCCACGCCGTAGCTGCACCACACCGTTCCCAACCACGTAGAAGGTGATGATGTTCTTGGGGTTGACCTCAATTTCCTCGGTCTGCTTCTCAGGCAACACCAGGCTCAACCCGCGATCCTCCGCGAACACCGTAGTCACCAGGAAGAAGACCAGCAGGAGAAACGCGATGTCGGCCATCGATGCGGTTGGGATCTCGTCCGAAACCCTAGACTTGCGTTTCAGGATTTGCGCCATTGACTAGGCCCTCGGCGGGGCTGCCGGCGATGGCGCGTGCTGGATCTCGTGGAGGGTCTCGATCAGATTCTGCGAGGTTTCCTCCATATCGATCACAAGTCCGTCGATCTTTGACACGAAGTAGTTGTGCGCGATGTTGACGGGAATCGCGATCGCCAAACCGGTAGCGGTCGTAATGAGCGCCACCTTGATACCGCCAGCCACCAACGTAGCGTCCACCTCACCGGCCAGCTCGATCGCGCCAAACGCAATGATCATGCCGGCGACCGTTCCTAAGAATCCGAGCAACGGAGCGACGTTGGCGATCGTCGCCAGCCAAACCAGCCCGCTCTCGAGCCGTGACATCTGAATCATGCCCTCGTTCTCGATCGCCGTCATCACTCGCTCGGTTCCCTGATCATGTTTGTCGAGACCGGCCAGTAGAATGTTCGCAACCGGCGTGTCGCTCTCGCGGCATCGGGCTTTGGCCTCTTCCAATCGGTGATTGGAAATCAGGCCATCAACGTCCTCGAGCAGAGAACGCGTCTTGCTCGATGTCGACATGAGCGATGAGAGCTTCCAAGCGATCAGGAGTAGACCGATGATCGCCAGAGCCAGGAGCGGCCACATGAAGACCCCTCCATCCTGGAAGAATTTCAACGGGTCCAAGGCGGCCTCCAAACGACATGGGGTTCTGACGTCACTGAACGAATCAAGGTGGCAACATTAGTAGGCCCCGCGAAGGGCCGTCAAGTCACCGCCTCCGGTGCCCTCCACGTGCTCCAAAAGTGGCATTAGACCTTGATACACGCCACGTGGTGGCCGGGCTCGACTTCGCGAAACTCCGGGACGATCTCGGCACACTCCGCAGTGGCGATCTGGCAACGGGGATGAAACGGGCACCCTGACGGCGGATTGGCAGGGCTCGGAACATCGCCCTCCAGCATGATCCGCTCGCGCTTGGCGCGCGGATCGGGGATCGGGATCGCCGACATCAACGCCTTGGTGTACGGATGAAGAGGTTTCCTGTACAGCTCATCCGCCTCCGTCAGCTCCATCAGCTTTCCCAGGTACATGACCGCCACGCGATCGGAGATGTGCTCGACCACCGCCAGGTCGTGGGCGATGAACAGAAACGTCAGGTCAAATTTTTCTTTGAGGTCGAGCAATAGATTGATGACCTGCGCCTGCACCGAAACGTCGAGCGCTGACACGGGCTCGTCACAAACGATGAACTTGGGATTGACCGAAAGCGCGCGGGCGATCCCGATCCGTTGGCGCTGGCCGCCCGAGAACTCGTGCGGATAACGGTTTGCATGCTGCGGCTGCAGACCGACGACTTCGAGCAACTCTCTGGCGCGCGATTTGCCTGCGTCGCCTTCAGCGATGCCATGAATGCGGAGCGCCTCGACGAGCATCGATCCCACGGTCAGCCGTGGGTTCAAGCTCGAGTACGGATCTTGAAAGATGATCTGCATCTCACGGCGCAGGCTCCGAATGTCGCGCCGGTCGAGCGAGAGCACGTCCTGTCCCCGAAACTCCACATCGCCGCTCGTTGGTTCGATCAACCGCAAGATGCAGCGACCGGCCGTGGTCTTCCCACATCCCGATTCGCCGACCAACCCGAGCACCTCGCCAGGCTCGATCGAGAACGTCACCCCATCCACAGCCTTTACCGAGCCCACCGTGCGCGACCAGAACCCACGCCTGATCGGGAAGTGCTTTTTGAGATCACGCACGGCGACCAACGCCGGGCTGCCGTTTCCGGATTGGCTGGCGCTAGTCAAAGAGAAAGCACCTCACGACGTGACCGTTGTCCCCAATCTCTTTGAGCTCGGGCAACTCACGCTTACAGATGTCCATCACGCGCGGGCAGCGGTTCTGAAATGGGCAGCCCACCGTCGCCTCGAACGGTGACGGCACTCCGCCGGGAATCGTATTCAGCCGCTTGACCTTTTCGCCGAGTTTGGGGATGGCTTCCTTCAGGCCCTCGGTGTAGGGGTGATTTGGCCCCCCGAAGACCTGTTCGGCGGTGCCGATCTCGGCCACGATTCCCGCGTACATGACGACCACTCGATGGGCGGTCTCGGCGATCACACCCAAATCGTGAGTAATCAGCATGATCGCCATCCCGAAATCCTCCTGGAGCTGGTTCAGCAGGTCCAGAATCTGCGCTTGGACGGTTACGTCCAGCGCTGTGGTCGGCTCATCGGCGATCAACATTACGGGGTCACATGCCAGCGCCATCGCGATCATTACACGCTGCCTCTGGCCACCGGATAGTTGATGTGGATACTCGTCGACACGCTGTTCGGGGTCGGGGATACGCACCCGACCAAGCATCTCGATCGCCTTTTCGCGCGATTCATCCTTCGACATCCCGCGATGGAGTCGCAGCACCTCGCTGATCTGATCACCGACGGTATAGACTGGATTGAGCGACGTCATCGGCTCTTGAAAGATCATCGCGATCTCGTTGCCGCGTATCCGGCGCATCTCCTTTTCGGACAGCGCCAGCAGATCAAGGTCCTGAAACTGGATGTGTCCGCCTTCGATCCTTCCCGGCGGATCCGGAATGAGTCGCAGGATGGACAAGGCGGTAACCGACTTCCCGCACCCGGATTCGCCGACGATTCCGAGCGTCTCCTGCGCGTGCAAGTCGAACGAGACACCGTCGACCGCCTTGGCGACACCCTCATCGGTGTAGAAGTAGGTTTCGAGATCCTCGACCTTGAGTAGCCGCTCCATACGCCTCTTACAACCGGTCGTGCTGTCGTAGGTAGACCACCAGATGCGCCAAATTTCCAGTCGAGAAAACGTCCCTCGGCGTCCTGTTCCCGAGCGCCGGTATCCGAGCATCGAACCATTCCCGAGACCGACGCCGCGAGCGCAACGACTTCTGAACCTGGTACAAGAACGCGTCCAGTAGCTCCAACCGCTCCAGATATTCCTTGGACGGTATCTGCTCGCCTCTGCGCCAGCGATTTAGCGTGCCCGCGGTACAGCCCACGGCACTGGCTATCGCCTTCGTGTCGAGGTCGAACAGCTCCATTAGCCTGCTGATCGTTCCTTCGCTGATGCCGGTTACCATTTGGACTCCTCCTCAGCGCCGGGGGTCGGGAGCCGGGTGGTCAATTACGTAGCCTCGGATCGAGCGCGTCGCGCAACCCATCCCCGAGGAGATTAAACGAAATGACGGTCGCCACGATCGCCAAGCCCGGAAAGGTCGAGATCCACCACGCAGTGATCATCGCATCTCGGCCGTCGTTGACCATCGATCCCCAGGATGCGGTCGGCGGCTGAACTCCGAGCCCGAGGAACGATAGACCCGCCTCGAGCAAAATCGTATTGCCAATGTTGAGGGTCGCGATGACGATGATAGGCGCCAATGTGTTGGGCAGTATGTGGCGCATAATGATGCGCCTGTCCGAGTAACCCAGGGCGCGCGAAGCCTGTACGAACTCCTGCTCTCGCAGCTGCAGGAATTGGCCACGCACGATGCGGGCGCTCCCCTCCCATCCAGTAAGGCCTAGCACAGCGATGATGAGCCAGATCGAGGGCTCGAAGATGGCAATGATGACAAGCACGAGAATGAGTCGTGGAATCGAGAGCAGCATGTCTATGAACCGAGCGATCGCGGTATCGATCCAACCGCGGAAGTAGCCAGCCAAGGACCCCATCAGCGCGCCCAACGTGACCGAGATGGCGACCGCCAAGAACCCGATCGTCAGCGAGATACGAGCCCCATACAGGATTCTGCTGAAGACATCGCGGCCGAACTTGTCGGTCCCGAAGTAATGCTCGGCGCCGGGCGCCAGATAACGATTTAAAACGATGTTGCCCTGGAAGTTCGGATCGAAGGGCGCGATGAACGGGGCCATCAGTGTGACCCAGTAGAGGAACCCCATGACTCCCAACCCGGCCATGGCGAGGTGGTTCTTCCGAAAACGCCGCCCCGCCAACCGCCACTGGCTGACGCCGGTTCGGCGGATTGGCTTGGTCGCCGTCACCGCCACGTCGTAGACCCCCCACATCCACAGCGCGATCAGGGTCACCACCAACGTGACGAGCGCTATCCAATCATCGATCCGACCATCGCTTAGCGTCCTCGCGATATCCTCGCGCGAAAACAGCAGCGTCGCTAACGCCAGGACCCAACCGTTGAAGATCCAAATTCCCGCTTGTTTCCGTCCGGTGGCCAAAGAACCGAGCCCAGGTACGATCGCTGACAGCGCCACCGCCCAGCCCTTTCTCGACCCCACCTCCTCGCCACCATCCAACACGGGATCAGGCGTGATCGGTGCGCCGACCACCAGCCCCGCGGTCTCGATCTCGCCGGTATGGGTCTTGGATTCCACTAGGCTTCGGCTTCCTCGACTCGCACCCGCGGGTCGACGACCGAGTACAAGATGTCAGCCACGAGGTTGCCGGCGATCACCAAGATCGCAATGACAAAAGCACTGGCCAGAACGACTGGATAGTCACGTTGGAAGATGGCCCCGATGATCGTGCGTCCCATTCCGGGCCAGGCGAAGATCGTTTCGATCAAGACTGCACCGCTTATCAAGAACGGGATGTACAACCCGAGCAACGTGATGATCGGGATGAGCGCATTCCGCATCGCGTGCTTGAACACCACCTTGCGCTCGCTCAACCCTTTGGCGCGAGCAGTGCGCACGTAATCCTGGCGGATCTGCTCCAGCATTCCGCTGCGCATGTATCGCGCGACCGCCGCCGCTCCTCCGAGTCCCAGCGCGAGCGAGGGCATGATCAAGTGCTTGAAACGATCGACGAGCTTTTCGCTTCCGCTCATGAACTCGTAGTCGACGGCCGTCATCTGGCTCGCAGGAAGCAACTGTAGCTTGTAAGCGAACAGCAGGATCAACATCAACCCGAACCAGAACGACGGCATCGAGTAGAAGAAGAACGACGCGACTGTCGCGGTGTTGTCCATCCACGAATACTGCCGCACCGCCTGGATCGTGCCGACCACGACGCCTATCACGAAGATGATCACCAACGCGATCGAGCTCAGCACCAGCGTGTTCGGTATGGCGTCTTTGAGGATGTCGGAAATCGGTCGATGCTGCGAGAACGAGTACCCGAAATCACCAGTCAAGAAGGATGTGATCCAACGGTAATACTGAATATGAATCGGCTGATCGAGGCCCAGGTTCCGCCGCATCTGCTCGATGACGGCGGGGTCGATGTTCGGATCGGCGAGGTAGATCGAAGTGGGATCGCCGGGGGCGGCGTGCATCAGGAAAAAGATGATCGTCGACGCCCCCAGCAGGATGGGGATCGCCTGCAGCGTGCGCCTTATGATGTAGCCGGTCAACGGCCGGTCGAGCTTGCCGCGGTCGCCCCTTGACTTGCTTCAGCCACCGGGGACGCTCCAACGGGCACGTTGTACCGCTGCCGCCCCTCGGGCACGAACCACTCCTCGAGGTTGAATCCCCAACCATAGGCGTTCATATCGGTGTTTTCAAACCGTTCATTGATCGCGTGCAGATCGTTGAGCTGGAACAGATATGTGTAGTACGTCTCATCGACCGCGATCCGCTGCATCTCAGACCACAGTCGCTTCGCCTTTTCCCGGTCCCGCTCTAGCTCGGCTTGCGCCATGAGCTCGTGCATGCGCTCGTTGTCCGCGCTGACAAAGTTGAACAACTCGTCCCTCCCCAACAGCGGGGTCAACGCGGCTTTGATGCCGACGTTCCAACCGCCGACGGCGGTTTGATACTCCTTGCCAAGCAATTGATCTATGAAGGTGTTGAACTCGAGAACGTTTGGCGTGACTTCGGCACCGACACCCTTGAGCTGCTGCTGGATCACGGTCACGATGTCGACCCGCATGCGATTGTTGCTGTTGGTGCTCATCTGGAACTTGAGCTCATGACCGTCCTTGTCGCGCACTCCGTCGCCGTTGGAATCGGTCCAGCCAGCTTCGTCAAGCAATGCCTTCGCGCGTTCGGGATCGAATGGGTACGGTTCGATCGTCGGGTCGTGGGCCCAGATCGTCGAGATCAACGGTTGCGTACCCACCGTAGCCTGCCCGTACACCAGCGCATCGACGATCTGCTGGCGATCGATCGCCATCGTCAGCGCTTGCCGCACGCGCTTGTCTTCGAACAATGGGTCGAGCCGGTTCCACGCTACGTAGCTGTACGACCGGCCCGGATACGAGTGAACTGTGAGCCCTGGCGCTTCGCTGAGCTGCGAGTAGAACGCCGGTCCAAAGCGCGTCCATAAATCGATATCCCCGTTCTGGATCTGCGTCGTCAAAGATGTCTGGTCGGGGATGATGCGAAGCGTGACGCGGTTCAGGTGCGGCCGTCCGAGCGCGAAGTCAGGGTTGGCCTCGATCACCACCTCCTGCCCGGACTCCCACGACACGAAACGGAATGGACCGTTTCCAACCGGCTCGCGGGCAATCGGGTGCTCAGCCATCTCGGCGTACGGGACGTCGCCGAGGATGTGCTTGGGAAGCGGATAACAAACATTGGAGTCTTGAATCTGATACATGTATTGCTCATCGAACGTGAACCGCACGGTGAGCGGGTTGAGCGCCTCGACGCTGGTGATGTGGTCGAGCCAGCTGACCGCGCTCCAGCCGATCTCCGGCGCCTTGCACACATCATGCGCAAAAACGACGTCATCGGCGGTGAACGGCTCACCGTCGTGCCAGGTAATCCCGGGGTGGATGAAGTAGTCGATCGACAGCGAGTCTTCCGAGAAGCGGAACGAATCGGCAAGACCGGGCCGGACGGTGATAAAGTCCGGATTGGATCGCATCAAGTACCAGTAGATGTTGCTGTAGACGTCGCTCGACGACACCGAGTTCGACGTCGGCGGGAACATCGTATCCAGGTCAACCTCGGCGCCGATGACCAGCATGTCACCGTCGGCGGGCTGGGCCTCCGGGGTGCCGGTGCCGCCAGTGTCCCCGCTCCCACCACCACCACATCCAATTGACAAAACCACCGCGGCAATCGCGGCCACGCCCCAAACGCCTATGCGCATCATCGCCTCCCGCCTGAATTGTCTAGCTTCGCTACTCGCTCGAACTGACCGCTAATGGCCTGTCACGGCTTCGCCGCTGCATCGATTCCGGGATCCACCACCTTGTGATTCCCACCAAGTAGCCCCGCGCATCCGCCTCGACATTCTGCAGCCGTGTGCTCACTCCCACGCGCTCTTCGAGATAGTAGAGGAAGGTATACGGCTGATCTCGATGGATGATCTCCTGGTACTCGTACCAAAGCGGCTTTGCCTTCTCGCGATCGATCGTCGTCAGGGCTTGCTGCATGAGAGTGTCGGCGCGCGGGTTCGTGTACGACGGGTAGTTGTACTTCCCGTCGATCGCTGCGGTCGAGAAGAGGTCGGTCGGATCGAAGTTGAAGTCGACCGCCCAGCCGCTAACGGCGGCCTCGAACTGTTTCGCTTTGAGATCGTCGATGAACGTGTTCCACTCCATGAGACGCGGGTTAACTTGGACCCCGATTTTCTCGAGATCGTTTTGCACGATGACGATGATGTCTTCGCGCAGGTCGTTCCCCTGATTGGTCCGAAGGCTGAAGCGAAACGGTCGTCCATCCTTATCCAGCACACCATCCTCGTCGGTGTCCGTCCAACCGGCTTCTGACAAGAGGGCTTTCGCCCGTTCCGGGTCGTACGGCCACGGCTCGAGCGTTTCGTGGAACGGCCATTGGAAAGGCATCACGTCGGCCACGCCGATCTGACCGTACCCGTACAAAAGGGCGTCAACGATCTGTCGGCGGTCTATCGCCATCGTGAGCGCGCGCCGTACCGAAGGATCCTCGAATAATGGGTCTCGAGTGTTCCAAGCCAAAAAAGTGTACGACCGTGTCGGATATGTAATCGAGTATGCCCGGTCGCTTGATTCGACGCGGGCCATTTCCTTCGGGGGTATAGCCCGCATATAGTCGACGCCACCGGTCAGCAACTCCGTCAGCTCGGTCGTCTGCTCGGGAATGACTCGGAAGACCACGCGGTCGAGATGCGGCCGCCCGAGGACAAAGTCGTCGTTGACCTCGAGCACCACCTGCTGCTCGGGCTGCCACGACACGAATTTGAACGGCCCGTTGCCGACCGGGCTTCGATTGAACTCAGCGTTCTTCATGTCCGCCGGAGCGACGTTCTCGAGCAAATGCTTGGGCATCGTCTGCCACTGCGTGTAGTTCATCGGCGCGTCCGAGTGCGCCTGAGAGAAGTTGAACCGCACCCGGCGGTCATCGATCTGCTCGAGCGACGTGACGTACTGGAAGTACGCGCTGTTGGCGTAGGCGATCTCTGGTTTCGTGATCATCTCGAACGACCACATGACGTCGTCGACCGTAGTCGGCGTACCATCGTGCCACGTAACGCCGTCACGGATCCGGAACGTGATCGAGAGCCCGTCCTCCGCGACGCCAAAAGAATCGGCCAGGTACGGTTCGAAGTTCAGCTCCTCGTCGAGGCGAAGAAGCGGCATGAAGAGCATGAAGTTGCGGACTTGGTTGGTTTCGAAATCGGTCGAGACGAGATCGTTGAAGGCGTCGAAGTCGCTCACGGTGGCGACGACCGCCGTGCCCCCGTTGACTGGTGCCGATTCAGAGTCCGGGCGGCCGCCAGCCGATTCGGTACCCCGGCCACAGGCGGCCACCAGCATGAGGCTGAGTGCGATGGATGGGATCAGGCGGGAAAGCATCACGATTCGGGGCAAGAGTATCGTCCTCCGCGTCAAAGAGTGTCAAGTCGTGGCAAGCGCGCCACGGGTGGCGTCGATCGTCGCTTCTTCCTCGGGCGTGAGTACCCCCGGGGAGAGGTTCACGTTCAGCGTCCGCTCAAAAGCCCGGGCTACGCACCCCACAATCTCGCTGTAACTGACGGTGCGATCGGAAGCCGCGCTCACCGTGGTCGCTGTGCCGGGGTCGAGGCTGCCGGGCCATACCGCGTTCAGCAAGCCATGATCGCCGGCGAGCGGAATCGAGCCGTGCTGCAGAAACGCCCTCCGGGTCCTTCGCTGCGCGCTGCCGACGAGCTTTTTGCCGTCGACGGTGACTTCATCGTCAACCGGGGACCCGAAACACGCTAACCGGTCGTCAGGGCGCAGGACCCGCAGCCGACGCCCTGCCCCGTCGCTGGCGAGGGTCGCGCCCACTCCCAGCTCGACCAACGCCGCAACCAGCGCGGAGTGAATTCGTCGGTAGGCGTCCGCGCCGCGGCCAGCGAACGGCGGCACCCCTATCGGCGCCACCACGCTGTAGGTCAGCTCCTCGGCAATGGGCCCATGGTAGACCGTTCGACCGCCGGTCGGTCGGCGCACGCAATCGACGCCTCGCAGGTCGAGTGTGCGGATCGCTTCGAGTTCAGGGTCGGGCTGGTGGCGCCCGATCGAAACCGCGGGCGGTGACCAGCCATAGAACCGCAAGGTTGGCGGGGCGCTCCCGTCTTCGACCGCGCTCAGAACCGCGCGGTCGCACGTCATGTTCCAGGCGCCGGGCCGGGCGCCCGTCTCGAGCAACCGCCAGCCCGTGCTCAGAAATCGACGCTCTCGCCGGGCGTCAGCACCGTGCACCGAGTCGATGTCTCGCCCTCTACGTGCGTTTTCCACGCCGCCGCGTCTTGGGCGATGAGGTCGAACGTGTCGTAGTGCATCGGTACGACCAGGTTGGGCTCTAGAAACTTGACCGCTTGGAGCGCGTCATCGGGTCCCATGGTGAAGTTGTCGCCGATGGGCAGACAAGCGCAGTCGAACGAATACAGACGTCCCAACAGCTGGATGTCAGCCGTGAGCGCCGTGTCACCAGCGTGGTAGAGAACTCTATCGTCGGCGGTGATCACGATTCCGCAAGGCGTCGTCGAGTACTTCGGGTCGGCTTCGGTCATCGAGCCGTGCGCGGCGGGCACCAGCTTCACGTGCCCGAACGGAAACTCGTGACCACCACCACACGCCAACGGATGCGCTTCGCAGCCCTGTTCTATTGCCAATTGCGCCAATTCGTACGCAGCTACGACGAGCGCCCCGGTACGTTTCGCGATCGACACCGTGTCACCCCAGTGATCCCCGTGTCCGTGGCTCAACGCGATCGCGTCGATGCCGTTCAGCTCGTCGGGGCCGACGTCAGCCTTTGGATTGCCAGACAGGAACGGGTCGATCAAGATCTTCCCGCGCGAGGTTTCGTACTCGAAGCATGAGTGTCCGTGCCAGGTCAGCTTAGCCATCGAACCCCTCCTTTCACGACGAATGGGGCGCCGCAGCAGCCGCGGGCTCGGGTTCGTACGCCTCCACCGGAGGACACGCGCAGATCAAGTTGCGATCGCCGAAGGCCGCGTCGACCCGCGCCACCGCCGGCCACACCTTGCGCTCGTGCGACTCGGGGGTCGGGAACGCCGCGCGCTCACGCGAATACGGATGGGTCCACATGTCCACTGCGAGCGCGGCCAGGGTATGAGGCGCGTTCACGAGCAGGTTGTCGTCTCTGTCGGCGACACCGGTCTCGATCTCGTGGACCTCCTCGCGGATCGCGATCAGCGCATCGCAGAATCGATCCAACTCTTCTTTCGATTCGCTTTCGGTCGGCTCGACCATCAACGTGCCGGCCACTGGAAAGGATACCGTTGGCGCGTGAAAACCATAGTCGATGAGACGCTTTGCGATATCCTCGACGTCAACACCACTGGTATCACGAAACGGTCGGGGATCGAGAATGCACTCGTGCCCGATCAAGCCGGTGGCCCCGGCGTACAGGAGATCATACTCACCCTCCAATCGACGGGCGATGTAATTGGCGTTGAGGATCGCGACCTGGCTCGCCTTCTTGAGCCCGTCAGCCCCCATCAGCCGGATGTACGCCCAAGAGATCGGCAGGATCGATGGGCTTCCCCACGGCGCGGCCGAAACGGTTCCAAGCGATTCCGGCACACCCAGCCCGACGATCGGGTGATCGGGTAAATAAGGCGTCAGGTGCGCGGCCACGCCAATCGGCCCCATGCCCGGCCCACCGCCCCCGTGCGGAATGCAGAACGTCTTGTGGAGGTTCAAGTGCGCGACGTCGGCGCCGTACTCTGCGGGACGGCACAGCCCGACTTGAGCGTTCAAGTTGGCGCCGTCGATGTATACCTGTCCGCCACACGCGTGGATGATGTCACAAACTTCACGGATGGAGGCCTCAAACACCCCGTGCGTTGACGGGTACGTAACCATGATTGCGCCAAGCGAATCCCGGTGTTCGTCAGCTTTGGCGCGCAAGTCGTCGATGTCGATGTTGCCTTTGTCATCGGTGGCGATGGGTACGACCCGCATGCCGGCCATGACCGCG
>JBDGYV010000015.1:0-35653 GCA_039588915.1 Gemmatimonadota bacterium
GACGCAGCGGAGCCTCGAACCCGCTGTTCGAGAGTGCCGCCATGACGCGTTCCTTGCTCTCGCGGACCGCGCCGTCGGGGAGGCCGACCAGGTGAAAGGCCGGGAGACCGCGCGCAAGATCGACCTCGACCGTAATCGGTCGGGCGGTGAACCCAGCCAGAGCAGCCGTGAAAACGCGCGCCAGCACACGATTCTCGGTTGCAAGTCACGCACCGCCGCAGTTAGGGCGCACACTACGTCGCGTCGCCGAACACCCCCGCTGACGGTCCGACTCCCCTTCGCGTCACAAACCGCCCTCCTGGCGCGCTCCCATTACGACACCCGAACAGGAACCCCCGCCGGCCATTGCACAGACAAACGATGGAGGATGACAATGCCCATGCCCGAGAGAGTCCGAGTGATTCCCCTGATCACGATCGCCATTGGTTCCCTGGCCGCGTGTAATGACAGCAGCCCCACGGCGCTGATGCCTTCCGGACCTGAGTACGATCCGGACATTCCGACTCAGTGGGTAGCGGCGGTCACCAATCCCTACTTTCCCCTCATTGCAGGCTCGTCGTGGATGTACGAGAGCGAGACCGATGAGGGAAGCGAGACGATCCGGGTGGAAGTACTTCAGGAGAAAAGGATGATCATGGGGGTCGAGGCTACGATCGTGCACGATCAGGTGTTTCTCGACGGCGAACTGATCGAGAATACCTTCGACTGGTACGCTCAGGCAGCCAACGGAGACGTCTGGTACCTCGGGGAAGCCACGGAAGAGTTGGAGGACGGTATCGTCGAAAGCACCGAAGGCTCTTTCGAATGGGGGGTCGACGGAGCACTCCCGGGGATCATCATGTGGGGGAACCCCGCCGCGCACATCAATGAGGAGTACAGGCAGGAGTTTTACCTGGGCGAGGCTGAGGATTGGGGCAAGGTGATTCAGGTCGCCCAAAGCATCGGTATCCCATTCGGGGATTTCGACGACTGTATCGTTACGGACGATTGGAACGCGCTCGAGCCGGGCACGCTGGAAAACAAGACCTCTTGTCCCGGAATCGGGGTTGTCTTCGAAACCCAGGTCCAAGGCGGGGACCAGGAGGTATTCCTCGTGGACTTCCAGATGCCCTGAAGCGAGAGGCCCAGAGCCAGGAGCCCGGCGCGGATTACAAGGCCGAGATTCTTGCCATTGCGATGAACGGGACCAAGACGATCACCGAAATCGAGTTCAGCACCGCGGACTAGGAGGAGTCCACAGCTCAACCGCGGACGCGAGTTGGTCGAGCGCTACTCGACCAGCTTGATCGTCTCGCTCCGATTCTGTACGATCGGGATCAACAAGTTCTGCCCGCCCGCCACCACGAACGCATCCATCTTGATCTCATTTGACTCGGACCCGCCGAGAAACTTCCCACCGCTGCCATCGAAGTAGATCGTTCCCGATCCGGTACCGCCACCGCTGAGCGAGATCTCGTTCCCCATCTGGTTTCCGCTACCCTCGAGATCGATCTCGCTCGTGAACTCGATCTGGACCGCGTCATGGCCGGCGTGGTCGGCGTTACCGATCGCGGTGTACGTGCTGATGCGGTGCACCTCCATGTCGATTCCGTTCTGATTGGTCTGAACGGAGATCGTGTCGGTCCAGGAGGTACCGGCACTGATCTCCTCTTCGGGCAGGCTCGGGAAGAACGCACGATAGGTCGTTGCCAGATCGAGCCGACCAAGCTCGGCGGGCAACGACTCGGGCACTGCGATGTCGCTCACCTCACCGCGCGACCCTAACGTCACCACGACCGGTTTCCCGTAGAGCGCCGAAAAGTCGAGCTCACCGCCACCCGGCATCCCCACCATGTTCACCGAATCGTGAACGATCTCGACGATGACGTGATCATCCGACACGTCGCGGAGCGTCGTCGTAAACCGCCAGTAACTCTCGATGTCGATCTTCTGCTCGGCGCCGTTGACGGTCTGCGCGACGTGATCCTCCTGCGTGCGGGTGTAGGTGTGCGACTCACCCGACTCCCCACCGTATCTGAGAACCTGGCCCATGGACGTCCCGGGTAGCGCGAACAGCGCCCCCAATCCGACGATCGCCACTAGAGTCCTGATCGACATCGTATGACCTCTCCTGATGATGAATGAATACAACGAGACGCGACCTGGCATGATCCGTGCGACGAGAATCTAGGACGATTCCCGGGTCCGGCCATGGCCCGTACCCCGTGGCTCCAAAACACGTTCTGCCAAGGGACTAGTCCGATGTTGATCACTCGGAGCTGGAACAAGAAAGCCACGCTGATCGCGCTGCGCCTGTGCGTGGCAGCGGCGACCGGCGTGCTGCTCATCCTCTACCCACCCGCGACCGGGCTCTCCGTTTGGCTGCTCGCCCCGTGGGCGGTCTATTTCGCCACCACCTTCGTCTACCTGGTCATCCCCGCGCACTGGTTCCGCCGCCGGCGTTTCGACATCACGTTCGTGGCGGTGGAACTGGCTCTGCTCGGCACGATGTTCGGTGTCTACGGCGGTTCCGAGTCGTGGTTCCTCTATCCGCTGTTCCTGCTGACCGTGCTTTTGGCTGCCCTCGCGCGACGATTGGCGTGGGCGCTCGGGCTCGGCCTTGCCGTCGCGGTCGCGCTGACGCTGATCCTGATCGATAGCGGCACGAGTCCGATCGGAGCGATCATCCTCCAGGTCGGAACGCTGCTCACCACCGCCGGTATCGTCGGCTACGTAACCGAGGAGCTCGGCCACGAGGAAGTGCTCTCGAGCCAATTCGAGAGCGCGCTTGAAGTTTCCACGCTGCTGGCCGAAGCGATCGAGGTCGAGAGCGTCTACGAGCGGCTGACCGAGGTCCTTGGACATCTGTTCCACGCCAGTCGGGTGGCGGTCATCTTGGCCAAGCCGGGGCAAACGACCGGTCGGATCGTGTCGGCGATCGACGCCAGCGAGGTGATCGAAGACCTCGAGATCGAGCTCGATCGGTACCCCGAGATTCAAATGGCGATCGACGAGCAACGGACGGTCGTCATCGAGCGACCGGAGAAGGACGTCAACCTCGAGCGAGTGAGGCGATACCTGCCACCGCGGGCGACCGGGGCCACCATTCTGGTAACGCCGATCCGTCAAGGAAACGACGTCCACGGAGTCGTGTTCGTCCGGCTCGAACAATCGTACCGTGCGTTCAGCGAGCAAGAGATCCGGTTCTGCCGACTTATGGCAGACATCGCCGGGAAGGCTATCCAACGCGCCGACCATCTCGCCGAAGTCTCCGAGGCCGCGCGTCGCGATCCGCTGACCGGGCTCTACAACGTGCGCGCGTTCCGGCAAGCGTTGACGGATGAGATCATACGATCCCAGCGCACCGAGGCTGCCTTCAGCTTGGCCATGATCGACATCGATTTCATGAAGCACACCAACGACACCTACGGCCACCCGGCCGGGGACCAGGTGCTCCGCAATGTAGCCGCTGTTCTGACCGAGCAAGTGCGCCAGGTGGATGTGGTGGCGCGTTACGGCGGCGAGGAGTTCGCGGTTCTGCTGGCCGAGGCCAGCGGTCCGCGAGCCATGGTCGTGGCCGAGCGGCTCCGACAACGGATCGAAGCGAGGAACCACGATGGGATACGCGAAGCGGTCACGGTTTCAATCGGTCTTGCAGCGTATCCAGACGACGCGTCATCCTGCACCGACCTCATTCGCGCCGCCGACCAGGCGCTGTATGCATCCAAGCACCAGGGTCGCAACCGGATCATTCGCTACAACGAGACCAACTACACGAACGAGAACGAGGATCCCGAAGCTTTTGATCGCGCGCGCGAGTTGAGACCGCACGATTCGACGGTGATTCGTGCGGTGCGGGATGCGCTCGACGGGTTCCACGACAACCAAACGATCATGCGCCAGATGGGCGCCGTCGCGAGTTTGGTGACGCTCATGCGGGCCCGTGACCCATCGGTGCTCGAGCACCTGAGCGACACCGCCACGCTAGCCAAACTGTTTCTGTCGCACCTGACGGTCGACGATCGTGAGCGGGCGACGATCCACCTGGCGTGCATGCTGCGCGATATCGGCCAAACGGCAGTCGGGAGCGCCATCCTTCACAAGCAGGACTCTCTCACCCGTGAGGAGTACGAGACGATTCGCGAGCACCCTGTGATCGGCGCGCAGATCGTGGCTCCGCTGCGGGGATTGGACCCGACCGGACCGTTGATTCGGCACCACCACGAGCGGTGGGATGGCCAGGGATACCCGGACGGTCTGACCGGCAACGCGATCCCGTACGGCGCGCGGGTCGTCGGCTTGATCGACGCGCTGCACGCGATGTTGCTGACCGGTCCCGGCGCGAGCCGGTCGCACGGCGTCGATTACGCGCGCGAGGAGATCGCGCGCAACGGTGGAACGCAGTTCGATCCCGAGCTGGCCGAGCGGCTGGTGTTCGTGATCGATGCGAATCGCGATGCGATTGACGCCCTGGGCGTCACATTCGACGCTGACGCGCCAGGCGTTGTCATCGGCGCAATCCGCCAACCCGGCGCCGCCAAGCCCTCCTAGGCTTCACCCCTCAAGCCGAAACGCGTCTTCGATGTGCGTGATCTCCGGTCTGGAGTCGCGTCCCGGTTTTCGGCTCGCCAACTCGATCGTTATAACGTCAAAGCGGTACGACCGCGCACTGTGACCCCAACGGGCCAGCGCCGCGTTGGCCGCCGCCGCGATTTGTCGCTGCTTTCTCCAATCGACCGCGGTGGCGGGCGGCGCAAGCGAGCCTGCGCGGCGGGTTTTGACTTCGACAAACGCGATCGTTCCGTCTTTTTCGACGACGAGATCGATCTCACGACCGGCCGCTCGCCAGCGTCGCGCCAGAATCTCGTAGCCGTGACCCTCCAAGTAGTCGGCAGCAAACCGCTCTCCACGCTGGCCGAGCGCCTGACGGGCGTGAGTCAGAGATCGATCTCCAAACCGTCTGCGCCAAGCTCGATCGGTCCTTGGTCATAGGCTTCGCGGATTCGGCGTTCGATCTCGTCCCAACCGAGCGCCAAGACCGACGGATAGAAGTGCGCGACGGCGAGGCGCTTGACCCGGGCAGCGGCGGCCACCCGGCCGACCACGCGCGGGGTCATGTGACCCGGCGCCTGCAGCCCATCAGCGACCGAGCACTCGGCGATCAGCAGGTCCGCGTCCCGGGCCAACGCGATCGCCTCCTCGCTCTCCTCGGTGTCGCCGGTGTACGCGACGACGACCTCGCGGCCCGCGACGCCAAGCGTGAACCGATAGCCGACCGCCTCGGGTGAGTGGACGACCGGGTAGGCGTTGATCTCGACCATGGCGTCGTCACGCTCGATCTCGATCGGCGTGTCGGCAGCCTCCCAGATGTCCAGCGGAAACCCGGGGTCGGTAACCCAATCGCCAAAGATGTCCTCGAGTCGATCGAGATCGGCCCCGAAATCAGGATAACCGACCAGAGCCAGCGGCTCGACGCGGCGCTCGCCGCGATGATGACACAGCGTGAAGAGAAGCGGCAGGAGATCGGCGAAGTGGTCCTGGTGACGATGCGAGATCGCCACCACGTCGAGGGCCCCCAAGGAAAGGCCGAGTCCCGTCATCCGCCGCAGCGTCCCGAAGCCCAGGTCGACCAACACGTGGATGTCGCCGCACTGGAGGTGGTGAGCCGCCGTTCCGCGCTCGACGTCGGGCACGAGCGTCCCGCTGCCGATCATCGTGTAGCGGATCGGCTTCATCGTGGTACGCGATCGTGGCCCGAGCTCATCGCGTTACGCGAACCCGGTCATGTACCAATCGAGAAGACGCTCTCCCCAAGCGAACACCACCGCGCCGCCGATCGCCAGAAAGATGCCGAACGGGACCAGTTTTTTGGAGCGCATGTTGATCGGAATGAAGACGATCGTCGCCAGGATGGATGCGATGAACAGCGCCAGCAGCGTGCCCTGCCACCCCACAAACGCGCCGATCATCGCCATCAGCTTGACGTCGCCACCGCCCATCGCGTCCTCGCCAAGGATCTTGGTTCCGACCACGGCGATAACCCACAAGAGGCCGCCACCCACCAGGACACCGATCAACGACCCGACCGGTGTTAGCGAGCCCGGCAGGAACGACATCGCCAGCCCGGCCACCACACCGCCCAGCGACAGCTCGTCGGGGATCACGTATTCCCGGCCATCGGTGACCGCCACCGCCAGCAGAATGCTCATCATGACGACCGCCTGCGCGGCGTGAGGCGTTAACCCAAACGCGTACACGCTACCGGCCCAAATCGCGGCTGTCGCTAGCTCCACGATCGGGTACTGGACGCTGATCCTGACCCCGCAGTACGCACACCGACCACGCAGCGTCAGCCACGACACGACGGGGATATTGTGATACCACTTGAGGGTCTCGCCGCATCGCGGGCAGTGGCTGCGCGGCCGAACGAGCGACATGTCGGCCGGCAACCGCAGGATCGCCACGTTCAGGAACGAGCCGACCAAGAGCCCCAAGAGGCCTGCGAGGACGACCCACTGGGCTGGGGGCGGGGTCACGGCTTCAGGGGTTCTTCCACTGACTCGGCAATCGCTTTCGCTTGGTCGTGATCAGCTACCAACCGGGGGGTCGCCCCCTCGCGCTGATCCTGGCCTTGAAAAGCCGGGTCAAAGTCGGGTCGCTCGATGTCCAGCAACTTGAGCTTGTAGATCAGTGTGGTTCGGTTAACCCCCAGCAGTTTCGCCGAGCGGGTGACGTTGCCCCGGCACATGCGAAGGACCTTAAGGAGATGTGCGCGACGCACGGAGTACCACGATAGGTCTTCAGCATCCAGGCTCACAGTCGAGAGTCCGAGCCCCAGGTCGTCAAGGCCGATCCGGCGGCCGGCCGCCAGGTGAAAACCTCGTTCGAGGGTGGCGTTGAGCTCACGCACGTTGCCAGGCCAGCCATACTTAGCGATCGCATCCCAAGTCTCAGCTTTGAGTGTCTTCTTGCGTCCATACAGGTCGTTGAGCATGTTGATCTGATGCTTCGCCAGCGGAGCGATATCTTCCCGTCTCTCCCTCAGCGGAGGCAGCTTGACCCGGAATCCAGACAACCGGTAGAAGAGATCCTCGCGAAGCTGGCCGTTCTCGAGCATCTGGTCGATGTCACGATTGGTCGCCGCTAAAACCCGAAACTCCGCCTTCTTCTCCACTCGTGAGCCTACCGGACGGTAGCGCTGCTCTTCGATCGTGTACAACAATTTAGCCTGAATCTCAACTGGCAACTCGCCAAACTCGTCAAGAAACAGTGTGCCTTTGTTGGCTTGTTCGATCAGCCCCACCCTATCCGACACGGCACCTGTAAACGATCCCCTCCGATGCCCAAAGAGCTTCGACTCGAACAGGTTCTCTTCGAGATTCGTGCAATCGACAACTACGAACGGCGATTTCTTGCGCCTGCTTGTTTCGTGGAGTTGCCGCGCGAGGAAAGTCTTACCCGTTCCCGACTCCCCCTCCAGCACAATACGTACCTCAGTATTAATCAACCGCCTTAGTTGATCCTTCAAACTGAGAATCGCCGGCGCCTGCGTTAGAAAACATGGAAAGGGCTGCGTTGGGCTCCTGCGCCGCGACCCGTTGAGGGCCTCCATGATGCGGGTGTAGTGAGCCTCGAGCAACTGGGCTTCGGGGTTGTTTCGAAAAAGTATTTGTGCCTTGGAAAGCAAATGCTCGTATGGGACGTCGCTGGTGAGTCGCGCCCAGGTTCCTGTCATCATGAGTACCATGGCGCTGTCGTTTCGTAGACTTCTCGCCTGTAAATCCTTCGCGACAGCCTCGCACTGTGAGATAACCTCGACGGTTGGTGTCTCGTCCCGAGCGATCGACCTCCACATCAAAGCACGAGCATGAAAGGACGTCTGTGATGCGTGCGTCGCGAGTCTCTCGGTAGTCTCCATATGCTCGATAGCACTAGCAATACTACCGGTCACGAGTTCCAACTCACCGCGGATGAATTGAAGCATGAGATCAACATACAGATTCTCTCCGCGTACGATGGTTGAATCTCCATGCTCAAGTAGCAGAAACGCCTCGTCATACTTCTGTCGCAACACCGCTTTCACGGCTTGATTGTAAAACAACATCCCGACCTTTCGTGGGCTGTTGGTTTCCTCCAATTTTCTCCGAGCCCTAAGAAGAAGCGCGTCGGCAGCTCTAAAGTCACCCAGCATGAAGAGAGCTCCTCCCCAATTGGCAAGCGCACACGCCTCCAAACCCGGATTTCGATCACTGCTAGAAATGTGAGCAGCCCGTTCAAGATTGCGCGCGGCCAGATCTGGAAGGCACATCTTCTGCAGTACTGCTCCTATGAGATTGTAGGCACACGCATGGTCGACTCCCGTTGATCCTTCCAGCGGCTTTAGAAGCCCCAGGATCTCACCATGGGATCTGTCCAATAGAGCGCGGCCCAGATCGAGACGAATGCGCATAGCCGAGCGTTGATCGTCTTGTCGCACGGCGTGACGGTAGGCTTCACGAAATTGAGCCTCTGCGTCTCCTAGCTGTCCTTTCTGAAACAACCTGTAACCTGCCGCTCTTCCTTCCGCCATCGACGAGGTTCGGCTACAGTCGATGTCCAATGGCTTGAACACATTCAGGAGGCTTGCTGTTTCAGGGTCTAATACAAAACGGTCGGGACGGGGCATGGTGAACCTCAACACGCTTGAGTGTGACGACCGATAATCGGCGGGAGCGACTATTTGTTAGCGGCCCGCGTGCAGGCTGTCAACCCGATTCTTCGTTAGCAAGAAGCACGCCGACAAAAAAGACGTCCACGATCGCGATTGACAATTGGAAGACCGGCTGTAACTGTCAAAATACCGACAATGGCCGTGTGGAAAACCGACAGCAAAGGTCGACGCCCTGCGTGCCGTGCAAGCCTCTACACCAGTACTCGGCTCGCCGCGACATCGAACTCCCCTGCCCCGACAGCTTCATCCACGCGCAGTAGAGCCGTTCTTGCAATCATCGCCCCGTTGTCGGTGCAGTTGATCGGTTGCGGCCATAGAACTCGCGCTCGTTCTCCGATCCGATCGCGTAGCGCCGCTCGTAGCGCGTTGTTGCACGCTACACCACCCGCCAGCAACACGGTTCCAACGCGCTTCTCCTTCGCCGCGCGGGCTGTCTTCTCGACCAGCACTTCGACCACCGCCGCTTGAAACGATGCGCAGACGTCCGCCAACCGTACTTGCACTTCATCCGGCCCGGCTTGCTCGACCCACCGTACAACCGCGGTCTTGAGCCCCGAGAACGAGAACTCAAATCCCTCTACCGCCAACATCGGTCGCGGAAACGGGATCGCCTGCGGGTCCCCCTCGACTGCTAGTTGCTCGATCTCGGGCCCGCCCGGAAACCCGAGACCCAAGAGCTTCGCCACCTTATCGAACGCCTCGCCGGCGGCGTCGTCGCGGGTCGTGCCCATGACCTCGTACTGCCGCCACTCGCCCACGTAGACAAGCAGCGTATGACCGCCGGAGACGACCAGCGCGACTGCCGGTAACTCCAGATCCTGATACTCGAGCAGGTTGGCCACGATGTGGGCCTCGATGTGGTGCACCGGCACGATCGGTCGTTCGAGCGCCAGCGACAACCCTTGCGCAAACGCGCCGCCGACCAGCAAGGAGCCGATCAGCCCAGGCGCGGTGGTGACCCCGATCAGGTCGAGCTCCTCGGCCTCCACGCCGGCCTCCGCCAGCGCGCACCGAAAGACGGGCACGATGTTCTGGACGTGCGCCCGGCTCGCCAGCTCGGGAACGATCCCTCCGTAAGCCGAGTGCTCGAGCTGCGAGCTAACGATGTTCGACAACAGCTCGCTCTCGCCGCGCAGCACGGCGATAGACGTGTCGTCGCAGGAGGTCTCGATGCCGAGCGTCAGCATTGCCAGGTGGGCTTTAGCTTTCGGCGATCTCTTCGGCGGGTGGCTCTGGTTCTTTGATCCGGACGACGTTGCCCTGGATGCGAACGCTGTCGGGGGAGACGATCACCGTCTTGAATTTGTCGGGGACGGCGATCGCGAGCCGCGCGTCGAAGGGCCCGGGACCGCGCGAGAGCTGCTCCAGGTCGAGCGACAGCGAACCGATGTCGCGGAGCTCGGCGGTCACGCCGTGCAACGATACGCGCGTCGGCTCGACCGTCACGTCAATGACCTCGTAACCGTCCTCGGCCAGCGGCAGCCCTTCGGTCTCGAGCGTTACCGTCTTCTCGACGTACCGATCGGT
Source organism: Gemmatimonadota bacterium (assembly GCA_039588915.1). Taxonomy (GTDB): domain Bacteria; phylum Gemmatimonadota; class Gemmatimonadetes; order JACCXV01; family JAHWKZ01; genus CAMYLR01. The sequence continues at coordinate 10,217 of JBDGYV010000015.1, forward strand.
AACGACCTCGATGCTACCGGGCGTGATCCCGATGGGCGTAACGGGGAGATCGGCCGGACGCCGCACGTCCTGCAGATCCAAGCTGATGCTCAGGGTGTCGTTCTCCCCACCCTCCACGTCCTTGACGATGCTCAACGACTCCTTGTCGAGTCCCAGCAGGTCGCGACCGGTGCCCGAGAAGCTGACCTCGACCTCGGTCGGCGGATCGTTCGTGATCGTCATCTCGTCGCCGACGACCGACAGCGTCACCGGCACCGGGTAGTCGATGACGCTGACCTTCTCGGTGCGGACATCGAACCACAGCAACAGCGCTAGCAGCAACGCGATCAGCTTGTAGCCGAGATTGTGGGTGAAGAAGTCGCCGATCGTACGTTTCCCCATCATTCGCTCCTATGGACGGCCAACCCGGCCGCCAGTCGCAATGTATGGAGCGCCCTAGAGCCGGGCCAGCACGATCAGATGCGGTTCTCGATAAAGGAGAACAGCGGTACGATCCGATTCAGCCACGCCGCGAGGATGGCGAAGTAGTTCGTAAAGATCAGGATGCCGACAGCGACTAGCACCAGCCCGCTGACGATCTCGATCGGTCGTAGCCAGTGGCGGACCCGTTTGAAGGTCGAGAGGAACGAGCTGAACCCAACCGAGGCGACGAAAAACGGCACCCCCAATCCGGCGCTGTACGCCAACAGCAGGGTCACGCCCTGCCCGACGTCGCCGGTGGTCCCGGCCATCGTCAGGATCGTGCCAAGCACCGGCCCGATGCACGGCGTCCAACCGGCGCCGAACGCAAAACCGACCGCCACCGAGCCAAGAAACCCGGCTGGTCGCTGGTTTAGGTGCACCCGACGCTCGCGCTGCAGGAGGGGGATGTTGAGGAGCCCCGAGATGTGAAGCCCGAAGACGACGATCAACGCCCCCGCAGCGCGCCGGATCCACACCTGGTTGTAACGCATGAACTGACCGAGAGCGGTGGCCGATGCGCCAAGCGCGATGAACACCAGCGTGAACCCCAGGATGAACAGGAGCGAGTGGATCATCGCCAATCGCCGCACTCTAGCCCGTGCCTCCGGCCCTGGATCGGAGAGCTCATCGAAGGTGAGGCCGGTCACGAACGACAGGTACGACGGGAACAGCGGTAGCACACACGGGCTGAGGAACGAGGCGACGCCCCCGGCGAACGCCACCGCGATCGACAGCTCAGTGTTCATGACTAGGGCTTTTCGGTATCGGAGACGCGGTGGAGGACCTCGGAGATCGGCGGGGCGAGTCCGAGGGCGACCCGAATCGGATACTCGATGTCCGCTCTAAACTTGGGCCCGACCCACTCCTCCACGATCTGACCGTCAACGATTAGCAACGTGGTCGGCAACCACGGTGACAGGCCGTACTCCTCGAGCATCTTGGGCGTTCCGATCACCAAGGGGTAGGGCATTCTCATTTCGGCGGCGAAGTCGCGCGAGTCACGCGGCAAATCGTTGACGGACACCCCCAGCACCGCCAACCCGCGATCGTGGTACTCATCCCAAACCTCGATTAGGTCCGGCACCTCGGCGCGACATGGTGCGCACCACGACGCCCAGAAGTTGAGCAGCATCACGTTCTCGGTGATGTCGGCCGACGAGAGCGAGTCGCCATCGAGCGTCTGGAGCGCGAACGGGGCGGCAACCCGGATCGGCGCGAGCAAGGGTGTTCCTGCCTCGCTCTTGGCCGCCGACTCGGCCCGGCAGCCCCAAGCGGCCACGGTCGCCGCCATGAGCAACGGCATGAGAAGCGCGCGTATCGTCGTCTGTCTATACATGATTAATCCTAGAACATAAGTACGTAGGACCCGGGGTGACTATTCCACCTCACCCGCCCCAGTCGTGGAATCGGTACCCGATCGCCCGATAGACCAGCCGTGCGGCGACGAAATCCGGGGCGTGGAGCCCGTCGATCGGCGCCAGCTCGACTACGTCCATGCCGACGACTCGACGGCTGGCGAACACCTTGGCCAGGAACCGCATCGCGTCGTGCCAGTTCCCGCCCCCCGGCTCGGGTGTCCCGGTGGACGGCATGACCGCCGGATCGAAGAAATCCACATCGAACGTCAGATACACGTTGTCGCTCAGCATTGTGATCGCTGTTTCCATCCACTCGTCGCCTTGCGCGATGCGGTGCGACCAGAAAACCGGGATGTCGTTGGCATGGATCAATTCCGCTTCTTCCGGCGAAACGGCACGCACTCCGATCGACACGACAGGCACACCGAGCTCGATGACCCTGCGCATGACGCACGCGTGCGACCAACGGGTCCCGTGGTAGCTGTCTCTCAAATCGGCGTGTGCATCGAGCTGGAGCACGGTCAAATCGTCGAACGCCGCGTGCGCCGCCCGTACCGGACCCGTCGTCAACCCGTGCTCGCCGCCCAGGAACACCGGGAACTTGTCGTCTCTGAACAGCCCCGCCGCCGTCGCTTCGAGATCGGCCAGGAACGCTTCGAGATCGGGTTGATCGACCGCCACCGGAGGCGCGGTGTGGATACCCTTCCGATAGGGCTGCTCGTTAAGGATCTCGTCGTGCAGCTCGACGTAGTTCGATGCCGTCAGGATCGCCGCCGGCCCCTGCGCCGTCCCCGCCCCCCACGACACGGTACGCTCGTACGGTACCGGCACGATCACCGCCGCGCTGTCACCGTAGCTGGAGTCGGCGTCTTTCAACCCGAGGAAGTTTGGGGAACTCACGTTATCGCTTGGGACCGCCGCGCCCTATTACAGAAGGACGGCGGCGGAGACAACAGTGGTCCACTTTCCATCCGTCCCCCCAACCGCCGACTGCGTCTTGTCGCGTGTAGTGACGATCTCGCCGGAAATACGCCAGAGCTCCTTTCGCTCGTCCCATGCCGCCTCGGGATCGAACTCCACTCCCAGGACGGTTGCCAACATCTCCGCCGCCAGATCTTCGGCGTAGTCGCCGGCCACGCGCTCCTTCTGACCGTACGCATGGTGCTCCGAGAGATAGCCGTAGTGACTGCGATCACGGGGGATGGCGACCCCGATCGAGGAGGCGATCAGACGGTTGGGCTCGTTCGTCGCGCATTCGGCCAATACCGAAAACAGGATCTGTCCGGCGCTTAGCTTCGCCAATCCCTCCTTGCGCGAGATCAGCTTACAGTGTGGCGGGACGATGCTGGATACCCGAACGAGGTTGTATTCGGCGATACCGGCGGAGCGTAGCGCGAGCTCGAAAGAGGCCAGCTTTTCCCGATGGCGGCCGACGCCACTGGTGAGGAAGATCTCCTTGGCGACGATCGACATCGCCTGGTCAGCCTAGAAGCGCCAACCGACGGCAAAGTGCGTTTCGTCGCCCAGCTCGCTCACCGATACCTCGCGAGCGATGTCGGCTTCGAAACCCTGATAGTAGATCCCGATCCCGAAGGTCCCGCCGATCTGGCGACTGCCGTCCCCATCGTCGACAAACGGATTGTCGACCGAAACGACTCCGCCGCGCACGGTCACTACATCGCGGAACGTGACCGTTCCTCCGAAGTGTTGGCTCGCCGTCGAGATCTCTCGAGCGTCGGTCTCGACGTCAAACAGCAAGCGGGCCACATAGCTCGCCGGCAGGTTGAACGTATCGTTGAGATTCGCGGCGATCCCGATCCGAATCCGCGTGGGGAGCTTCTCCTCGCGATCGCCACTCGACGAACCGCCGCCCGGAGCGGAGACGCTGCCGTCCTCGAGATCGAGGTTGGGTCCCACGTTTCTCACCGCCGCGGCGAGCTGCACCGCCACGTCTCGCGGCGCGTACAAGACGCCAAAGTCGAACGCCGGACCGCTCGCCTCGACAACCCCGAGGTCCGAGCTGTACCACTTGAGCGTGACCCCGTAGTCGAGCTCAGCCCGCCAGCGATTGGCGTACGTGATGCCGATCACCGACTCGCTGAGATCGACGCTGCCGATCGGCGTTGGCGACGTGTCGGTCAGCGGCACACTTCCGAAATCGTGATACACGAAGTGGCCGCCGATCGTCCCCCAGGTCGCCACGTAGGCACCGGCGATGTAGTTGCTGTTGAGATCAGCCAGATCAGCGCCCTCGAACCGGCTGTAGGTGAGAGCACCGCGCTCGATTCCGCTCTGGGTGGCCGGGTTGTACGGGACCCCCTGGAGCTCCCCTCGAACCGCCGCGACGGCACGACCTTGACCGAGCGGCCGCGCGCCGAGTGGGAGCGTCAGCCCAACCAGGCCCCCATTCTCGCCGCTGTCCTGACCCAGCCCGGGAGCCGGAGCCAGCACGACGAGAACCAGTGCCGTCATGGATAAAAGGATGGCTGTTCGCATTGAACCCCGAATCTCTCCGCCTCCGGTGAACGTTGCAAGGATCATCGTAACTTCAGGGCTCGTACGGACGATGTGCCCGCCGGCGTGATCAGCTGAACCACGTAAACCCCGGCCGGAACGTCGACACCCGAGGTCGATCGACCGTCCCAGGTGGCAGTGTACTCGCCAGGCTGGAACAAGTCGTCGACCAACGTCGTAACCTCACGACCGGTGATATCGAACACCTTGAGCTCCACGTCTCCCGCGTCGATGATCGAATACTGGATCGTCGTCTGGTCTGTAAATGGGTTGGGAAAGTTTTGCAGCACCACGCCGGGCTCACCAGATCCCGGGCCGGGGCCGGGCGTCGGTTCTCCCGGAAAGTCGAGCAGCGCCGGCAGCCCGGCTAACCGCTGATCGTAGGCCTGCCGCACCGATCGAACCGCCGCGACCAGATCGGCGAGCAACGGCAGGTCTTGATCGAGCGCCGGGTCGAGCGGTGACAGCGACGGTGGCGGATCCCCGGTCGGGTCGGCCCATACGAAAGCCGCCGCCGTGCGGTGAACCGCGCCCGGCGCGAGATCTATCGCGCCCCACCCGACCAACGCGCGGAGATCGAAACCCGGCTCGACGATCGTCGGTTCACGGGGAGGGATACCCGCCAGTGTCTCGTACTGGTTGGAGTCGGTCGTAGGGACGATCAGCACGTTGGCACCAAATTGCGATGTCATCTGGGTAATCGTGGTCTGCCCGCCGGGGTTTACGAGCGGCACCACGGCCATGAACCCGGGCGCACCCTCGAAAACGGGCTCGGAGAAGTCGCTATCCCAGATCAGCAAGACCTCTTCCCCGTCGACTGCCAGCGGCGCCGCCGTGTCATCGAGCACACTGCCGACCGGCGAAACCCGTACATCGGGGTCGAGCACGATCCCGGTCCACATATCTTCGATCGTGTACCCGGTGTTCCGAATCTGATCCGAGATATTCAAGAAATCCCACTGGAAGATCACCGCTGTGTTGAGGTCGGCTTCGGTGAATGCGAACGATCGTTGCCGTACCTCGACGCCGAGCGGCACGGACCCCTGGCCGCTTCCGAACGTGCTGAATCGATCGCCGTAGACGGTAAACAGTTCCTCGGTGGCGACCGGCGCAGCAGGAAAGTCGTCTTGATCGTCGGGATTCGTCGAATCGAGCACCCGGAACCGGGGATCGTTACGTCCAAACCCGGCCGCACCCTCGATCCACTCGATGTCCGCCACGTTCGACGGATTGTAGCCGATCGTCGTTATCTGATCTGGCTGCCCGTTGTTATCCACGTCGCCGATGCCGCCGATCCACAGTCCGGCACCAAAAATGTACCGGTTGGGAGTGCCGTTCGGAAAGTTGCCGGCATCGGCGTCACCCAGGGTGAGCCCAAACCCACCCCGGTTGGAAACTCTGAGAAAAACCTCATTCGAGTCGTGTGCGATCAGCGAGTTGGCCGACATGGTGAGCTTCTGTGCCCCGACCGTGGCTGGGGCTATAGACAGCAGGGCACAGAGGATCGCTATCCTGCTCAGTTGTGGCATTCTTCGCACCGACCGTAGATCTCCACTTTGTGATGGGAAGGCTGGAATCGGTGCAGGCTGGCAACGTCGGCTTGCAGCTGCTCGAACTCCGCCGACTCGAACTCGATCACCTTACCGCAGCGAGTGCAGACCAAGTGCTCGTGATGCGGACGTGCCGGACACGGCTCATAGCGACGGAACCCTTCCCCAAAGTCATGCTCTCGAATGAGCCCGGCCTTCAACAGCAGGTCGAGCGTTCGGTATACCGTTGCCTTTCCGACCGTGTCCCTGCCAACCCTCAACCGCTGGACGATCTCGTCCACCGATATGTGGTCATGGGTTCCGAACAGGATCTCGGCGACCCGTAAACGTTGCGGGGTGACCGGATGGTTGCACTCGTGTAAAAACTCGCGAAAACGCTCAACTCCGGGAAGGCGCCCGGTGCGCGAGCTCACGGAGTAGGAGATGGTTCGACATCCGGACGGGGCAATACCAGCGCTGCCAGCTCCGAGAGCTGTTCGGATGGGTTCTCGTTCTCGATATGCACCTCCCTGTACGACGCACCCTCGACACCGCACCGATCGATAAACTCCTCCAGAATCAGCGGCAGGATATCAGCTGGAAAGCGGGCCCGTCGGATGAAGTCCCTGGCCGGTGTGGCCGCACCGACAGCGCGCTCACCGATGGCGACCATCTCAAGCCGCTCATCGTCGAGGCGCTTGGTGACCAGCGCTAGCGAGAACGCGGTCTCGCGCCTCACGACCGGGTCGAACACATAGACGCTCTCCAACCGCTGCCGGTCTTTTAGCTGGACGACCCGCGCTAACTGGGCGAGCGTCTCTTCGTCAGAGCTCGTTTCGGTGATCGACTCTTCGTTCATGCGCCTTGTCGAGGTTGCCGAGAACAGTGATTTTGGCAGCGTCGGACCCGAATCTGACCGTCGCTCATGTGGTCGTCAACCGGAAGGACCCGGGATGCAGCACCCCAGAGCCCAGTGACCGAAACCGACTCCTCACCCGTTAACCGGACGGCGGCGCTAGCCTATCCGTTCAGCGCCGCCAGCGGCATAGTCTGCCTGGTAGTTGGTTGGCGCCAACCGTTCGTCCGGTTTCACGCCTGGCAGTCGATTCTGCTCGGTGTCGCCCTGGTGCTCGCGATCCTGGCGCTGGAGCGGGTTCCGATCATCGGTTTCATGCTAGCTCTGGGCGCCGTTGGGTTGTGGGTAATCGCGACGCTGTTTTTGACATGGCGGGCCCTGCGGGGTCACTGGTCGGCATTACCACTGCTCGGCGACATCGCGGCCGAACGGATACCCGCCGACGCGCGCTCATCGTCGTCGGGTTCGAGCTAGCCAGCTAGCCGGCCGCTAGCAGCGCCTCTTCGGGCTCGGGTTCCTCGATCGGTTCATCGACAGTCTGCCTCGCACCGTCCAGCGATACCGAAACGAGCGCCGAGATTCCCGGCTCTTCCATCGTCACGCCGTACAGATAATCCGCCGCCTCCATCGTCCGCTTGTTGTGAGTGATAATGATGAACTGACTTTCGTCGCTGAAATGGCGAATCATCTGCAGGAAGCGGCTGACGTTGGCATCGTCGAGCGGCGCGTCGACCTCGTCCAGTATGCAGAACGGACTCGGTTTGACTCGATAGATCGCGAACAACAGCGCCAGAGCAGTGAGAGCGCGCTCGCCACCGGACAGCAAATTGATCGAGTGGACGCGCTTGCCGCGCGGGCTGGCCACGATCTGGATCGGTGTTTCGAGTGGGTCGTCGGGGTCCTCCAAATGGATTTCCGCGAACCCACCCTCGAACAACGTCTGGAACGTGTAGTCGAAGCTGTCCTTGACCTTGCCGAACGTTTCCACGAACAGTTCGCGGGCGGTGCGATTTATCTTGCGGATCGCCTCCTCGAGCTGGCGCCGCGCGACCAACAGGTCGTCCCTTTGCTTGACCAGAAACTCAAGCCGTTCGGATTCCCGTTCGAACTCCTCGACCGCCAACATGTTGACCGGGCCCAGGTTGGCGCGCTTGCGACGGACCGCCTCGAGCCGGGTCTTCAACTCGTCCAGCTCCACCGTCTTCTCGTCGTCTTCGAGCGGGTGCGCTGCGACAAGCGGCGCCAAGTCGGTCCCGTACGTCTCCTGGATATGACCCGCTATCGTCTGCCGACGGTGCTCGATCTCTTGAAGCGTCAACTCACATTGGTGACGCCGCTCGATTGCCGCATCGTGCTCACGCCGCAGACCTCTCAGCTCGCTATCGTGCCCCGACCGTTGTTCCTCGATCGCCGCCAGTGTTTCGCGATGTCCACGCGACGCGATCTCGACCGTCTCGAGCTCGACATAAAGTCCCTCGATCTCCGCGCCCGCGGTCTCAGCCTCGGCTGCGAGGCGTGTGCACTCCTCCTCCAGCCGGGTGCGTTCGCCGGCTCGACCACCGCGCGCTTCCTCGAGCGCCGATTCGGCCGCACCCAGGTGCTCGAGCTCCTTCTCGACAACCCTCAGGTCGGCTTCCGAAGCGGTCCGCTCGAGTTCGACCGCGTGCCGCGCCGAAAGCCGTTCGGTGCGGACTTCATCGTACCGCTCGAGCGCCGTGCGAACGGCAGTCAGCCGCTCAGTCGCGCGCTGCGCATCGACCGTTAGCTCGGCATGGGTTTTCGCGACCGCCTCCTGTGCTTGATTGGCGCGATCGCGGGCCGCTTTTTGCTCACCGATCTCGGCTTCGAGCTCGGCCCGCCGGCGAGCGGCGTGCGTGGCTGCCTCTTCGGCTGCCACCAACGCTTCGCGCCCAGCCCAGAACAATCCATCTGCCTGGCGCCACTGATCGCCGGCCGCACTTATGGCAGCCTTGTTTTCCGCTAGCCCACGATCGGCCCGCCCGAGTTCCTCGGTCAGTTCGGCGACATCCGCCCGCCGCGCCTCGAACTCGGTTTCGGCCTCGGCCAACTGTCGACGGCGGGACAACAACCCGTGACCATTTTCGGACCCGGCCGTACGCCAACGGCCAATCGGCTCCAACAGCGTGCCGTCCAATCCGGCGATCGTGTAATAGCCAGCCGCCCGTGGGTGACCGTGAAGTGCTGAGCGACAACCAAAACACGCCCCCGCGTTGGCGACGATCAGCAGTCGATGAAACAGCGGCTCGAATCGTTCGGGTAGCTTGCGATGACCGGTCCAACGGACGACATCCGAGCCACGCGCCAACACAAGCGCTGCGGCGGCGTCGGGGATAGATGGCGGATCCGCCGCACTGATGAGCTCCGGGATCAGGAAATCGGCCCTGCCGGCATTGTTTCCGTCGAGCTGCTCCGCCGCCGCCAACGCCGATTTCTGATCCTTCGCCAGCAGTCCATGGCCGAGACTCTCCAGGTAGCGGTCGAGGGCTTTTTCAAAGCGCCGATCGACGGACTCCAGCACCTGCGGCAGCGCGCCGTACACTCCGCGCACCTGCTTCGACCCACCGAGCAACGAACGAGCGCCCGAGGCGTACCCTTCGAACCGCGCTTCGAGATCGGTTAGTGCGCTCCTACGACCGGCCGTCGTCTGTTCGGCGGCCCGAGCGGCCTCCAATCGTTCGCGGATCGCGTCGACGGTTGACGACAGCACATCCGCCGCCGACTTCGCGATCTCACGGGCTTTATCTGCCTCCGACCGCTGTGCCTCGGCGGCTTCGACTGCGGCCCGGGCCCGATCAACGGCGGTCCCTGATTCACTCGCTTCGCGCTCACGCGACTCGAGTTCGGTACTCAATGCCGACAAGCGCTCTTCTGCGCTTTCGGCCGCCGTGGCCTGACGGGCCCGGGCCTGATCGACCTCTGCCAACCGCTCTCGAAGCGACTCAAGCCGCTCGGTAAGCCGCCGCTGCTCAACCTTGAGCTCTGCGCGGCGTTGCTCCTCATCAGCGGTTTCGGATGGGGCAATTCGCTCGGCGATCCGTGCCACCTGTTCACGTGCGGCAGCCAGATCCGCTTCCAGGTTCGCTCGCCGTTCGGCTAGGTCATCCGATCGGACACGCGCTTGCTCCGCCTCGGTCCCCAGCTCCTCCAACCGTTGCCGATGGTGTTTGAGGGTCTCGCCGTTCACCAAACGAACTTCTTCGTGCCGCGCTATACGGCTGCGCACGGCTTCGACCGCCGCGCGCGCGGTGTGCTCCTGCTGACGCAGCTCGATCAGCTCGACTTCCATCGTCTCGACACCGGCCTCGCGATCGGCCAAGCGGGCCGCCAGCTGCGACTCCTTTTCTTGCAGCTCGCGAAGCTCCTCAGCCAATGGTGCCCGCCGTTTCTCCGCCGACTCCAGCTCACACGCTGCCAAGTGCACATCCAGCCGCGTTTCCTCGGCTTGATACTTGAGGAACCGCCGTGCCTTGCCGACTTGGCGCTTGAGCGAGGCGACGTTCCGATCGACCTCGGACACGACATCCTCGACCCGGTCGAGGTCGATCGCGGTCGCCTCGAGCTTCCGTTGTGTGGCCCGACGACGATTCTTGTAACGCGTAACACCAGCCGCTTCCTCGAAGATCGTCCGGCGTTCCTCCGGTCTATCGGACAGCAGGCTATCGACCATCCCCTGTTGGATCAGGGTGTACGAGTGGGTACCGATGCCGGTTCCCATCAACAAATCCTGAATGTCCTTGAGCCGACACGGATGGCGGTTCAGCAGGTAGTCGCTATCACCATCCCGAAACACACGCCGAGCGATGGCGACCTCGGTGTACTCGATCGGAAGCAAGCCGTCTTCGTTTGAGAAGTGAAGCGCCACCTCCGCCAGATTGATCGGCTTGCGATGCCGACTACCGCTGAAGATCACCTCGTCCATTCGCGTGCCGCGGACGAGCGTCGGTCGCTGCTCGCCCAACACCCAGCGGATAGCATCTGAGATGTTGCTCTTGCCGCACCCGTTCGGGCCTACGATCGCGGTAATCCCCGGATTAAACTCGATCGCGACGCGATCAGCGAACGACTTGAAGCCAAAGAGTTCCAGGCGCTGGAGTTTCACGGGCACGACCTCCGATTACTGGCGTTTGATCATCGAAATGGGCTCGGCCGCCTCCTCGAGTGCGCGCCGAAGAACTCCTCCATCATCCTTATTGCGGAATGCGCCCGCGTAGACGCGGTACGGACCCGCACCCGCGACATAGGCCGAGATCCCCCGACCTGCGAGGTCGCGCTTCCGAGCATTGGCCTGATCGCGTGAGTCGAAAATCCCGAGATCGAACGCCCATGGCGTCGATTGAACGAGGGCGTCATCGACTACACCACGCCGTAGTAATGTTTCACGCGCAGTGCGCGCGCTGACCGAATCCGCAAAGCTCCCGGCAAAGACGCGATACCATCGACCCCGGTCGGGGATGTCCACCGGTGCAACAAACGCCATAAAGCCGGCGGCTTCGATGCGACCGGCGACTCGACGGGCCGAGCGATTGTCCTGATACGAGCCGGCGTGAACCGAGAATGGTGTCGGCGACGGAGCTGCGGTCGGTGGCTTGGCCGGCGGCTCGGCGGGGACTTCCTCGGTTACCGGCTCTTCGGTTGAGCCGCTCGGCGCAGCCGGATCAACTAGCGGCACCACCTCGCCTGGCTCTGTTTGTTCGGTTCCCCGGGCCGAGCTCCCCTCGACGTCAACCCGCGCCACCAACTGATCGCCGGTCTCCCCACCATCTCCAAGCCAGCTACTGAACACCGGCTCTAGCAACCGACCGGCCAGAACGCCGACCAGAACCACTAGGCCGCTAGCCGCGGTCACCCCCAACCACCGGCGCCGTGGCGGCGACACCCTGACCGCGGGTAGCATCCGACTGCGAGCCATCTTCCCTCGCACCGCCGCCAGTCGATGGTCGATCTGCGGCTCGGGTTCGGCCTCTTCCAGCAACGGATCGCTTCCGAGTGTATTCAGGAAAGTCAGATCGTCCGCTTCGGACGTGGGATCGTCATCCACCGCCGGATCGTCATCCACCGGCCGATCGTTACCCGTCACTGGATCGTCATCGTGCAATTTGACGTCGTCGAGCCACCCATCGTCGACGGGTAACGAATCGTTATTGCCCAACCGATCGTTGGCCAAGGCAAAGACGTGACCCGATGGGCCGGCCGACGGCAGCGTACCTGAGCCGCGTTTCGCGCCGACAAGTACCTCGGGCAGCGGCCCCAGAAAACGGTGCGTCAGCTGGCCGAGCTCGTCGGCCGCCTGTGGGTCCCCGCCAAGACGCACGATCCAGCGTTCGCTGCCCACCAAATCGGTGCTCGACTCCTCGCCTTCGATCGCGAAGACGGCATCACAAATCGCGAGCACTCCGGCCGCGCTAGCGTCACCATTGGTTCCTGGCAACGTCACGACGAGGACTTTGTAATGTTGACGCAATCGGTCGAGAGCGGCCCGAAACGCAGGTCCGTCGTCGAGCGCTGAACCACCTAGCAAGCTGGCTCCACCAGTCAGCACGTCCATATCGGGGATCGCCGTGTTTCGCACGCACTGCTCGAGCGGCACGCCATATTGGAGGTGATCGATCATCCCCTCCTTGAGATCCTGGCCCAACAATCGCTCAAGCCACCGAAACTCAGGGCTCAAGTCGATCAGCAGCGTGCGCAGTCCAGCCCGGGCCAGAAAGGCCGCGGATACGAAGGACAGCAGCTGCGGGTTGTGGCCGCCCCCGGCGAGTCGCGCACCGACCAGCATCGCGTCGCGGCTGGCGTCGGCCTCGATCTCGGTGAGGAGTTGGGCATAGTCGGGATAGCTGCTCGACAGCGCCGATGCGCGCGACCCCTCACGGACCGCGGTCAGCGCCTCGCGCCAGAATCGATCGTCTAGCTCAAAATCGCGCATATCAGCCCCAAACATACCCTGGCGAGTCGTTTCGAGTCAATCGGAAACCACAATATCCGGGGTCACGCCGCGATCGGGGCACAAGGGGTTGTGTCTGATGTCGACCCAAGCACATCGATACAAAGCGGCTAACCGGCGGCCCGAATTAGCTGTTATGGACAGGGGCTTTCTGGCTGCGGATGGGGTGGCCAGAGGCGCTAACCAAACGAACAGTAGCGCCTCAGGCCTCGAGGATCAACCGGCGCTAGAACTCAGGCGCCAGAGTGAACACCCAGCGGCCGGTCTTGAGCTCGGCCATGTCGGTCTGCTGCGCGTAGTCGACCCGGATGACGGCGAACCCGAACATGTTCATCCGGACACCGGCACCAAACGCGGCCCTCGCGTCAACCAGTCGGAAACCGAACGGGCCACCGTCTTGGCTGGTCGAGAACTTGAACGACTCGCGCAATTCGCCGGTCTCGGCCAACACTTCCCTTTGCTGGTGTTGGCAGAGCTCGTTTCCGCAACTCGCGAAACCGAGATCGTACCATATAGCGCCGCGAATCGGTGGAAACAGCGAGGTTCCAAGCCGCGGGCGCTCAATGATCGGGAATCGGAACTCGAGGTTGAAGAGCCCGACACCTGTCCCGACCAGGAAGTCGTCATCATCGAAGTCGAAACCACGCAGTAGCGTCGGACCACCAATGCCCTGGAATCGGAGCTGATCCTCCTGCTCGCCAAACGTGCCCAGATACAGTAACCGCGAGGCGATCGTATATCGGCGGCCCAGCAACCAGTAGTTCCTGACATCGCCGTAAAACTGTGTGAAATCGCGATCGCCAAAAGCCTTCTGGATGTCGAAACGCCGCCGTGCCCCACCGACCGGCCCGGTGGATCCAAAGAAGCTCGTGTCGAACGCGTAACCCATCGACGGCGCGACATAGTTCTCACTCCCCAGCTCATCGACGATCTCGGGCGTAGGATCGAAGAAGTCAAACCGCGCTTCACGGCGCGAGATGTGCGTTGCGTTGATGGATAGCTCCAACCGCCGGAAGCGACTAAACGGGTAGGCAGCGGTCAACTGCCCGCCACGGTAGATGTCGCTTCGGAACAAGAGGTCGTCGCTTCGACCTGTCGATGTCGATAACGAGGCAAAATCGCTTCGGAACTGAAACGCGGAAGCAGCCCAGTTCCAACGGCCCTTTCGATTCAGATACGTAAAGAACAGATCGCTGTCCGTAATCGAACCGAACACGGACGCCGCTATGTACAGGTTGTGATCGCCCATCAGATCGCTGAACGCCAGCTGGGACGCTCCAAATGCACCCACTCCGCTGGCGAATCCTACGGATGGCTGCGCGATTAGATCGGGCTGGAACTTGACCTTGTACTTGCGGGACGTGAACGCGGTCGTGTCCTGTGGGAGACCGATCGTGGGATCCTTGAGCAACGTCGCGATATCGACCGGCTCGTTGAATGAAGGCAAGCGACGGCCAGGCGCACCAGCAACCGGGCGACGGCGCGCTCCCTGATCGGGTCGTTCACCGAGGTAGTAGGACACTGCGTCTGGCTGGGCCGGTTCTTCCGCCTCCGCCGCGTCGCCATCGGCCGCCTCAGGCTCGGCTGCTTCCTCTTCGGCCGGTTGGTCAGCTTGGTCCTCTGCCTCGTCGTCAGCGCCATCGGCCACTTCAGGCAACGCTTCCCCGTCGAGCGGCTCGGCAGGGACGTCCGCTGCCTCGTCCGTCACCTCATCATCGGCCAACTCCTCCGCGTCATCCACCGGCTCTCGGATCACCGGCCGCGGTGGAGCCACCGGCCGAGCAGGTTCGACGAACGCGCGGTCGGCCAAGTCAAACTCGCCCCGGTCAGCGGCCAGATACGGCTCGGTCGCCAGTGACAACGGATTGTCCAACCGGTAAAGGTCCCAGCCCCCGTCTGAAAACGCGCTAAACACCATCCGACTGCCGTCGCGTGACCATGCCATCGCCGGGCTCGATTCGATGATTCCGCTGACGCCGGTCAGCATGTCTGTCAACTGATACATCTCGCGCTTCTCTAGATCGTATAGAAAGATGTTCGTGATCCCGGTACGGTCAGAAAGAAACGCGATCGTCTTTCCATCCGGGCCCCACTGCGGGTTGATGCTCTTGCCTTCTTGGGCCGATACATCTGACATGAACACCACATCGCCAGTGCTCAGGTCATACACACCGATTTGATACTCGTCATACGAGAGGAGGTCGAAGTCCGTGCCCTCACCGAACTCCGTGGTAAAGGCGATCCGGTTGCCATCCGGCGACCATACTGGATCGCGCTGGGCATAGCGATCGTTGGTAAGCCTACGCAGATCGGTCCCATCGCGGCGAACGATGTATAGATCGCTAGTTCCGCCTTTCTGCCCGGTGAAAACGAGCTCTTGTCCGTCGGGCGACCAGGACGGGGTCTCAATACCGTCGAGATTGAAGCGATGGGAGGCAACGATGTTCTCGTTGTCCACACGCATGATGTAGAGCGCGTCCTGCTCACCGACTTTGCTCGAGAAAGCCAAGTATTTCCCGTCAGGCGAAAACGCCATACCGACGCGTAGGAATCGCAGACTCTCGAACGACTCGGAGCGCTCTCCCTTGACAACCTTGTCCGTGTCGGAGCCGTCCTCGGCACTCGCGATGTACAGGTTATTGAAGAAGTCTCGGTTGGAGACGAACGCGACCTTGCTACCGTCGGGGGACAGCGCCGGCCCGATGTTGATCGACGCCCCCTCCTTGACATGGTCGGTCAGCCGCACAGCGACCTCTTCGGCGGGCGGATACAGGACAACCTGCGGCAGGTACGTGAGCCTAACCGCCTCGAGCCAATCTTCTGATAGGTCCTCAAGGTTCACGTTGATCGATGTCCGAAACGCCTCGCGGACGCCCAACAACGGCGCTTTCTGCATGATCTCGCCGATCTTCTCGTCACCATACTTGACGCCGATGTAGTACCAAAGCGCCTGGCCAAAGCGATAAACACGGATGTCTTGTGCACGCGACAACTCATCGATCGTCGTCAGATAACCCGAAAGGGATCCATCCCTCAGCCACATCGCCGTCAACGGATCGATCTCCCCAACAGTGAGGTACTCGGCCATGCCCTCCGCAAACCACAATGGCATGCGGAACGCAAACGGGTTACTGCCTTGTGAAAGAGCACCGCGCCGCAGGATGTCGAACTGGAAGGCGTGGACGAGCTCGTGGGCAAGCGTGTGCTCGAACTCCGGATACGCGCTCGGGAAGAAAAGCACGATCCGGTTTCTCAACCCTTCTGTGATCCCGCCGGTACCCTCTGAGATCTGAAAGCGAAAGATGTTCGTCTGCTGGAAGTCAGACTGTGACGCGTAGAGAACGAGCGGTTTCCGCTCGTTCCAATCGTGGCGAAATACTTTGGAGAGTCTTGAGTAGGCGCGCTCGGCCATGCGCGCTGCGTCGAGAATTGCGTCTTCGGCTTCCGGGTAATAATGGATATCAAAGTGCTCAGTTTCGAGAACCCGGAAATCGAGATCCTTGTACTGAACCTTGTTTTGCCCGAACTGAGCGTGCGCGGGGTTGGCAATCGACCCGCCGATTAGAAGCGCGACGAGGACGACAACATTACGGGTCACGGAGCGCGCCAAGAGATCTCCCTTCGCTTTCATTCTGCTCTTTCCTGCGGCCGAGGAAACGCTATACCACCCGCACGAGACGGGCAAATACCGCTGTCCTAAGAAATAGACGCTTCAGATGACCGGTTTAATCCCCCGTGGTCAATTCGCCGTTCTCGGAGAACGATTCGACCGGCGCGTCGCCCCACAACCGTTCGAGCTCGTAATAAGCGCGCGCCTCGCGGTGGAAAACGTGGACCACGAAATCGATATAGTCGAGCAGCACCCAGCTGCTCTTCCGGGCACCTTCCACGTGCCACGGACGAGCACCCTCGGCCCTTAACCGCTCTTCGATTCGATCCGCGATCGCCTTGACCTGTACATCGCTCTCGCCGCTGGCCAGGACGAAGTAATCGGTGGCTGAAGTCAGCCCTCGCAGGTCGAGCAGCAACACGTCCCGGCCCCTACGGTCGACCGCCTCCTGAGCCGCGGCGGCAGCCAGGGCGCGAATCTCCGCGTCGCCGGAAGCGCGGCGCGCCCGGCGGCTCGGTGGGGTCAACCCTGGTCTCGTGTTACGAGCACTTTGATTGGGACGCTGACTTCGGGATGGAGTCGGATCGGGACTTCGTACTCGCCCAGCGTCTTGATCGGATCGTCCAGTCTCACCTGGCCCCGCGCCGCAGCGAACCCACGCTCCACCAAGCGCTCGGCGATGTCGGCGGTCGAAACCGAGCCATAGAGCTGGTCCTCGTCGCCGGCCATCATCTGAAACTCGAGCGCCAAGCCAGTCATGGTCAACGCCACTTCTTCGGCCTTTACTCTCTCCTCACTCAGCTTCTGCTCGTACTTCTTGCGTTCCTGCTCGATGCGTCGCTTGTTGGCTGCCGTGGCCACGTAGGCCAAGCGCTGCGGCAACAAGTAATTGCGAGCGTAGCCAGGAGCGACCTCGACGACATCGCCGGCATGCCCGAGGTTTTCGACCTCGGCGCGCAGGACTACTTCGGTGTTCTTGCTCATCGTTCAGTCCCTCGTTCGCTGATCCGGAGCTGCGATCTCAAAGCGCGTGGTCCGGGAGATATGGGATGAGTGCCAGAAAGCGTCCCCGCTTGATCGCGGTCGCCAGCCGACGCTGGTGACGGGCACAGGTCCCGGTGACGCGCCGTGGCAGGATTTTCCCGCGATCGTTCGTGAAGCGATCCAACATGTGTTGATCCTTGTAATCGATCACCACTTTGTTCTCGCAGAAGTGGCACGTCTTCTTCCGCCTGTAGACCATCACTCTTGTACCTCCACACCGGCTTCGGCCGGCTCATCGGTGCTCGTCGCGGTCGGCTCATCGGTGCTCATCGCGGCCGGCTCATCGGTGCTCATCGCGGCCGGCTCATCGGTGCTCATCGCGGCCGGCTCATCGGTGCTCGTCGCGGCCGGCACGATCGTCGACTCGATCGGGTCGACAATGGTGAGCTGCCGCATCACCTGCTCATCGAGTTTCGCCAAACGCTCGAACTCGACCAGTCGATCGGGCTCGGTGTCGTATCTCAGAATGACGTAGGTCCCCTGCTCTTTTTTGCCGATTGGGTAAGCCAGCTTACGGGTGCCCCACTGGGTCACCGTCATCGACTCGTCACCGTCGTCAACGAGAGCGCCCTTGAGCCGATCCAGTTTCTGCTCGAACACGGACTCGTCGAGTGTGGAGTCGAAGATAAGAACGGTTTCGTAGGATCGTGCCATGGGATGCTCCCTTCGGTCTGAACGGTCCGCCCCCGTGGGGCGAACAGGGCTATTGGAAAGAGCAACAAAACTACCGCCTAGGTCCCTGGTCGTCAACGCGTTTTGCCGCATCAACGAGAGCCACTATCTTCCGGCGGATGTCTCAGATCCTCGAGCAAGTGACGGCCAAGATCCAAGCCGCGATCCCCGACGCGGAGGTGGAAGTCGTAGACCTGACCGGGACCGACAACCACCTCGAAGCGCGCGTGATCTCCCCCTCGTTCATAGGGAAATCGCTGATCGAGAGACACAAGATGATCTACGCGTCGGTCCGCGAATGGATCGACGACGATACCGTTCACGCATTGGCAATCAAGGCCTGGACGCCTGAGGAGGGCGAGCGATGCAACCCGAAGTGAAACAGAGAATCGATGCTCAGATCCGGGAAAACCCGGTTCTGCTCTACATGAAGGGCACTGAGATGTTGCCGCGCTGTGGGTTCAGCGCTGCCACCGTGGAAACCCTGCACACCGCCGGAGCCACCGGACGGATCCACGCGATCGATGTGCTGGCCGATCCTGAGTTGTGGCAGGCGATCCGCGAGTACAGCGACTGGCCGACCATTCCACAGGTGTACATCGGCGGCGAGTTCATCGGCGGTTGCGACATCACGCGCGAGCTTTCCGAGAGCGGAGAGCTCCAGACCAAGATCGAAGCCGCACTAGCGACCGCTGGCGCAGGGGCCGGAGAGTAAAGACAAAGGACACCAATCGAGCATCGTAATGCGCCGGTCGCCGATCATGCTCGCGCTTCTGCTCGTCGTCGTACAATGGAGTCGGCTCGGTGCGCAAGATCTCCCCCCCGCACCACCCGATCGCGACAGCCGGCTCCACGGCCTGATCGAAGCGGTCTCCGCCGACCGGATCGAGCACAACATCCGGACGTTGGCCGGGTTTGGGACCAGACACACGCTGTCCGACACGCTGTCGACAACGCGTGGGATCGGCGCTGCTCGACGCTGGATCAAGGCGGAGTTCGACCGGATCTCGGCGGACTGCGGCGGCTGCCTCGAGGTATCGTATCAACGATCGCTCGTTCAGGGAAAACAACGAATCCCCGATCCTACCTGGGTGGTAAATGTCGTCGCCGTGCTGCGTGGCACGAGCGATCCCAACCGTTACGTCATCATGAGCGGTGACATCGACTCCCGGATCTCCGATCCGATGAACGCCGTGGACGACGCACCCGGAGCCAACGACAACGCCAGCGGAATGGCCGGCGTGCTGGAAGCGGCCCGGATCATTACACGATCCGACCACGTGTTTCACGCGACGATCGTTTTCGCCGGACTCTCCGGCGAGGAGCAGGGGCTCTACGGCGGCCGCCACATGACGAGTATCGCGCAAGAAGAAAACTGGAATATCGAAGCCGTGCTCAACAACGACATGATCGGCAACACTGCGGGAATCAACAAAATCGTCGACAACTCGACCGCGCGCGTGTTTTCGGAGAGCCCGGACGTGACGGCGACACCCGACGACTGGCGCCGAATGCGTTTTACTGGCGGCGAAGTCGACGGCCGCTCGCGTCAGCTCGCTCGGTACGTCGATCGGATCGCGGATCTCTACTTCGCCGACCTCGATATGATCATGATCTATCGATTGGATCGTTGGGGGCGCGGCGGCCATCATCGCCCGTTCAACGATGCCGGCTTCCCAGCGGTGCGGATCATGGAGACAAACGAGCACTACGATCGCCAACACCAGGACATACGGCTGGAGAACGGGATCGCGTACGGTGATGTCGTCGAAGCGGTCGACTTCGACTACGCCAGGAAGCTCACCGCGCTCAACATCGCCGTTCTTGCGTCGCTTGCGTGGGCACCCGCGCCGCCCGAAAACGTCGTCATCGAGGGGGCGGTCCAACCGTCGGCCAAGCTCCGGTGGATACCCTCCTTAGACCCGATCGTCGCCGGCTATAAGGTCTACTGGCGGGACACGACCTCGCCGACGTGGGATCGGTGGCGTTGGGTCGGGCGCGCCCACGAGGCCGAGATGACCGACCTCGTCATCGACAACTACTTCTTCGGCGTAGCGGCCGTGGGGCCCGGAGGAAACGAGAGCCCGGTCGTGTTTCCGTTGCCGGCGCCCTAGAGGGCCCCGTCAACGCGTTTGCTGGCGCGCCCTTTAGGGTGTTTACGTCACCTCGCGCAGCCGCCTGCTACCCACGTCGTACACGAATCCGCGGACGGCGTCCTTGTGGATCACAAACGGGCTCGCCTTGATTCGTGCGATCGATTGCCGGATATCGTCCTCAAGATCTGCGAACGCCCCCATCGAGAATGGCGGCCGGACGCCGGTCTCCTTCTCGATCGAGTCCTTCAGCTCGTCGTCCGTGAACGTCTGCATGCCGCAATCGGTATGGTGAATCAGCATGATCTCGCGCGTTCCCAAAAGGTGCTGTGAGATCGTCAGCGACCGGATCACGTCGTCCGTCACAACGCCTCCCGCATTCCGAATTACGTGAGCATCCCCGTCACTGAGGCCAAGCACTGCCCGCGGGTCCAAACGAGAGTCCATGCACGCGACGATTGCGAGCTTTTTCGCCGGGGCTGTCGGCAACGTCCGCTTGGAACATTTGGCTGCGTACTCCGCATTGTTCCGTAGGAACGAGTCGATGGCGCTCATCGAACGACGCTCACACGTTGAACTTGACGTAGATGATGTCGCCGTCGGCGACGACGTAGTCGCGGCCCTCGTTCCGGACCAGCCCCATCTCGCGCGCTTTCTGCAGCGTGTTCTCGGCGCGCACGAAGTCGTCGTAGCCCACGATCTCGGCGCGGATGAAGCCACGCGCCATGTCGGTGTGAACCTTGTCCGCTGCTTCGACCGCTGCACCGCCGCGTTTGAGCGTCCACGCCCGAACTTCCTTATCGCCGGTCGTAAAGAACGTCAGCAACTCCAATAGATCGTATGCCGCGTGGATGACCCGTCGCAGTCCCGACTCCGGAAGTTCCAGGTCGGACAGAAACGCGTGACGGTCCTCACGCGACAGAGTCGCCAGCTCGGCCTCTAGGTCGCCACACACCTCCACCAGTCCCGCCCCCTCGGCCGCGGCTGCGTTGGCCAATGGCGCGACTTCAGGCACCGACTTCGGGTCGCGGACGGCCTCGGCGAGCACGTCTTCAGCAACGTTTGCACAATAGATGATTGGCTTGCGGGTCAACAGACCGTAAGTGCGTACAGCCGGCCGTTCATCGTCGGCGATCGCCACCGTCCGTGCCGGCTCACCGGCAGCCAGCGTAGGCAGGAGCTTCTCGAGCGCCGACAGCTCAATCGCCAGCTCTTTTCTCCCACCCTGCACCTGCTTGGCCACTCGAGCGTGACGCTTCTCGACCACCGCCAAGTCCGCCAACGCCAGCTCGGTGTCGATGATCTCCTTGTCCCTCAGCGGATCGACGCTGCCCAAGACGTGAACCACATCGGTCGACGGGAAGCAGCGTACGATGTGCACGATCGCGTCGACGGTCCGGACATGCGAAAGGAATTGATTGCCCAACCCCTCACCCTGGCTGGCACCTTTCACCAAGCCGGCGATGTCGACGAACTCGATCGATGTCGCGGTAACTTTGTCCGGCTGAAACGCTTCTCGGAGGACATCCAACCGGTCATCCGGCACGGCGACCACGCCCAGATTGGGATCGATCGTGCAGAACGGATAGTTCGAGGCTTCGGCGCCGGCCGCCGTCAGCGCGTTGAAAAGCGTCGACTTACCGACGTTTGGAAGGCCAACGATACCGACTTGCATTCAGGTTGCCTCGATCAGGCTGATCGCAGCGATCGGTTTGATGTTTCGTTCCTAAAACCAGGGCGCCAACACCAGCGACACGATCGCCATCAGCTTGATCAAGATGTTCATCGACGGGCCGGACGTATCCTTGAACGGATCTCCAACCGTGTCGCCGACCACCGACGCCTTGTGCGCGTCTGATCCCTTGCCACCGTGGGCGCCCTGCTCGATGTGCTTTTTTGCGTTGTCCCATGCACCACCGGCGTTGGCCATGAAGAGCGCCAGCATCACACCGGTAACGGTGGCGCCGGCGAGCATGCCACCGAGCGCCTCGACGCCGAGGACCTTGCCAACCACTACCGGCGCTATGACCGCCGTCAATCCGGGGACGATCATCTCGCGCAGCGCAGCCCGTGTCGAAATATCTACGCACCTCGCGCTGTCGGGCTTGGCGGTGCCCTCCATCAACCCCTCGATCTCACGAAATTGCCGCCGCACCTCGGCCACCATCCCTTGAGCTGCGCGGCCAACCGCGTTCATCGTGAGCGACGCCACCAGGAACGGCAGAAAACCACCGATCAGCAATCCAATTACTACTGTCGGGTTGATCAAGTTGATCCCCTCGTTTACGAGCCCCACGGCTGAGCCGTAGGCGGAGAAGAGCGCTAGCGCGGTGAGCGCCGCCGACCCGATCGCGAACCCCTTCCCCATCGCCGCAGTCGTGTTACCGAGCGCGTCCAAGCCATCGGTAATCGCTCGCACTTCCTTTCCGAGCCCGCTCATCTCGGTGATCCCACCGGCGTTATCGGCAACAGGTCCGTAGGCGTCCACTGACATCGTCGCGCCGACGGTCGCCAACATCCCCACCGCCGCGACGCCGATTCCGTACAGTCCCGCGAAATAGAACGAGACACCGATCGCAGTGCAGATGAGCGCCACCGGGATCACGACCGATTCCATTCCAATCGCCAAGCCGGCGATGATGTTGGTAGCCGAACCGGTCTCGGACGCTTCCGCGATCTTCCGAATCGGCCCGCCGCCCGTGTAGTACTCGGTCACAAGTCCGATCAGGATACCGACCATGGTACCCGAAACGAGTGCCCAAAACGGACCAAGCGACGAGAAGTCCTGGCTGCCGGCGAAGACGTCCAGCTGCCGGATCACGAAGTACGAGGCGATCAGAAACAGCCCGGCGGCGATAAACGTCGTATTGCGAAGCGCGCTGGCGGGATTGGTGCGCTCGAGAAGCTTCATCGCGCCGATCCCGACGAGTGACGCGAGAAGGCCCACAATAATCAGTATGATCGGCATCACCACAGCGGCCGTCCGCTGCTCCACCATGAACAGCGAGCTGGTGGCGGCGATCGCGATCGTAGCGATGACGGCCCCGACGTACGACTCGAAGATGTCAGCCCCCATGCCGGCGACGTCACCGACGTTGTCGCCGACGTTGTCAGCGATCGTGGCGGGGTTTCTCGGGTCGTCCTCGGGGATGCCGGCTTCGACCTTCCCAACCAGGTCCGCGCCGACGTCGGCTGCCTTGGTGTAGATCCCGCCACCCACGCGAGCGAACAGCGCGATCGACGAAGCACCCATCGCGAACCCACTGATGATTCCTGCAAACTGTCGGATTATCACCGGATTTCCCTCTGCCTGACCGGCCCACAAGAAAACCAAGCCGATACCGAGCAGCCCAAGCGAGGCGACCGACAGCCCCATAACGCTGCCGCCGAAGAACGCGACCCTCAACGCCGGACCCTGGCCGTGGGCACGCGCAGCCTCGGACGTTCGCACGTTTGCCCGCGTTGCCGCCGTCATCCCGAAAAAACCCGCCAGAATCGAGCACGCCGCGCCGGCGAGATAGGCCACCGCAGTGTTACGCCCCACGGCCAGACTGAGCAGCACGGCCACGATCACGATAAACGGGATGAGCACCGAGTATTCGCGCCTCAAGAACGCCATCGCACCGGCTTGGATTTGAGCCGCCAGATCACGCATGGTGTCGTTCCCATCCGGCTGTCGCTTCACGTATGCGTAGATGATCCAGGCCACGAATAGACCTAGCAGACCCCACGCCGGGGCGGTCGATGCGAAGTTCTCCACGGATACTCCTCTACAAAGGTTCTGGGTTGTATCGATTCATCGCGGTTGTCAGGTCCTCGGAAAGAATGCACTCAATGGCGTCGGCGGCGTGTTCGATAGCGTCGTCGATCGCCGATCGCTCGCGACGGCGAAACGACCGCAACACAAACTCGGCCGCATCATCCACGGCACCGCTCTCGGGGAACACACCCACCCGCAAGCGCGGGACCTCTTCGGTCCCGAGATGCTCGATGATCGACCGCATGCCGTTGTGGCCTCCCGCGGAGCCCGACGGTCGAATCCGCAATCGACCGAGCGGGAGCGCGATATCGTCGAAGCAAACCAGCAGCTCCTCGACCGTGAACTCCGTTTCCCGGTACAGCGCAGCCAGCGCTCGACCCGAGCGATTCATGAACGTGAGCGGCCTGATCAGGATGACGGACTCGCCAGCGATCGTTCCTGCCGTCTGGAGCCGCGTACCCTGCCGCACCCAGTCGGGCAGCGCGTGCCGTCCGGCGAGCCGATCCACGATGCGATAACCGACGTTGTGGCGAGTCGCTTCGTACTCTGAACCCGGGTTGCCCAAGCCGACGACGATCCGGATCGCCAGCGCCGACTACGCTTTCTCTTCGCCCGCTGCCTCGTCGGCCGGCGCGGCTTCCTCTTCGGCTTCGCCCTCCTTGCCGACCAACTCCGGCTCCAGCAGCTCCTCTTCGACCTCTTCCTCTTCGGGTTCCACGATCACTGTCGGAGCGAGCACAGCTACGATGGAGCGATCGGAATCGGTCTGTATCTCGAGGTCGGGCAGCTCCAGGTCCCCAACGTGGATAGAGTTTCCGATGTCGAGCTCGGAGACGTCGATTTCGATCGTCTCAGGGATGTTTTCCGGAAGACAGTTGATCTCGATCTCCCGAAGCTGATGGTCGATTACCCCACCCTTGTCCTTCACCCCGGTCGGAACCCCCACCAGGATCACCGGAACCTCGACATGGATCTTCTCATCCATGGCGATATGGAAGAAGTCGATGTGGAGCAGATCGTCGCGGTACGGATGCCGCTGAACCTCCCTGATTAACACCTTGAAGGGGTCTTTCTCCCCCTTCACCTTGAGATCGACGATCGTATTCTCGACTGAGATCGACTGGATCAGCCGGTTGAGCTCCAGCGCATCCACGCTCACCGAGAAAGACTCCTCTCCGTGACCGTACAGAATACCGGGTACCCGGCCCGATCTCCGTCCAGCACGGGCGGCACCCTTGCCGGTACCTTCGCGGCGGTCCGCCGCTATGCTCGCTGCTGTCGCCATCGTAATGCTCCTCGCTTGGTCTGGCTCCGTGCCGCTCGCCCGATCACTCGGAAAACAGCGAAGACACCGATTGGTAATTGTGAGTGAACGCTATCGCCTTGCCGAGCAGGTCCCCTACCGGTAGCACCTTGAGCTTGGGGAACTTCCGTTGCTCGGCGATATGCACCGTATTGGTTACACAAACCTCTTTGAACGGCGCGTCCTGCAGTCGCTGACTCGCGTTTCGGGACAACAACGCGTGCGTAGCACACCCATAGATCGCCACCGCGCCGTTCTCGGCCAACGCGTGCGC
>JBDGYV010000016.1:0-47585 GCA_039588915.1 Gemmatimonadota bacterium
CGCCTACGACGGCGAGTTCGGGATCCTTCCCGCCCACGCGCCAATGATGGTGGCGCTAGGCATCGGCGAGTTTCGCCTGCGACGTGGTGACACGTTCGAATGGTTCGCGATCGGCGAGGGCTTCCTTCACGTCCTCGACGACGTCGTAACGGTGCTCACACCGTTCGCCGAATCAGCGCAGGAGATCGATGTCGAAACCGCCCAGCGGCTCGAAATCACGACCGCAGAGAACCCTCTGCTACAAGGCTCGATCCTCGGCGAGGAGCAGCGGAAGCGACTCGCCAAGCTGCGCCAAGACATCGCCAAGAAGGCGCTTTAGCCGACCCTGCATGGCCACGGGGGTGGGTTGTGGATAACTGTGGAAAATTGAGGCTGGAACCGGTGGTCGGCGGCGTAAGTGCTTTTATTGCAATATCTTATGGCCGAAAGGGCCGCTTGGGACAGATACGAGCGTATGCACAACCGCGGCCCCTCAACCAACTCTCATTTCGACAATGAACGAAGGACTGCTTGGTCGCCCGCGTCGTCCGATTTTTTGGTTTTTTCGGCTGGCTTGGTGCTCTTCGGACCCACCTTGAGCTTCGCCTCGTCGGCCTCTGTGAACTCCATCTTGCAGTTGCCGGCGAAATAGACACCCGGCTCGATTACGAATGATCGTGTGATGACGTCGCCCTCCAACCGGGCACCCTTTTGCAGCTCCACCTGTTCAGTGCCCATGACCTCGCCCTTGAACCGTCCGGCGATGATCACCTCGCGCCCATACGCTTTGCCCTCCAGCGTCCCGGTTTGCCCGATCACCAGCGTGTCGCCGACCTCGAGGTTCCCGCGGAACGTGCCGTCGAGCCGCAATGTACCTTCCACGCGCGCTGTCCCCTCACAATCCACACCCGTTCCGAGTAGCGAGTTCAGGCCGCCGTTTATCGTCTCTCTCTTGGTCATTCTCATCCCTCCTGGCCGGAAATGGATTCGTCTCTGACGTGCGGGGTGCTCAACGCATGTACGGGGCCGGATCGATCGGCTCACCCTGTTTCCGGACCTCGTAGTGCAGATGCGGCGCCGTCGATCGGCCGCTGTTCCCGCTGTAGGCGATCGTCTGCCCCCGCTCGACCGCCGCCCCAGCGGTAACCAATCGATTGGCGTTATGCGCGTACATCGTTTCGTAGCCGTCGTCGTGATCGACGAGAAGGTACTCTCCTAAAACAGCGTCCGAACCGCTTTCGCTGACTGTTCCGCCGGCCGTCGCCATCACCGGTGTGTTGCTGGGCACGGCGATATCGACGCCCGAATGGCCCTCGGCGCTGTCGAACGGCGCGGTGATGAACCCTTTGGTCGCCAACGGCCATCCGGTCGGTGATTGAGGCTCGGCGCTGCCCACCGGCAACACTTCAGCCGCTGGCTCTTCCGGTGCCAATCCCGCCATCGCCCGGATCTGGTCGTAGGCGCGCTCGGTGCGAGCCAGGTTCATCGCTATATCACTGACCTTGGCGTTTTCTTCATGCAGCCGAGCGTTCTCGCGCTCGAGAGCTACCGCTCGGCCGGCCCGCGACGCGACGCGCCCGTACGACGCTATCCCAACGAGCGCGAGCACCAATACCACGCCCAGCACCGCAGCCAGGACTCGCAACCGGCGGTATGACAACTTGAACTGTCGCACTTTGTGTTCGTCGTGCGGGACAATAAGAAGGGTCAGTTGCTTGTCCCTCATATCGGTTTGGCGCCGAGTCTTTCGACCAGCCGGTGCAGGTCGTCCAGCGAGTAAAACGCGACCTCGATTCTCCCTTTGCCCTTCTTCTCCAAGTGGATTTTGACCCGCGTCCCGAGCTGCCGCTGGAGCTCTTCCTCGAGCCGCGTGCGCTCCGCGGCGTCACTCTCCGCGGCTCGCTTTCCCGCTGCCCGTGTGCCGCCCGCTTTGCTCTCACGCTTGACGATCCGCTCAACCTGTCGTACCGAATAGCCACCCTGGGCCGCCTTTCGGGCCAGCGGGGTGATGCGCCGATGATCCTTGAACCCAAGCAGCGCCCGTCCGTGTCCGGCCGAGAGCGCGCCATCCTTAATCATCGACTGCACCGCGTCCGGCAGCTCGAGCAGCCTGAGGGCGTTCGTAACCGCTGGCCGGCTACGGCCAACCTGTTCGCCCACCTGCGCCTGAGTCAGGCCGAACTCCGACATGAGCAGCTCGTAGCCAATGGCCTCTTCGATCGCGTCGAGGTCCTCACGCTGGAGGTTCTCGATCAGCGCGATCTCCAACAACTCTCGATCGCCGACATCGCGAATGATCACCGGGACCGCCGAGAGACCGGCTTGCCGCGCGGCTCGCAGTCGCCGCTCTCCCGACACCAGCATGTAGTCGCCCTCGGCGCGTGGCGTGACGATCAGCGGCTGGAGCACTCCCTTGCGACCGATCGACTCCGCCAGCTCGGCGATCGAAGCGTCATCGAATGTCTGTCGCGGCTGGTAGCGGTTGGGCACGATCCGACCGACATCGACCTCCAGCGTGCCGCCAAGCTGTTCGGCGCGTGTCGCCTCCAGGGCCGACTCCCCGAGGAGAGCCCCGAGCCCCTTGCCCAATCGTCGCTGCTGGGTCATCGCGCGATCAACTCCTCTGCGAGTTTCATGTAGCTCTCCGCACCGACTGACAGAATGTCGTAGAGAATCACCGGCTTGCCGAAGCTCGGTGCCTCCGACAGCCGTACGTTACGAGGGATGACAGTATCGTACACGCTTCCACCGAAGTACTCAACCGCCTCATCCTGAACCTGGCGTGCCAGGTTTAACCGCGAGTCGTACATCGTCAGCAGCACACCCTCGATCGTGAGATTACGGTTTAACCGCTTCTGGACGATGCGGATCGTTCCCAATAATTGCGACAACCCCTCCAGCGCGTAGTACTCACACTGGATCGGGATCAGCACCGAATCGACCGCCGTCAACGCGTTCACCGTGAGCAGCCCGAGTGACGGCGGACAATCGACGAAGATGAACTCGTAGTCGGCCCGCAAGTCGGTTAATGCATCTCTCAGCCGATGCTCGCGACCGATGGCGCTGACCAGCTCCACCTCGGCCCCAAACAGATTGACGGTAGCGGGCACTACGTCGAGGTACTCCATTGAGGTGTGCACCACCACGTCTCGCAGTGCGGCGTCGTTGACGATTACGTCATAGACGCTTGAAGCGAGGGCTTCCTTGGCTATGCCAAGACCGCTCGAGGCGTTGCCCTGGGGATCGAGATCGACGAGCAGCGTCCGTCTCTCAGCCACCGCCAATGAGGCAGCGAGGTTGACGGCCGTTGTCGTTTTGCCGACCCCGCCTTTCTGATTGGCGATCGCGATCAGCCGAGCGGTGCGATTCTGCGGTTCGGCCCCGCTCGGGGCCTCGGCGGCCCAGGCGGTGTCTGGGGGGTTGGGCGTCGGCTCTTCGGCCGTCGCGGATGACGTTTCACGTGAAACATCCGCTCGCGTATCGGCCCTGGTCACCGGGGGATCGTCCGCGAATGCCCGGTCGAGTTCCTCCTCCAGCCGAGCTCGCGCTCGCTCCGCGCTCGGTGGGCCGTCGTTTGTGGCGCGACTCACCGATATTCCGTCCCGGCGCCAGGCTCAAGGCGGCGCGACGCGATCGTTCGGTGTCGTACTATCCCTTGATTGCGGGGCAGGCTGCCCATCTCCAACACCAATCTGTCCCACGCCCGGTCTTGACGCAACCTCACCCTACCGCCGCCTCCGCTGCGTCACCACCCACATGACCCATACTATGCTTTAACCACCATTGCTGTACAAATGTTAGCAAATTAGACAGGGCGTAGTAAAGCACCAGCCCCGCCGCCAAGTTCAGGAATACAAAGGTCAGCACAATCGGCATCACGTATGTCATGGCGGCCATCTTGGGGTCAGTCGTCGTCATCTTTGACGAGGCGTAAATCGTCGCCCCCATGAAGACTGGCAGGATGTACAGTGGATCCGGTTGAGAGAGGTCCCCCAGCCACAAAAATGGTTGGCCCCGGAACTCGATCGTCGCTTGGAAAACGAAGAACAGCGCGAACAGAATCGGCATCGGGATCAAGTTCGGCAAGCAGCCGCCCAGCGGGTTGACCTTCTTCTCCTTATACAGCGCCATCGTCTCTCGCTGCATCCTCTGTGGGTCCGCCTTGTACTGCTCCTTGATCCGCTGAAGCTCGGGTTGCAGCCCCTGCATCGCCCGAATCGAGCGATAGGACTTGGTCGTCAACGGCCAGGTGATCACCCGGACCAACAGCGCAAACACCATTAGGACAAGGCCGTAGCTGGGGATGAACTGATGCAGCCAGAGCATGATCATCACGCACAGCTTCGCAAACGGGGTGATCATCCAGCGGATCCAGGACCACCCGTACTGGTTCACGTCGTCCAGACCCTCGTTCAGCCGTGACAACCGCTGGTACTCCTGCGGGCCCAGATACAACCGATAGCTCGCCCGCCCGTCCCGGATCGGCGCCCCCACTGCCACGTCGATCCGAGGCAAGCTGTCGCTGGCATCCCCTCCCATGGTCGCGCCAGTCAGCGGCTCGGCCTCAGAGGCCGCCATCAGGACGGCCAGGAAGTACTTGTTCCGAATCCCCGCCCAATCGACATCGCCCGCCAGCGCGAGCGCCGCGCCCTCGTCGACCTCCTTTGCCTGCCGGCTAACGACCTCCCCATCGACCCGTGCCACCGCCCGTAGCTGGCCGTAGTCGTCGCGCCGGTTCTTCTCGTTCGACTCCAACCTCGGGCCAAGGCTCGTCACCAAGACCCCGTTCGCCCGGGCGCCAAAATCCAGCTCGTAGTCGATCACGTATCCGGACGGGTCGAAGCGGTAGGTCTGTGTCAGGGCTCGTTCCCCCGATCGGTACTGGAGGGTCAGGTCCCTCGGGGGGTCACCGGCAGCCAGCCGAATGAGCGTATCACTAACCGCGAATCGGTAATCGCTCAACGCTAGACGATCCGTGCCCAGATCCGCTGCGCGGCGCAGGAAGCTCGCCGCCTCGGGAACCAACTGGACCGGCCCGGGGCCGGTAAAGGAAGGGTAGCGGCTAAGCTCGATCGCCCTCATCGAGCCGCCCTGGGGGTCGATCACCGCGCGATACAGGGGCGTCTCAACCGTCACTGCCGTCGGGGGCGGCTGGCCGGCCAGCAATTCGTTGTCGATCGCCACCGGCGCTGCCGGCGTTGTAGGGAGCGCCTGGGCCTGGATCGGTGGCGGTGGCGGCGCGGCGGCCTCGGCCGCTACCTCCTCCGCCGGGGGTGCCTCCTCGGGCGGTGTCAGCCGAGAGTACCACCACTGGGAAAAGGCCAAGACCACGGCCATCAGCACAAACGCCAGCAGGACTCGTCGTTGGTCGTTCACCGGCGGCCCTTTTCACTGCACCGCGGCGGCACCAGGTCGACCCCGCCGGGCCGCCACGGATGACACCTGATCAACCGGCGCGCTGCCAGCCAGACGCCGCGGGCGACACCGTGGATCTCGATCGCTTCAATCGCGTACGCTGAGCAGGTCGGATGGTAACGACACGACGCTGGCGTCCACGCCGACAACACTTGATAAGCCCGTATCGGCAATACTACCAACGACTTCACGGTTGCTCTCCGATACCCTCGTGCAGCTCCATCAACGCCGCCTCCAAACCCTCGAAATCGAGCTCATACGCCGCTGGCCGAGCGCGGACGAGGTAATCTCGCACCAACGGGTCGGCCAGCACGCTGGCCCGCATCAGCTCCTTGAGCCGACGACGCAGGCGGTTCCGTTGAACGCTGGTATGCCCGAATTTCGGGGTTATACACGTCCCGCGGGGACGATCCTCGGTACCCGGCCGCCAGAACAACTCCAGCGCCGCGCCTCGCACGCGCCGGCCTCCTAGCAACGATAGGATCTCGCGGCGCGTGGTAATCCGACGACCCCGCGGGATCTGGCCCACCAAGTGCCCCACGCTGTGAAGAATTTTTGACGCCGCCTAGCGCCGCTTCCGGCCGAACTCTGCTGAAACGCTGAGCTTGACCCGACCCCTCCGGCGCCGCCGGGCCAGGATCTTGCGACCGTTTCGCGACTTCATGCGGGCGCGAAAACCGTGCTTGTTGCGACGCTTTCTGCGGCTTGGTTGATACGTTCGCTTCATGGAAACTCGCCTCGAAATGGCAACCGCACAGGCGGTCGCGATGAATCGTGAAAACGGCCAGGGAATATAGATGGCTGACCGAGAGCGTCAACAGAAACTCCAACGCAGAAACTCCAACCCAAAAGTTTTTTCGCGTTCCGGTTGACACTCGACATGCTCCCGGCTACTATGAAATTCCTCTCGACGCCGCGGCAATTGTTGTTTCATACATACCTTCCAATTCCAGCTGAGCGGAGACGTTGCAGTCGAGCGAACTCACCGCGCCTGAAGTCTGGTCTCAGATACTCGACCGGGCTTCCAAGGTCATCAACCCTCAGACCTTCCGAACATGGTTTGAGCCCACTGAGGCAGTGGCTCTATCCGGTGACGAGCTTCTGGTTGTCGTAAAAAACCAGTTCGCTGTTGATTACATCGGCGGTCAGTACGGAGGTGTGCTTTCCCAGATCGCCGGGTCGCTCTTCGACCGCCAGCTCAAGATGTCCTTCAAGTCACTCGAGGAAGAAGCCGCTGGCCATGTCGCGGGTCGACCACGGCCGACAGATGGCGGTCAGCCGAGCGATCGCAAGGTCGGCGCAAAGCCGTCCCGCAGATCGGTCAACCTGGGGTTGCCGCTCAACCCCCGTTACACCTTTGACACGTTCGTGGTCGGCAACTCCAACCAGTGGGCCCATGCGGCGTCGCTCGCGGTGGCCGAGAAACCCGCTCAAACCTACAACCCGTTGTTCATCTACGGCGGGGTCGGACTCGGCAAGACCCACCTCATGCAGGCGATCGGAAACACCGCCCTGGCGTTCGAGAGACTCGAGAAGGTTTGCTACCTCTCGGCTGAGACATTCATGAATCAGATGATCGAGGCTCTCCAGTTCGGAAAGACGCTCGACTTCCGCAACAAGTACCGAAAAATGGACCTGTTGCTTATCGACGACGTCCAGTTTCTACAGGGAAAGGATGCCACGCAGGAGGAGTTTTTTCACACCTTCAATGCGCTCTACGACGCTCACAAACAAATCGTCGTGACCAGCGATCGGCCGCCAAAAGAGATTCCGACGCTTGAGGAGCGTTTAGTCTCCCGTTTCGAATGGGGTCTCGTGGTCGATATTCAACCGCCCAATCTCGAAACCCGGATCGCGATCCTACAACACAAAGCCGATCGAAGCAGCCTTGAAATTCCTCAAGATGTGCTCTTATTCATCGCCAAGAACGTGAAGTCAAATGTTCGTCAGCTGGAGGGCTCGCTGATTCGGTTGATGGCACACTCGAGCCTCAACGGCTCCGATATCTCGATCGAGCTAGCCGAGGAAGTACTAAAGAATATCCTGACAACGGAAACCGTTCGTGTAACTGTCGATCGTATTCAGAATGAAGTTGCCACCGAGTACGGCGTTACTGTTGAGGGACTAAAGTCTCGAAAGCGAACCAAGACCCTCACTGTCCCGAGACAGATTGCGATGCTTCTCTGTCGTCAGCTAACCGATCTTCCGCTAGTCGAGATTGGTCAAGCGTTTGGCGGGCGCGACCACACGACAGTCATTCACGCCTGTGACAAGGTCGAGAACGAGATCAAGGACAGTCGAACTATTCGCATGCGGATCGAACAACTACGCGACCGGATCGCATCTTAAAGTGATGTTGGAACACCAGTGGGAAGCGTGGGGATTGTCTGGGGGCTATCTGAAACTTTTATGGACTTCCCCATCCGCCACGATACTATCCACATCCCAATCAGGTCGGTAAGTCAAGAATGATAACCGTCAAACACCTTATTCTATTTGGGGGCTCGAGCCATAGCGACGTGTCTCTCCACAAATTAACCATCCCTATTTCTACTACTTATTCTAGTTTAAACTAGAATAAGAACAGAATCTACTTGGGGATAATCGCAATCGGTCGGAGGTAACAGCAATGCAATTCACTATTGGCCAAGCAGAGTTTTTGGATACGCTAAGTGCGGTTTCGAATATCGTTCCGACTCGGACACCGCTTCCAATCATAGGCAATTTGATGCTCGTGGCGGATAGTGACGCGCTGCAAGTTTCGGCAACTGATCTTGATATCTCGGTTACCATGAGCATTGCTGCTAGCGTCGACAAACCTGGAACGATAACCCTGCCTGCAAAGAAGTTGACTGACATGATTAGGGCTTTGCCAGCCAGCCCGGTGCGAGTCAAAGGAAAAAATGAGCACGTTACGATCGAGTGCGAGAGCAGCCATTTTAAGGTTCATGGGCTACCTGCGGATGATTTTCCGAGCTTCCCCGATTTGGATTTTGACACCGGTCTCATGGTTACTGCGGGGACGGTCGAAAAACTAGCGGCACATACGCGTTTTGCGGCGTCGACCGAGGATACGCGACCGATCCTAAATGGTGTTCTTTGGGAACTTCAAGATGAAAAGATGCAGATGGTGGCTACGAACGGGCATCGGCTCGCTCGGTACATCATGTCCGCGTCCAATGGCAACGGTGGCACCTCGAAGAGTGTAATCATCGCGCCGAAAGCTCTAGCTCAAGTCGGTCGGATTTTTGCACCCGATGATGAGTTGAAGGTCGCGATGGATGATCGGCAAATCGGTTTCAAGGGCGATCGCGGTGTCGTTTTCAGCCGGCTTATCGAAGGACCATACCCGAACTACGAGCAAGTCATTCCAGTGGACAATGACAAACTCGCGCGCGCCGATAAGGAGCGGCTTATGGCGGCGCTTCGGAGAATGGCGGTGATGGCGAGCGATCAAACACATCGCGTTCGTCTGTCACTCGATGAAGACACAATGCGATTTCACGTCTCGACGCCGGATGTGGGCGAGGCCAGTGATGAGATTCCGATCACATACGAGGGTGATCCGATCGATATCGGGTTCAATGCAAACTACCTGTTAGAAGTCCTCCGCTACGTCGATACCGACGAAGTCGAGATCACCTTCAAAGCCCCCGAAAGAGCCGCGATCTTGCGTCCGACGGGTGAAGATCAAGACACCTATTTGTGTCTCGTGATGCCCCTCCGGCTGCAGGAATAATCGCTCGTCACGTATTGCCCGAAGTCCTTACGAGAGCTAATTTTAAGGGTGTTTCAGGGTAACCGTGACGGAGCCGCCTTGTGCGGCTGACTGAGGTCGGTCTCGACCACTTCCGAAATCTGGCTTCCGTGACCCTCGAGGTGTCCCCAGCCGGAGCTGTTTTGGTGGGTTCCAACGGGCAGGGGAAGAGCAATTTTCTCGAGGCGATCCACTACCTCGCCCGCTTCCGGTCATTCCGCGGTACGAAGCACGCGGACTCGATCGCCTTTGGTGCCGAGCATTTTCGGGTCGAAGGACGGGTGGTTTGTGGAACGGGCCAAAGCCGGATGGTGGCGGTAGCAGCTGATCGCCGGACACGACGGGTTTCGCTCGACGGGCAGGCGATCGCTCGCCCGGCGGACGCGGCGGGCTCCGTGCTCGCTGTGCTCCTGGCCCCGGCTGATCTGGCGATCATCGGTGGTGCGCCGGACCAGCGTCGGCGATATCTCGACGGTTTGTTGACCTCAACGTCGCGACGGTACGCGCGGGCGCTACCGGTGTATGAACGGGCACTGAGGCAGCGCAACGAGTTGCTGCGGACCTGGCCCCCAATCGCCGGGCCCGAGCTTGCATCGTGGGACGAGACGCTGATCGATACCGGCCTGCCGATCGTTCTCGCGCGAGCAGCGATCGCTGGGCAGTTGGCACACCGGTTCGCAAATGTCGGCGCCCATGTGGCGGGCCCAAATGGGCGGTTGGGGTATGAGCTCGAGTATCGACCTTCGGTTCCGGTTCCCGCCGACGCCATGTCGGACGCCGAGAGCGTTGCTACCAGCTGGCGACAGGCACTGACCGGGAGCCGCGAGCGGGATCAGCGCCAGGGCTGGACCACGGTCGGTCCGCATCGTGATGAGCTCGTCGCCAGGCTAGGGGGCCGACGGCTTTCGCAATTTGGGTCGCAGGGAGAGCAGCGGACGGCGGCGATCGCCCTTCGGCTCGCTGAGGCCGAACTGCTTGAGAACGAAAGAGGGCACCGTCCGATCTTGCTCCTCGACGACGTGTTCTCGGAGCTGGATGAGGCACGGGCCGACCGCCTGCTGAACTGGCTTGGCGATCGCCACCAGAGGTTCGTGACGACGCCACGACCGCTGCCGCGATTGGGGAACGGTCTGACGCAGTGGCACGTCGACAGTGGACGGATCGCGCCACGCCTGGCAGCCGCGTGACGTGAGTAAGCGGGCGCGACCCGCGCGTCGCGTTGGCGGCGTCTTGGACACCGTGTTGGACAACCTGGGCGTGGCGTCTGCGGTTGAGCAGCACGCCGTCTTTCGCGAATGGGAGTCTCGCGTTGGACGTGAGATCGCGCGCGCGGCCCAGCCGCACCGCGTGGACGGAGAAACGTTGCTAGTGAACGTCACCAACTCTGCTTGGATGAGCGAGTTGTCGCTGCGTCAGAACGAGTTGTTGGAGCGACTGAATCGGGGTCGCAGACGGACTTGCGTAAAGCGATTGATCTTTCGAATGGATCCCAGAGCGAAGGAATAACACGGATGGCGAAAACCAAAGTCAAACCGGGAACCGCAAAAACAAACCGCAAGCAAAGCGCTCGAAACTCTGACGCCGCGCGCGACTACGGTGCCGACAAGATCCAGGTGCTTCAGGGCTTGGAGGCGGTTCGCAAGCGACCCGGGATGTACATCGGTTCCACCGGGGCGCGCGGCCTTCACCACCTCGTTTATGAGGTTGTCGACAACGCGGTCGACGAGGCGATGGCCGGCTTCTGTGACGAGATCTCGGTAATAATTAGCGCGGATAGCCAAGTGCGGGTTGAGGACAACGGTCGCGGTTTCCCGGTCGATATCCATCCAACCGAGAAGAAACCCGGCGTAGAAGTCGCCATGACGACGCTCCACGCCGGAGGGAAGTTCGACCACAGCTCATACAAGGTCTCCGGCGGCCTACACGGCGTTGGTGTGTCGGTCGTCAACGCGCTAAGCGAGTGGCTGGAAGTGGAGGTCATGCGCGACGGCAAAACGTATCACCAGCGGTACGAACGTGGAAACAAGGCCAGCGAACTGAACATTGTTGGCGACACCGATGACACCGGGACGATCGTTCGTTTTCGACCCGACCCCGACATCTTCCCGGACCTGGATTATCAGTACGACACGCTGGTTTCTCGTCTCCGCGAGCTAGCGTTTCTGAATGCCGGAGTTCGGATCACGATTACCGACGAACGGGGCGAGAAGACAAAAAACGGCGAGTTCCAGTACGACGGCGGCTTGGTGGAGTTTGTCAAATACCTGAATCGAAACAAGAAGGCGATTCACAGCAAGTCGATGACAGTCAACACGACGCGTGACGAGGTAGAGGTGGAGTGTGCGATTCAGTACAACGAATCGTACACGGAAACGCTGTTGACTTTTGTCAACAACATCAACACCCACGAAGGTGGCACCCACCTTTCCGGCTTCAAGGCCGCGCTCACGCGAACACTGAACGCCTACGCGCACGATCGGAACCTGTTCAAGAAGGCCGAGTTCTCGCTCAGCGGTGACGACGTTCGTGAGGGATTGACCGCCGTGCTATCGGTGAAGGTCATGGAGCCGCAGTTCGAGGGTCAGACCAAGACGAAGCTCGGTAACTCTGAAGTGAGGGGCATCGTCGAAGCGGCGATGAACGAAGCGCTGGGTTCCTGGCTCGAGGAGAACCCTTCGGCCGCCCGAGCACTCATCACAAAGGCGATGCAGGCCGCCCGGGCACGTGAGGCAGCACGCAAGGCTCGAGACCTGACACGGAAGAAGTCCGGACTCGACACTGGTGTTTTGCCAGGCAAACTCGCGGACTGTTCGATCGACGATCCGAGCTTGTCCGAGCTGTACCTCGTGGAGGGTGACAGCGCCGGTGGCAGCGCCAAGATGGGTCGCGACCGCAACTACCAGGCGATCCTGCCGCTCAGGGGCAAGATCCTGAACACGATCAAGGCGCGCGTCGACAAGGTCCTCTCGAACGAGGAAATCCGGACCATCATCACGGCGATCGGAACTGGGTTCGGCGAAGACGAGTTCGAGCTCGACGACGCACGGTACAACAAGATCATCATCATGTGCGACGCCGACGTCGACGGGGCCCACATCCGGACCTTGCTATTGACGTTCTTCTTCCGGTGGATGAAAGAGTTGATCGAGGCCGAGCGGATTTACATCGCCCAGCCGCCGTTGTATCGCGTGTGGAAGGGAAAAAAGGAGTTCTACGCCTATGATGACGCCGAGCGTGACCGCGCCATCGAGCGGCTCGGTGGAAACGGGGTCAATGTTCAACGTTACAAGGGACTGGGTGAAATGAACCCGGATCAGCTTTGGAAGACGACGATGGATCCGGCATCGAGGACGATTCAGAAAGTGACAATGGAAGACGAGACCCTGGTCCGCGAGTTGTTTGACGAGCTCATGGGGGAGGAAGTCGAGCCGCGGAAGAAATTCATAAAAGAGTACGCCCGTTTTGTTCGCAACCTGGATGTTTAGACCAGTGAATGCGACGACGATCGATAACGATAGGGATGAGGTAACCGCAAATGGCTGTTGAACCGAGAGAGACGGTCGTAACCCGGTACATCGCCGATGAGCTGAAGGAGTCGTTCCTCGATTATTCGATGAGCGTGATCGTCGCTCGCGCGTTGCCCGATGTACGCGACGGGCTGAAGCCGGTCCACCGCCGCATCCTGTACTCGATGTCAGAGCTTGGGTTGGCGCCCAACCGGCCCTACAAGAAGAGCGCGACGGTTGTCGGAGACGTGCTCGGCAAGTATCACCCGCACGGGGACGGGGCCGTCTACGATGCGATGGTGCGCATGGTTCAGCCTTTCTCGTTGCGCTATCCGCTGCTTGACGGCCAGGGCAACTACGGCTCGGTAGACGGTGATCCGGCAGCGGCCTATCGGTACACCGAGATCCGCTTGGCGTCGGTGGCGACGGAGCTGCTGGGGGATATCGAGAAAAACACCGTCGACTTCGCCCCCAATTTCGACGACCGACTCAAAGAACCATCGGTCCTCCCGTCGAAGCTGCCCAACTTGCTTATCAATGGCGCCAGCGGCATCGCCGTTGGCATGGCGACGAACATCCCGCCCCACAATCTGCGAGAGGTAGTCGCCGCGACGTGCGCGTTGATCGACGATCCGGAGATCGACCTCGACGGACTCATGGAGCACGTCCAGGGCCCTGATTTCCCAACCGCCGGGTTCATCCGAGGCCGCGCTGGGATTCGCGCGGCATACGAGACCGGCCGTGGCAAAATCGCGATGCGCGCGAGGGCGGTGACAGAAACGAAAGCCAACGGGCGTGAGGCGATCGTTATTACCGAGATCCCCTACCAGATCAACAAGACCAAGTTGATCGAGCAGATCGTTGGCTTGGTGCGGCGGAAGCGGGTCGAGGGGATCTCAGACCTGAGGGACGAGTCCGATCGCGATGGGATGCGCATCGTGGTCGAGCTCAAGAAGGACATCTACCCCGAGGTCGTACTCAACAATCTCTACAAATCGACCCAGATGGAGTGGACGTTCGGGATCATCAACCTGGCGCTCGTTGACAACGTGCCCAAGGAGATGGGGCTCAAGGAGATGCTCGAGCGCTTCGTCGCCCATCGTCACGATGTCGTGGTGCGGCGGGCCGAATACGAGTTGGAGGAAGCGGAGTCCCGGGCCCACATCCTCGAAGGCCTGAGGATA
This sequence comes from Gemmatimonadota bacterium, assembly GCA_039588915.1. Taxonomy (GTDB): domain Bacteria; phylum Gemmatimonadota; class Gemmatimonadetes; order JACCXV01; family JAHWKZ01; genus CAMYLR01. The sequence continues at coordinate 13,842 of JBDGYV010000016.1, forward strand.
GCGCTCGAGAACATCGATGCCGTCGTACAGCTGATCAAATCGGCGGACGACACCGAGGCCGCGCGATCGGCGCTCATGGAGCAGTTTGGCCTGAGCGAGCGGCAGGCTCAGGCGATCCTCGACATGCGCCTGGCACGGTTGACCGGGCTCGAGCGTGACAAGCTGGAGGAAGAGTATCAGGCCTTGTTGGAGACGATCGCTCGGCTCACGGAGCTGCTGGGGTCTGAGCGGTTGCGTATGCAGTTGATCAAAGACGAGCTAACAGAGCTGTCCGACAAGTACGGCGATGAACGGCGGACCGAGATCCTCGCCGGTGGTGCTGATCTGTCGATGGAGGATCTAATCGCCGAAGAAGACATGGTCGTGACGATCAGCCACACCGGTTACATCAAGCGCATCGCCGCGACGACGTACCGACGCCAGCGGCGCGGTGGGCGAGGCGTAACCGGGATGGGCACTAAGGAAGACGATTGGATCGAGCGATTGTACGTGGCCACCACACATGACTACTTGCTGGTACTGACTGAGCGTGGCCAGTGTCATTGGCTGAAGGTGTACGATATCCCTCAGGCCGGTCGAGTCAGTCGCGGGAGGCCGATCGTCAACCTGCTGGAGCTTGATCGTGGTGATCAGGTGGCCGGCGTTATCAGCGTCCGTGAGTTCGACGACGATCATCACGTGGTGATGGCGACCGCGAGCGGAATCATAAAGAAGACGGTGCTCTCGGCATATGGCAATCCGCGTCGAGGGGGCATCATCGCGATCAAGATCGACGACGACGATCGTCTGATCGATGCCCAGCTCACCGACGGGACTAATGACGTGATACTGGCTACCAAGAAGGGGCAGGCGATTCGATTCCCGGAAGAAGAAGTTCGCGATATGGGACGTGCGACCCGTGGAGTGAAGGGGATCACGCTGCAAGGCAAGGACGACGGCGTGCTCGGTATGGTGGTCGTTCGAAATGAGAATAACGCGCTGATGGCGGTCACCGAGAATGGTTCCGGCAAGCGGACGCGGATCGCGGATTATCGAGTCACTCATCGCGGCGGCAAGGGCATCAAAACCCTCAAGCCGACCAAGAAGACCGGGCCACTGGTGGCGGTCAAGGAGGTCGTCGAGCAGGATGAGCTCATGGTTGTGACGACCGGCGGCATCATCATTCGGTTCCCGGTCAAGGGGGTGCGGGTCATGGGTCGCGCGACTCAGGGTGTCAAGCTGATCAACCTCGACGAGGGGCATCGTGTAGGGGACGTGGCACGGGTCGTGCTTGATGATGAGGCAGAGAGTGCTGTTCCGTCACAAGACCCGGTCAAGGAGCAGCTCCCCCTGGGACCTGAAGAGGAGTGACGCTGTCTGAAGGCGCCCGCCAAAGAGGCACCCGGCGACGCGGTCCTGGATGCCTTTATCCTCGTCGTCGACGACGATCCCTCGATTTGCGACACGCTGACAACGATGTTGCAATTCAAGGGGTATCGGACGTCTGTGGCCAGAAATGGACGTGAAGCAATAGAAATAGCACGTCAGGAGCCACCGGACTTGGTGCTCCTCGACGTCATGATGCCCGAGGTCGACGGCCTCGCGGTATGTCGCATTTTCAAGCAGGACCCCAAACTCAAAGACGTGCGGATCCTCATGCTGACCGCCAAGAGCGGTCGTGAGGACGTGGTCGAGGCACTCGAGGCGGGGGCATCGGACTACGTCACGAAGCCGTTCTTCTTCGACGAGCTCGACGCCCGCATCCGCACCAACCTCGAGGTCAAGCGATACCACGACGATCTCGCCGCGATGCTGCGCATCTCCCAGGCGGTCAGCTCGTCGCTGGATAGCGATGAGGTGTTGTTCACGATCGTCAGCGAGCTGGGCGCAGTGGTCAAGTCGGATCGGGTATCGCTAATCAAGGTGATCGATGAACGGACTGGGTACTTAGTCGCGACCCGCGAAGAACCGGAGATGCGGAATCAGGAAATCAGCCTTGAAGAGTATCCGGAGATCCTTAAGGCGGCATCGGAACGCCGGGTGGTAGTGATCGACGACACCGATAACGACCCGCTGTTGGCTGACGTGACGGAGCGGATACCTGGGCGCAAGTCGGTGTTGATCGTTCCGCTTGATATACGCAGAGAATTGGGAGTGTACGTGTTGCTTTCTTCCCGCGAGCATCGGCCGTATACACGACCCGAGATCCGCTTTGCCCAGGTTGTCGGAAGTGCGGCCGCCAACGGTCTCGCCAACGCTGCATTGTATGAGCAGGCGGCGGTCGACAATCAGCGATTGTCGACGCTCGCCAACACCGATGACCTGACGGCCCTGTACAACCATCGTCACTTCTATCAACGGCTCGAAGACGAGTACAAACGCGCCGAGCGGTACAGCTCCGACCTGGGGTTGATACTCCTCGACCTTGATCATTTCAAGAACGTCAACGACACATTTGGTCACCAGCGCGGGGACGCTGTTCTCAAGGAACTGGCGAACGTACTGGTGCGAACGATCCGCGAGACAGATCTTGTCGCACGCTACGGGGGCGAGGAGTTCGCCGTGCTGCTCCCGGAGACGGGCATGGCCGGGGCGTTTCGCCAGGCGGAGCGGATGCGGCGAGAAGTCAAAGCTCACTACTTCGAGGCTTTGCAGGGGAAGCCACTGACAATATCGTGTGGGGTGGCTTGTATGCCGTTTGGATCCGAGGACTTCACCAGCCCTCAGCATCGTCAAGATGCGCTCATCGCTTGGGCTGACCAGGCTCTGTACACCGCCAAGCGCGGCGGGCGGGATCGTTCCATTACCTCCGAAGCGCGACAGAGCGCGGAGTGACCGCAGGGGTAGCAATCGCGGCGGTCATCGGGTTGGGTTTGCTCAGCCTGGTGGCGGGTTTATGGGTCTTGTTGGGTTGGCTCGGGGCGTGGCGCATCAATCGTCCTCCTTCCTCTCAGCCGGATGCCAACTTCGCCTTCACACCGTGGGAGCTCGACCTGGAGTTTTCACCGATCGAGTTCAAGACCGCCGACGACGTGCGGCTCCACGGATGGTTTCTACCGCGATCTAGCAGTCGGCGCGTGGTTATCGTCATGCACGGTTACCGTGGTCACAAAGCGCAGCTGTTGGGGATCTCGAGCTACTTGTGGCGTGCCGGATTCAATGTTCTGCTGTTCGACTTTCGCGGACGGGGCACGAGCGATAGAGCGAGCATCTCGATGGGATTGTGGGAGCAGGAGGACTTGAAGGCCGCACTTGAAGTGGCGAACAAGCAGGTGCCACGAGCGACGATAGGACTGCTCGGCTACTCGATGGGTGGCGTGGTCGCGTTGTTGGGCGGCTCCGACCCCCGGGTCGCGGCGATCGCGGTTGACAGCGTATTCGCGAGCCAGCGCACGATGCTCGAACACGTAGCGCATCGGGAATCACGGCAGTATCTGCGCGGATGGCTGGACGGTCGGGTGTTCCTCTTGGCGGTTGAGTGGTGGCACCGGCGATGGGGCAAGCCCCCGTTCTCGGCGATAGCACCCGAAGCGGCCATGCCGAAGTTGGCCGACAAACCGGTGCTTGTGATCCATGGCTCTCAGGACGCGCTGGTTCCTCGCCAGCATGCCGAGCGGCTGGTCGCTATCTCACCCGACAAGCACGAGGCGTGGTTTGTAAAAGGGGCCCATCACTGCGGCGCGTACTTCGTCGATCGGCCAGCGTACTCGGCCCGCGTAGCCGCCTTCTTCAATCGTCACCTGGAATCGTCGTCCAACCCGCAAGAAGCGGTGGATCTACACCGCGTCGAGACGGCATCGCATTGAACCCATCGTTTGGGGTCAACGTGCTGCTGTTCGGACCGGCCCGCGAGGCGGTAGGGTGCAGCCGAACCGTCGTGGAGCTGTCGACGCCGGTGACGGCGGCAACGGTCGTCGATGCGCTGTCATCAGCGCATCCAAACCTGGCACCGCTCCTGGGGCGCTCTCGGTTGGTCGTCAACCAGCATTACGTCGAGGCCGACGTTTCGATCGGGCCCGACGACGAGGTCGCCATCATCCCTCCGGTCAGTGGTGGCTAGCAGCTGGCACCCCCGCTCGGCTTCTGCTGCCGGCAGTTTTCTGTAACGATGCGCACGGAATTCGAAATAACTGAGGTTCCTCTCGACGTAGCAAGGGTGGTCGGCAGCGTTGCAGATACCGCCGCCGGAGCGATCGCGGTGTTTGCCGGTACGACACGCAAGTCGTTTGAGGGCAAGGCAGTACGACACTTGGAATACGAAGCCTATGCACCGCTGGCGGAACGCACGCTCGAGGAGATCGGTACGGAAATTGCCCGCAAATGGCCGCAGACGATTGGACTGGCGATCGCACACCGGCTGGGAACCGTGGATGTGGGTGAGGTGAGTGTCCTGGTGGCGGTTTCCGCGCCCCATCGGCGCGAGGCCTTCGCGGCCTGCGAGTATGGGATCGATCGGTTGAAGGCGGTCCTGCCGGTGTGGAAGAAGGAAGTCTTCGTGGATGGTGGGGTTTGGAAGGAGAACCCTGAATGGGAACACGAGCGAGGAGGTGAGCCCCCGTGATCAAGGCCAACTGCCGGGCGCGTCTAACCCCTGACGACCTCGACTTCCTGGTCGAAACGCTCGATCCGGATGGATCACAACGCGCACCGCTCGACGAGTTGACCAGCGACGCAGACTCGCTGGACCGGCTGCTAGACGATCCACGTCTCTTCTCCCGCCTCCTCGGGGCCCCACGACTGCTTAACGTGTCTCCGTTTTTCTTCTATTACATCGTCGTCCGTCGCGTATTCCTTGAGCACGGAATCGACGAGGGAGGTGCCGTCGCCGACTACGTGGGTGCACTCTTGTCGTATCACCTCGAGGCGCGCCGTCAGGAGAAAGAACCGCCACCGGAGTCGGTCTATCTGGTGGATTTGGTAACGGAGATGACTGGGGCGGGAGATCCTGAGCGCGCGTTTGCACTGCAGGCGGAGATTGGCAACCGGGCGTTGTTCCTGGCCGGTGTCTTCCCAGACTGGATCTACCACCGCTCGGTGCACGGAAGGCGACCCGTCAGCCTCGCCTACTACGAGGACATGGGACGCCGCCACTACGCAGCCGCGTCGCGCTCCCGAGTTGCGCGCCGTCACTCGCTGGGCGAGGTGTTGGGCTTTATGGCCGACCGTTTCCCAGTGCTCCGCCAGGCACTAAACGATCTCGTCGACGAGCACTTGCATTTGGGCCGCCGACCCCTCGGCGCAGATCGGTTGTGTCGCCAGGCGCTATACCGGGTTCGGAACTGACGGTGATGGCTTTGCTTGGTGACCTCCAACGGGTGTTCGAAACGACATACGGTCGCGAGACCGGTGTTGATCTCGAGAACTGTGTCGTCGGACCAAGGCGGTGTGCGGAGTTAGTGGTTAGAAGCGAGACATCTCACGCTGAGATGTCTGATCTCGCGCGGTTCTTCTTTTACGTGGAAGACGCAAACCTGCGGCTCGCCTTGTTCTTTGACGATCGCGTGATATCGACGCTAGAGGACCGCGATCCCCGAAGCAGCTTGAGTGAGGAGAACGTGCTCCCGTTCTTGGTGTTGACCGAGGAGCTGAGCCACGCGATTCACACCACGTATGCCTTCACCGAACGCGGTTCTTCGCGGGTCGTCGATCCCAACTTCCTGACCGAGCTCGAGATGCTGGCCCGGATCGATGCCTACTTGTTGTTGAGGTTGTTTGTCCGCGGTCTCGCCCGGAACTACACCACAACGGACCGGGCGTGGGTCCGCCATCAAGCGGTGACCCGCTGGGATGTCGCCTATGAGGATGGGACCCTCGACGCACGGTATCGTGGAGCCGCGCGCCACGCCTCGCGCTTCATTGATCACCTGGAGGCCCTGCCGCAGGACCGTAGACTCGACGCGCTGCGCAGTTTCCGGCGCTTGCCGCTAACGGCCAAACAGATGATGCTCGGGCACCGAAACTGACCGCCACCACGCGCTCAGGGCAAAGAGATCAGTGGAACGCCTGGTAAATCGCTAGTCCGAATTGCGGGCAGGCGGCTGCCGTAACGAGCGTTGACCGCCTCCAGCAAGCGGTTTGTGATTACTCCGTAGGCCTTGGGTGTGAAGTGCGTGCCGTCAAGGCTGTACCCCTGTCCGGTTACGAACTCTTCCGTCAAGAGGACGCCATCGGTGATCAGGCCGCGATCGTGGATCGCGTCGGTGACGCTTCGAACGTCCACCAGCGCCAACCCGTGCTCGCCGGCCAGCCTCTCGATGATCGCGTTGTACCCAGTGATCGCATCCCGGGCCAGGGTCTGCTCGTCCCGATCGAGGACGAACCGGTCGAAGAGCGGCACGCCGAGTCCGCCCTGCTGGATTGGTACTCCGACCCCCAAGTCGATCAGCGGTTGCGCCTCCAGCGATACGAGATCTGACGACGCGAGGGGGCCTCCCGGGCCAAGCAGCGGAACCGGCACCTGACGTTGGACGCTCAGCGTGTCGCCCGTCACCGGATCCACCACTCTCTCGAGGACCGTAATGGTGAACGGCTCGCCCGTTGCGGGGTTGATCGCAACCGGCGGGATGGTGTTGAGAAACGGCAGTTGCGTCACGTCTGGGATGTTGAACACGGCAATCTGATCGGTTAGCCCCAGCAGCTGATCGAGAATGTCCTCGTAGATCAGAGCGAAGGTCGCTTCGGGAGTAGGCAATCCCGGGGCCAGTGCGAAATGCCCGCCCGCACGGGCGTACGTCAACACATCGTTGGTTCCCAGCCAGAGCAGGACGAAAGTCGCGTCGAGCTCGATCGCCTGTTCGGTAAAGGTCCCTCGGCCGCGCAGCACGACATCGTAGAATTGATTGCCCTGAATCGATGTCCCCAGACTTTGCGCGGTCGGCGCTTCGCTAAGTAGAGCACCGGGAACGCTGAGGTTGTTGTACGGTCCAGGGCGGTCCGGGTCGAGAAGCACGCCGCTGGTCGTCGTGCGCTCGATGACCGGTGGTTGCGTGCTGACGAGTGTTAGTCGTCCACCGCTCTCGCTGACCGTGGCCAAGCCGGGGTCGGAGATCAACGGCTGCGCGAAATCGGTTACACCCGCGTGAGCGGCGAACAACGCGGGGATCGAGAGGTCCTGCCCACCGCGGTACAGAGCGCCGTCCTGCTCACCAGCCAGAAACCCGTCCCCGATCGCTACGATGCGCTCGAGTCGGAGACCAAGCGCGCGACCAGGAAACGGACCGAGCGCGGTATCGCTGTCGCCCAGACAGGCCGCCAGCGTCAGCAGCAGGACGGCGAGCCGGCCACCACTACGGCGAGTGACAGGCCACCGCTTCACGGGTGTTCACCGATCTCCAGACCAGCCTGTTGCCAGGCGCCAAAACCGCCTTGCAGGACGCGTAGGTGGGGGAATCCGTGCTCGGCCAGGAGTCGGGCCGCCATCCTTCCGTGCGCCGTGTCTCGGCCATAGACGAGCACGAACTGGTCGGTGCGGACATGGAGGTCTTCGATATTTCGCTCTAGTCGCTCGAGTGGAAACAGCGTCGCGCCAGGTAGGTGGCCCATTCCAACCCACTCGTCGTCGGTCCGTACGTCGATTATGTACCACGGCGGGCGGGCGGCTTGGATCAGCGAATGCACGGTCCTGGCAGGCAGCTCACGATACGCATCTGGGGCGTCGGGATCACCAGAGCCTTTTCGCGGCCGAAACTCGCGCACCGTGGTTCGACCGGTGATGATGAGAAGATTGGCACCCGATGAGTCGACGACAAACTGGGTGTCGGCCACCATCACGGCTGCCTCAGAATCGCGATCGTTGGCGACTTCCTCGCCACTCGGCCGCTGGTCGCATCCGGTGAGCCCGGTGAGGGCGACAGCGGTTGTGAGCCACCAGCGTGTCACTCGCTCTTGTCCCGCGTGTATGTCCCGCTGGCACCGCCCGTCTTCTGCTCGAGCCGAATCGCCTCGAGCGTCATCGACCGGTCGACCGACTTCGCCATGTCGTAAACCGCCAGCAAGGCACCGCTGACCGCCACCAGCGCCTCCATCTCGGCGCCAGTACGCGCGGTGACGATCACTTCCGAAGTCACGCGCACCCCGGGTAGATGGGGATCGAGCTCGGCCTCTACCGCAACGTGGTCAAGCGGCAGCGGATGACATAGCGGGACGAGACGGGCGGTCTCCTTGGCGGCCTGGATCCCTGCAACGCGGGCAACCGCGAGCGCGTCGCCCTTCGGCAACCGCCCTGAAGTGAGTTGATCGAGCGCCTGTGAGCTCATCATCAGCGAGCCGCTGGCGCGGGCGATCCGCCGAGCCACCGTCTTGTCGGAGACGTCGACCATCCTCGCTCGACCCTCAGCGTCGAGGTGGCTGAGCTCGTTCAGGAGGCTGTCGGCGCCGGCGAGTCGCTGCGGCGAGCGGCGTGAATCCCGGCCTCGCTCTGCCACGCGCCCATTTGCCGGTACTTCTCCTGTCTTCGTTTGATGCGATCATCGCTGTTCCAGGCGGTGATCTCGGCTAGATGCCGGCGAACGGCGTCCTCCACCCCTCGCGCGGCCGCTGCGTAGTCCGTATGGGCTCCGCCCATCGGTTCGACGACGATCTCATCAACGACGCCGAGCTCGTACAGGTCGCGCGCGGTGATCTTCATTGCCCGCGCTGCGAGGTCGCGCTTTTCGCCGTCCTTCCACAGGATCGCGGCGCATCCTTCGGGGCTGATCACCGAGTAGAACGCGTTCTCGAGAATCAAGATCCGATCGGTAATCCCGATCCCGAGCGCGCCGCCGGATGCGCCCTCCCCAGTGACGACCGATATCGTGGGTACCTGGAGCGCTGCCATTTCCCGCAGGTTGCGAGCGATCGCTTCGGCCTGGCCGCGTTCCTCAGCCCCGATCCCAGGATAAGCGCCAGGAGTGTCGATGAGAGTGATTATGGGGTGACCGAACTTTTGGGCCAGGTGCATAAGCCTGAGAGCTTTGCGATACCCTTCCGGATGTGGCATGCCGAAGTTGCGCCGCAGGTTCTCCTTCGTGCCGCGGCCTTTCTGTTGCCCGATGACCATGACCGGCTGTCCGTCGAAGCGAGCCAGTCCGCTGATCATGGCTTGGTCGTCGGCGTAGGCCCGGTCCCCATGCAGCTCGATCCAATCGGTGAAGCACCGTTCGATGAAGTCCAGCGGATAGGGTCGTCGTGGGTGGCGAGCCAGTTGCACCTGCTGAATGGGAGACAAACTGGTGAAGATGTCTTCCTTGAGGCGGGTCAGCTTGGCTTGCAGCGTGGAGAGCTCGGCCGATACGTCGATACCGCGCTCCTCGGCCATCGACTCCATCTCGGCGATCTTCTCTTCGAGCTCGATGATCGGCCGCTCGAAATCGAGGTGCGCTCCGGTCGTCATATTCCGCGCTCGCGCTCGAGCCCGCCGTTCCCTCGTGAGACTGGTGTCGACGCCTCCAGCCGGACGTTGTCGGCGCCCAGCAGTGCGGTCAGCGGTTCCAGCAGTCCGTTGCTTGGAGCGACCGAGATCCCGGTCGAAAGCACCGCATTGCACGCGCCGGTGTCAACGTTCAGTCGGACCGGCATCGAGCCAGAGTTGCGAACGAGCAGCGACCGCACCTCGGCCAATGTGGATGAATCGCACTTGTCGGGTGGAACTCTGACGATCAACCGGTGGTCGCTCGCATGGCCGGCTTCGGATAGCGCGGTGACCGAGTCGGCGATGACCTTGCCGGCCTCGTCGTCACGGCGGTCCAGTCGACCGCTGACCAGAAGTGGCGTGTCGCTGTGAATGAGCGCACGCGAAACCTCGTATATCGAGCTGAACGTGATGACCTCCACCGTACCGGTGTAATCCTCGAGCGTGAAAAAGGCCATATCCTTGCCCCGTTTGTCGCGCAGCCCGCGCACCGCGGTCACAACTCCGGTCAGCGTGACTGTGCGGCCATGCGGTTCATCGGCGAGCCCAGCGGCCGTCTGATAATCGAGCACCGCCAGCTGGGCGCGAACCTTATCCAACGGGTGGCCGGAAATATAGAAGCCCAGGACCTCCTTTTCCTGACGCAGCCGTTCTCCTGGCTGCCACGGATCGACATCGGGCAACGGGGGCAACGTGGAATCGGCTTCTCCGGTCGCACCACCAAAGAGCGTGAACTGTCCTCGGGCGCGCTCGTGAGCCTTCCTCTGGCCGTGTCCGATGGCCAAATCGAGCACGGTGATTTGTTGTGCGCGGTGGCCGGCGAGACCGTCACAGGCACCGGCCAGCACCAAGCTCTCCAGCACCCGTTTGTTGGCTTGTCGAAGATCGACCCGTTCGGCGAGCTCGTAGAGGTCTGAGAAAGGGCCCTTCTTTTCACGCGCGGCGATGATCGATTCGATCGCCCCCCGCCCGACATTCTTGATCGCCCCGAGACCAAATCGAAGCCCATGATCGACCCTGGTGAACGCGTAGCCGGATTCGTTGACGTCCGGCCCCAGGATCTCGATACCCATTGATCGGCAGGCGTCGATGTAGCGGACGACCTTGTCGCTGTTGCCCATCTCGTTGGAGAGCAGGGCGGCCATGAACTCCTGCGGATGATGAGCCTTGAGGTACGCCGTCTGATACGACAGCAGCGCGTACGCCGCGGAGTGGCTCTTGTTGAACCCGTACCGCCCAAACGTCGCGATATCGGTCACCAGCCGGTCGACGACCTTCTCCGGATATCCACGCTCGAGGGCTCCATGACGAAAGCGACCCAACTGTTCGTCGATCAGGGACTGGATCTTCTTGCCCATCGCCTTGCGCAGGATATCCGCCTCGGCGAGCGAGAAACCCGCCAGTCGGTTGGCGATCTGCATCACTTGCTCCTGATAGGTAATGACGCCGTAAGTGTCCGCTAGGAGGTCCTCGATATCGACGTGATAGGCGTCGATCGGCTCCTCGCCGCGCTTTCTCCGGATGTACCGCTCGGTCATACCCGTGTCGAGCGGCCCCGGTCGGATCAACGCGTTGATCGCTATCAAGTCCTCGAATCGATCAGGCTTCATACGCTGGCAGATGTCCGTAGCTAGCGACGATTCGAACTGGAAGACCCCATCCGTCTGACCACGTCCCAGCATTTCGTAAGGCAGTGCGTCGTCGGGCGATAGTCGCTCGATGTCGATCCTCTCACCGGTCTGTTCGGCCACCATCTCGACGGCGTCGTCGATCACTGTCAGGGTGCGCAAGCCGAGCAGGTCGATCTTGAGAAGGCCGACCTTCTCGATGCTGTTCATGTCCCACTGGGTGGTGAGCTCCTTCTTCTCGGAGCGATAGAGCGGCACATAATTGACGAGTTGGTCGGGTGCGATCACGATGCCGGCGGCGTGAACCGAGGCGTGCCGGGCTAGGCCCTGAAGTGCTTGCGCATCGTCCAGCAAGCGCCGTACCCGGTTACTCGATTTGTATTCCTGTGCGATCTCTGGAACTTGTTCGATCGCTTCTTCGATGCGCAGCGGTTGCGGGGACCCGGGGGCATTGGGGATCATCTTCGCCAGTCGGTCGGCTTCCGATAGCGGCAGCTGCAGTACGCGCGCCACATCGCGGACCGCGGCTTTGGACTTCATCGTGCCAAAGGTGATGATCTGAGCCACTGACTGATCGCCGTACTTCTGCTTGACGTAGTCGATGATCTCACCGCGGCGATCGTCACGGAAATCGATGTCGATGTCCGGCATTGAGATGCGCTCTGGATTCAAGAAGCGCTCGAAAAGGAGGCCGTAACGCAGCGGTTCGATGTTAGTGATCCCGAGGCAGTAGGCGATCAGACTACCCGCTGCCGAGCCGCGCCCCGGACCGACCGCGATCCCCTGCTCGCGCGCATATGCGATGAAATCGGCCACGATCAGGAAATAGCCGGCGTAGCCGGTGCGCTGGATCACGTCGAGCTCATAGTCGAACCGCTCACGCGCCTCGGGTGACACCGGTTCGTAGCGTGCCTCCAGACCAGCTCGGGCCTGCGACTCCAGCAGCTCCTCGAGGTTCGCGTGGCCTTCGGCGAGCGGGAAGGCCGGCAGCAAGACTCGGTCGAAATCGAGATTGACGTTGCAGCGATCGGCGACCCAGGCGGTATTCTCGAGCGCTTCGGGATGGGCCCCGAACAGCGATGCCATCTCTTCCGGGCTCTTCAAGTAGAACTCGTCGGAGTAGAATCGCATGCGGTCCTCTTGATCGACGAGCTTGCCGGTCTGAATGCAGAGCAGGACATCGTGTGACGACGCATCCGTGCGACGCTCGTAGTGAACATCGTTGGTGGCGACCAGGGGCAACCCAAGCTCCGTGGCGAGCTCCAGGACTCCGGTGTTCACCTTGGCCTGCGCCGGGATGCCGTGGTCTTGGAGCTCGAGAAAGAACCGGTCCGGCCCAAAGGTCCGCGCCATTCGCTCTGCCCGTTCCTTTGCTCCGCGGTAATTCTCACGGTCCAACTCGGTCGCCACTTCTCCCTTTAGGCATGCGCTCAAGCCGATCAGGCCGCGCGCGTGCTGGGCCAGCGTCTCGTGATCGATGCGCGGCTTGTAATAGAACCCATCGAGGTAACCGATCGAGGAGAGCTTCATCAGGTTCTGCCAACCGATATTGTCTTCGGCCAACAGCACGAGGTGGAAATAGCTTCCCGCGCGGCCACCGCGTTCACGGCGGCTACCCTCCGCGATGTAGGCCTCCATCCCGAGAATCGGTTTGATGTGACCGGCCTGCGCCGCCTGATAGAACTCGACTGCGCCGAACAGGTTGCCGTGGTCGGTGAGCGCGACTGCCTGCATCCCCATCCGGCCGGTCGCGGCTACCAGCCGGTCGGACCGATTTGCGCCATCGAGCAGTGAGTACTGCGAGTGAGTGTGGAGGTGGACGAACTTCACGCCGCTTCGTCCACACAGCGGAATGTCTCGAAGATCTGCTCGAGTTGGATCAAGAACGGGTACTTCGGCCGATCCGGTGCGTAGAGATGACCATCGAGCAGGACCAGCCGATCGTTGCAGGCCAGGCCGTAGGTGAGAAAAACACCCGCGGTGACGTCGGATCGGTTCTGCCACACGCCCTGAAGCCGTATTGCCGGTTGGCCGGCCAGGCGGGACGCGATCGCGATCAAGCGCGGGCTGGCGCCGGTTGAATCGGGCCGTATCGCAATCGAGTCGCCAGGAAAGATCGCGTGCCCCCATGCCTCCCTCACCGCGAGCACGGTGTCGGGGTCGATCTGCGCCGGTAGCGGTGCCCAGTGGATCGACACAACCCGCCGCGGTTCGAGGTTGAACCAGGTACGGGTGTCGGGCGGAGCCGACGCTTGCGCCGGCCGATAGACGCGTGGTAGCACGATCAACAGGCCCAAGTCCTCGGCCATTTGACGCGCCAACGAGGAATCTGGGCCGCTGGCCCACATTCGACTGACATGATAGTCGACAAAGTCCTGGTGGATGACCTCATATAACGAGTCAAGTTCCTTGTGCACCAGGGCCGAGGTCGCGGCCGGGGTGTCCGCTCCGAGGACATGGATCGTCTGGTTGCGGGCCCACTTGTCGCGCACCTCTTCGTTCACCTCGCCGCTTGCCGGCACGTCAACTAACTCGGGCAACAACAGTGCGTCGCGAGTCGCTTCGATCACCACCACCCGCTTCCATTTCGTGAACTCGCCGATCGCTTCGGGGGTGGTGAACGTGACCTCGAAAACCGGCTCTTCTCGGGTGGTCAAGACGGTGCGCTCGAAGCTCCTGCGAATCGGGTCGTTCAGACTCGATTCGAGTGCCTCGGGAATGACCACGATAATCGCGTTGTCGGAACCAAACGCCGGTCCTTTGCCACAGCCCGTCGAGGCGACGATCGCTACCGACGCGACCGTGAGAGTGGTCACTGAGGAACGGATAAATGACATCACGGGGAGAATCACTGCTAGACGTTTTCTCGAGCGCGTCGAAGCCAAGATAACACCCCCGGATGAAGCCGACCGGCGGTCACGAAAACGTGGCTCCAGGCCCGTGGGGCCACGTCGTTTGTCGCAATCCCTCATACACGATGATACCGACCGCGATGGCGAGGTTGATCGATCGCGCACGCGCATCCATCGGGATCAACAGACAACGATTTGCGTGTGCGGCGTGGAGATCGGGAGGAAGCCCAACAGTCTCGGCGCCGAAGAACAGATAGTCGCCACGCCGAAAGGTGGCCTCCGTGTACGGCGCCCCGCGGTGTGCGACTGTGTACCAACATCGTTCCTCGTCGGGATCCGCGGTCCGAAGAAAAGCTGCCAAGTCGTCGTATACCGACCACTTCAGATCCGGCCAGTAGTCCAATCCCGCGCGTCTTCTTCTTCTATCATCGATCGAGAAACCGAGCGGGCCGACGAGGTGGAGCATCGCCCCGGCGGCCACACAGAGACGACCGATCGTGCCAGTGTTCTGAGGAATCCGGGGCTCCACGAGCACGACGTGAAAGGTGGGGTCGAGATCCGCTGACACAGTCCGGGGAATCTAAGAGATGACGGCGCGGTGCCTACGCCGGGCTGGGGGCGGCTTGACAAGCGCCTCGGGGGACCGAAGAATGGTCTTATGCAGCGATCTTGGAAAACAGCCGCCCCGTGGGCGGCGATCAGCTTGTTGGTTACGGTGGTCGCGGCGGGCCCCAGCCAGCAGGTCGAGGTGGTCGTCGAACGCACCGAGCTGAAGTGGAGCAGCACCGGGCGGGTGCTGGGTTACCTGAATCGAGGCGCTCCACTCGAGCGACTCGGTGGCCGAGGGGGTTGGATGCGCGTCCGCGTCCACGGGTTGATGTGGCGGCCGTCGCTCGCCCGAAGTGGTGACCAGTATCGCGTGACCCCGGGTCGCGAAAACGTTCGGGCTGGGCCCAACGGCAAAATCCTGGGGTCACTCGTGCGCGGTGTCGAAGTGCGCCGCGTCGGTACGCAGGGACGATGGTTCGAGATCCAGATGATCGGCTGGTTGCCCAATTCGGCAGTTCGCGAGGTAACGGTGGCTGAGCCCGCAGGGCCGGAGGGCGTAACCGGCGCCGACTCGGCGCCACCTGCCGGGACCGCGACACCCCATACTCGTCGCGGGACGATCGGCCAACTGGCCGAGTCGGTTGGGATGCGTGGAAAGCCCGGCGGTTCGGAGATCGCGACGTTGCCCAAAGGGTTAAACCTAGCGGCGCTCGAAACGCGTGGTGATTGGACCCGGGTACGCGTAGAAGGTTGGGTTCCGACCGGTGTCGTGGAGACTGGCTCTGACGCCGACGCTACACCGGCGGCTGTCGCGCTCGCTCCGGAGGAGTTCAGCGGCCACCAGGTGGCATGGACGCTCGAACACATCGCGCTTCAGACGGCCGATGAGTGGCGGACCGACTTCGAGCGGGGTGAACTTTACGATCTGGCTCGATCGCCGAGTGGTGACCGTCAATATGTGTACATTGTGGTCCCGCCAACGCTTAAGGACGACTTCGAGCAACTGGCGCCGTTCCAGACGATTCGGGTCGAGGGTACGGTGCGCACTGGGCGCAGCGCCTTGACCGGAAACCCGATCGTTGTCGCCGAGAGGATCGAGCCGTGACCGCTTGGACACGCCGCAACGACCACCTGGTCATCACGCTCGCGAGGGGGACTTCGATCCTCGACGGCATTGCGGACGCCATCCGCGAGGCCGAGGTCGTGAGCGGCGCGCTAGCGGGCATCGGGGCGATCGAGTCGCCCCGGATGGCGTGGTTTGATCGTTACGAAAAGCACTATCGCGAGCGGACATTCGAGGGCGTCTGGGAGATCGCCAGCCTGATCGGCAACGTCGCCCAGTTTGAGGACGACATCCGGCTCCACTGCCACGTGGTCATTTCGGACCGTGACTGTCGAACGCGCGGGGGCCATTTGACGGCCGGGGTCGTCGGCGTCACGTGCGAGATCACGGTGGTGCCTTATGCCGATCCGTTGATGCGCTCGATGGATCCGGAGTCTACCCTGCCGCTGTTGGACCTGTCCTAGTCCCAGGCGGTGCCGATCGCGGTACGGGCTTCTCGTAGTACACGCGGAGCGTCATCGGGCAGATCCTGATACGCCCACGGCGAGACGGTGATCGCCGCCTGGTCGGGCTCCTTCTCGAACACAACCACGGTGGCCTGCTTGGTGATCTTCCAGCCCGGCAGGTTTTCCTCGTAGAATGCCGTCACCTGATCCCAGGTGTCGAACGTGAACGCCTGAACCCAGTGACTCGATCGCGGAGCGGGATGCCGTACGTACACGGTGGCATTGGGGTACGGAGGGATGCCGGCGGCAAGCTCGGCCGGTGGCATTGGTTGGCCATTGGGGACGGCGGGAGGCAGGGTATCGGCGTTCACGGCGGGGCGGCCCCGGGGGGTCCTCAGGGTCCGCATGTCCCGGCCCATGTCGGGGTTGTCCACTTCGCCGCAGCCGAGCGCCAACGCGGCCGGCAACAGGATCTTGAGGCCGTGCGCTAGAAGTCTTCGACTGTGAACGAGGCCCACTTCTCGATGGTCTGGTCCTTGAGTGATTCAAACTGACCATCGGCGAGACGAATCTCCCATCGCTTCAGCTCGCCAGACTGAGGGTGCCAGCTGTAAAAAGCGATGTCAAATACGTCGGCTTCATCGCTCCGGACCCTGGGTGGCGTGACAGAGTTCCGAACCCGGTCGGGGATCTTGCCGTACAGCAGCGCGTTGCCACCCTCGGTGTCGAATCGCCGAAGACCCTGGGGGATCTCATCGATGGACTCCAGAACTCGGACGAGGTTGAGTTCGGCGAATGTCAGCGAATCGACGCTGGCGGGCGTGTAGCGGTAATCGAAGTTGTGGAAAACCTCGACCACGAAACGGGCCAGCTTGAGCGCTTCTTCTGCGGAAGCCGGAGTGACTTTCTCGCGATCGAGCAACGCGTTCACGGCGTCGACATAGGTGTTTGACATCTCTTGTTGGAAAGCTGCTGGATCGACGCGGTTGACGAGCGGCCAGGCGCGACTTGACTCCCCGACCACGAACAGCGCTTGAAACAGGTCACCCTCAGTGGTGACGCTGTACAGCGTCACCCCGCCCAGCGCCGGGTTGATAATTCGTCCCAGGATCTCGATCTCGCGGTAAAAGCCGCTCGGGGTCGGGGCGGGGAGCGCAATCTCTCCGGCATCGGGTGGGGTGTTGCGGAGAAACTCGCGCATCAGGCGCTCGTATTGTGGCCACCACAACGTGAATGCAGACTGCCGGACGACTTGGGTCTGCGCTACGGGTGTGACTGGCTCGACGTCCTGGGCCCGCAGTCCGGCGGCCCCAAAGAGGGACAACCCCACGACGACGGCGAGCGGACCTCGCCGCTGACGGGAGCGATGGCGTAGGAATTGTCCGGACATCCAACCGAATCTACCCATCGGCTCGCGCAACGGGCAACCGACCCCATTGCCGCCCCAGGAGCCAACCGCAAGCTTGGTCGGCATGGACACTCCCTTCGATTACGCCGACGGCCAACTCGGCGTCGACGGTGTATCGCTGGCCGACTTGGCCTCTGAGTTCGGCACCCCGCTCTACGTCTATCATCGTCCCACGATCGGCGCGCGGCTGGCCGCGGTCCGGAAAGCGTTTGACGACTATCCGACGCGCGTGTGCTACTCGGTCAAAGCGAACTCGAATCTACGGTTGTTAAAGTGGCTTGATTCTCGGGAAGTTGGCTTCGATGTCGTCTCGGGCGGCGAGCTCGAGCGGGCAGTGACAGCCGGCGTGGCTGCCGAAAGGGTGGTTTTCGCCGGTGTCGGGAAGACCAACGCTGAGCTCGAGCGGGCGGTGGCATCGGAGCTATGGATGATCACGCTGGAGTCGGTCGAGGAGGCGGAGGCGGTGACACGGCTGGCAAACGCGTTGGGGCGCTCGGCTGTCCCGGTGGCGTTACGGATCAACCCTGACGTCGATGCGCTCACTCACCCGCACATCACGACTGGCCGGGGGATGGACAAGTTCGGTCTCATCCCGAGCGAGTTCGCGGACGCCCTGGATCGGGTCGTAGGCCGTCCGGAGGTCGAGCTGGTGGGGCTACACATGCACCTCGGGAGTCAGATCACCGACATGCGACCCTACGAACAGGGCTTGGAGGAGGTCGTCCGATGCGCTCAGCAGGCGCGAGCCATGGGGGCACCGTTGAAGTGGATCAACGCGGGGGGCGGCTTCGGGATCTCGTACGACGGTGAATCGGTGCCCGCTGCAGCCGATTTTGCGGCCGCGATGGTGCCCGCGATTCACGCCACAGGGGTCGAGCTGGTGCTCGAGCTGGGTCGCTTCCTGGTGGGTCCAGCGGGTTGCTTACTGACCAAGGTGCTATACAACAAGCCGCGTCCCGATCGCCGGTTGGCGATCGTCGATGGCGGGATGACTACGCTCTTGCGGCCGGCCCTGTATGGTGCCGAGCACCGCGTGTGGCCGGTCGAAGAGCGCGACGGCGCGCTGGAGCCGACCGATGTCGGTGGCCCGATTTGCGAGTCGACGGATTACCTGGCCCGTGGTCGCCCGCTACCACAGCTTGGCTCGGGAGCCCTGCTGGCGGTCCTCGACGCCGGGGCCTACGGGATGTCGATGGCCAGCCACTACAACTCCCACCCTTGCCCGGCCGAGGTGTGGATCACCGAAGACGGTGAGGTCGAGCTGATCCGTCGCCGGGAAACGATCGAAGACCTGCTGGCGATCGAAATGGAGGCGTTGTAGGTGGTCCGATTGAATCCGTTTCTCGGTCGGCACGTATACCAGTATGGGCCCACACCCCGGTGGTCGAGGGGAACGACCCGCGTAGTATTAAGGGAGATCGAAATCGCGCCGACGCACGATCATGGAGGAACATCGATGTCACGGTTGCCACTCGCTTTACTGGTGCTGTTCGCTCTCGCGGGCTGTGCCAGCGCTCAATCCACCGAGCAAGCTAGCCACGCTGAATCCGTGCCGCCCCAGGACCCCGGTTACGTGCTGTTTGTCGGTCTGGAGTCGGAGGACGCGGTCGCAATCATGGATCCCCAGGCTGGGACGCTCATCCGTAAGATCCCGATCGGCATCTCGACCGAGGACATAGAAGGCGTCCACGCGCTCGACGTTTCGCCCGACGGGGAGCACTACTATCTGTCGATCGCTCACGGCTGGCCTTACGGATCGGTGTGGAAGATGTCGACTCAAAAGGACAGCCTGGTTGGCCGCACAAACGTTGGGCTCTTTCCGGCTACGATGGCGATTACGCCCGATGGGACGTGGCTGTTTGTCGCCAACTACAACCTTCACGGTGATCCGCAACTCGACACGGTGTCGGTCGTTCACACCCCGACGATGACCGAAGTCCAACAGATCCCGGTGTGCACCAAACCGCACGGCTTGGTGGCGTCCAACGACGGCAACTCTGTGTATGTGTCGTGCACGCGGGACAACGTGTTGAAGAAGATCAGCGTGACCACGTTCGCGGTGGTGGATTCGACGAACACGTTGATTGATGAAGACCGAGCGGGGGGGGAAGTCTGTTATCCGGCCGGTCTCGCGCTCTCGAGGGACGATCAGCGGTTGTTCATCTCCTGTCATAAGCGTGCCGAGATCCGCGTCATGCCGACCTCTCAGTTTGGCACGGTGACGAACCGGATCACGGTCGGCGCGGGACCCTATCTGCTGCGCACCGATCCCGCCGGGAAGCGACTGTATGTGCCACACCGCAACGACCAGTCGTTCTCGGTCATCGACATCGCGAGCGAGCAGGTGATCGCCACGAAGCCAGCGAGCGCAAGCCATCCCCACACGTTTGCGTTTGGGCCCGATGGGAAGGTGTTTCTGTCGATGGAAAGCCACGCGGTTGTGCCCGGCGCGGTCGACGAGATCGACCCGGAAACGCTGGAAACGATTCGCTCGGTGGAACTGGGGCTTCAGGCGACCGGGGTCGGCGCGGTCGCCCGTCCGCCGTCACGCTACCGATAGGCGGAAGCTAGCGAGCGAACTTGGCCAGCGTGACGATGATCGAGTCCTGAATCGCGCGACGTGGCGCGGTCGGGCCGACAAAGAACTCCATGAGAATACTGAACGCGAGGCGCTCTCCGTTTGCGTTCGGCACATAGCCCGAGAGCGACGACACTCCCTCCAGCGAACCGGTTTTGGCGCGAGCCACGCTGGTTGCCGCTGTATCGACCATCCTCTCCTCAAGCGTGCCGTCGACACCGGCGATCGGCAGCGCGGCCAGGAACGGCTCGCCGATATCGCTACGGCTAGCCATGTGGATTAGAAGCCGTACGATCTGTCCCGCGGTGACGAGGTTGTAGCGCGAAACGCCCGAGCCATCGGCCAGCTTCAGCGCGAGCGTGTCGATGCCGACCTGGTTGGCGAGGAAGAGCTGTTCGGCGGCGAGCCCCGACTCGTAGGTTCCGGGTGGCCCCGATATCTCGGCGCCAACAACTTTGACTAACTGCTCGGCAGTCAGGTTGTCGCTCACCTTTAGTAGGTTCTCTACGCTCACCGACAAGGGTTCGGAAACGTGAACCGCGATCGTATCGGTGACTGCTTCTTCGATCGCGCCCCGCTGCACTGTCCCGAGGAGTTGGACTTCACGCGCCTCGAGCAACTCCGCGAGTATCGTTCCCGCGTACAGCGCCGGATCCTCGATCGACCGAATCGCAACCACTGGCTCGGATTCTGCGGGAAGTGAGCCGGTCACATCGATCACGTTTTCCTTCGGTGTCCAGTGACGCTCGACCTCGAGCGTCGACTTGTCGCTCACTGATGACGTGACAGCGTCCACGTTGAGCTCGACATACGCTGTCGGCGGATCGAGCTGGACCCTCACCGGCTCGCCGACCTGTGCGCCCGGTACGATCTCGACAGACACGGTGTTGTCGTTGAGCGTCAACGCATTGATATAGGGCCAGTACCAGTAGGGGCCGTCGTCCCACATCCAGCCGGACCCCCATTCGACATCGTCGAAATAGCCGACATCCACCATGATGTTGCCGGTTACGACTCGAATCCCGAGGGAGACCACCGAGTCGGCCAACGCCGCCAGCCCGGCGGTGGTGAGATCCGGGTCGCCGCGGCCGACCAGCACTAAATCGCCATTCAGCGTGTCGCCGGTCAATCCGGTGGTTGCGATCAGCGGAGTCCGGAATCGGAAATCGGGTCCCAGGTGGTGGAGCGCACTAGCGGCGACGAACAACTTGCGGTTGGATGCCGGCGTATAGAGTCGATTCGTCTCGCTAGCGTAGAGGGTGTCCCCGCGATCAAGGGATACAACGAGGACGGCGGAGCCCACGCCGGCCAGGGTCGAGTCGGCCAGTAGGTGGTCGATCGTCTGGACCAGGGTCGCCATGGTTGCGCGCGCGCCACGGGTGGCCGACGGGGTGCACCCCAGCAACACGGCGGATAGACACGTCAGAAGCACGAAAGCCCGCCGAAGCGGGCTTTCGTGGACGCGTCGCGACGGTCGAAACCGACCGCTCAGCGCTTCTTTCTCTTCCGAGTGGCCTTCTTCTTTCTCTTCCGAGTGGCCTTCTTCCTCTTCCGAGGGGCCTTTCTCTTCCGAGTGGCCTTCTTCTTTCTCTTCCGAGTGGCCTTCTTCTTCTTCTTCCGAGTGGCCTTCTTCTTTCTCTTCCGAGTGGCCTTCTTCTTTCTCTTCCGAGTGGCCTTCTTCTTTCTCTTCCGAGTGGCCTTCTTCTTTCTCTTCCGAGTGGCCTTCTCTTCTTCTTTCTCTTCCGAGTGGCCTTCTTCTTCTTCCGAGTGGCCTTCTTCTTTCTCTTCCGAGTGGCCTTCTTTCTCGTGGTCTTTCTCTTTCTAGTGGCCTTGCGTTTGCGCGTAGCCTTCTTCTTCTTGGTGGCCTTGCGCTTTCGCGTAGCCTTCTTTCTCTTTTTGGTCGACTTCTTTTTTCTGGCTGCAGCAGCCATACGTTTTTCCTCCTGAGCTCAGTCCACTGCGATCGTCAAGACCGCGCGACAAAAAAAGTGTATCACAACCGACTGTTTTTTCGCAATACTTGTCGAAAGTTTTTTAGATAGGGTTTTTCGGTGGTTTTGATCTATAAGTCAAGGCAACTTGTTTTTATCCTGCCAGCGTATTAACAAGCGTAAGTTGTGTCGGATCGATTTCATGCTTTTCCGTTAGTGCTTCGGCGAGTTCTGTTTCACAGATCGCTTGCGAGTTACACACCGACGAGAATGTCCTATCGGCCCTTCGCCTCAACGGCGACCACCGCGAGCCGACTCGCCAGCACCCAAATCGCGGACGGTTGGGTTTCCCCCGTGTCGGCGGGGTGGGCAGTGTCCTTGGCGGTGTTCAGCTGGGAGGACGTTTAGCCCCATTAGGTGGGCCCGGAACAAAAGAGCACGCGCGTCGCTATTATACCGGTGGTGGTCCAGTTAAGCTGATTCCAGAGGAGGATCTCATGCGCTCTAGCGTCTATCGATCATATCCATTAGTGCTCGCGGCGCTCGCCGGCTTGGTCGCGCTGGGGTGCAACCGGGACGGCGACCAGGTCGACCCGGATCTGCCGATCGTCGTGGAGGCACAGGGCCCGATCGCGCTCGGCGAGGCCGAGCCGACCGAGGAGGAGGTCGACTTCGTCGATGAGCCCGAGCCGCAGGTCATCACACGCACGGTCATCGTCCGCGAGCCGCCGCCACCACCACCACCGCCTCCGGCCCCCGCTGAGCGCGAGGCCCCGCCTGAAGACGTGCGCCCGGCCGCGCCGACTGCGATCGCGGCGGGTACGCAGATTCCGACGACGTTGCTGTCGCGGATCGACTCCGAGAACAATGATGTTGGTGACGAGTGGACCGCGCGGGTCAACGACGATGTCGTCATCAACGGACACGTCGTCATCCCGAGCGGTGCGACCGTGAGAGGCGTAATCGCCGCAATCGATGAAGGTGACCGGAACGACGGGTACGGGTCGATGACGCTCGAAGCCCGCACGGTCGAGACGAGCTCTGGCTCCCGGGCCGTTGCGGCCGATCCTCTTGTTGCTGGCGAGAGCTATCGGGATAGCGGTTTCCCGACCAAGGAGACCGCGATCGGTGCCGGCAGTGGCGCGGTGATCGGGGGCATCATCGGGGGCAAGAAGGGTGCGGTCATCGGCGGAGTTATCGGTGGCGCCGGGGGTGCCGGCGTTGGGCAGGCGCGTGGGGACTACGAGGTCGGGGTCGAATCGGGCACCGGGCTCGTGTGGGTCCTGAACAGCCCGGTCGGCCTGTAAACCCCTCGACATTTCGATTTTGTGGGGCTGCTCGGCTAGCCGGGCGGCCCCGTTTTGCAGCCGGTAGCTTGAACAGCCAGCCCACGAGCCTCGTTTTTCTAGATACCGTGCGCAGCCATTACATGAGGGAGGTCCGATGCGAACGTTACTTGGGGTAGCGGCGATCGTCTGGGCCACGCCGCTGTTTGGCCAGACCGCGCTGCCGATCCATAGCAAGACACTCGACAATGGTCTCGAGGTCATCGTCATCGAGAACCGCTCGGTTCCGCTGGTGACGATCGAGCTCAACGTCAAGAACGGGGCGTACACCGAGACGCCGGAGTACGACGGTTTGTCCCACCTGTACGAGCACATGTTTTTCAAGGCCAATCGCACCATACCCAATCAGGAGGCATACCTGGAACGGGTGAACGAGTTGGGTGCGGCATGGAATGGCACCACTTCATCCGAGCGGGTCAACTATTACGTCACGGTTGGTGTGGATAGCCTCCGCCCGGCATTACAGTTCATGGAGGACGCTATCCGGTATCCACTGTTTCTCGAAGAGGAGCTGGTGCGCGAGCGACCGGTCGTGCTCGGCGAGTACGATCGCGCCGAGTCGAACCCTTTTTTCCATCTTGGTCGCGCGATCGATACGCTTCTCTGGACACCCGAGTACTGGTCGCGCAAGAACGTGATCGGGGACCGAGAGGTTCTGAGCACAACGCCGCCGGAGAAGATGCGGACGATCCAGGAGCGGTTCTATATCCCAAACAACACGGCGCTAATCCTCTCCGGCGACATCGGGCCGGACGAAGGCTTCGCCCTCGGCGAAGAGGTGTTTGGCGACTGGCCCCGGGGCGCTGATCCGTTTGCCACGGCGGTCCCGGATCCGCCAGCGTTGGGGGCGACCCGAGCCATCGTCGTCGAGCAACCGGTCAACACGGTGACTATTCGGATCGACTGGCAGGGGCCTAGCGTAGTCAGTGAGCCGGGATCGACGTACGTGGCGGACGTGCTAATCCCGATCCTCGCCAACCCAGCGAGCCGATTTCAGAAGGCGTTGGTCGATACTGGCTTGGCGTTTGGAGTGAGCTTTTCGTACGCCACCATGGCGCACGTGGGGCCGATCTCGATTACCGCGCAAACCACCGCGGACAAAGCGCTCGACTTGCATCGGGCGATCCTGGCCGAGGTCGGGAAGATGGCCGAGCCCGGCTACGTCACCGAAGAAGAACTCGCCGCGGCCCGCAACCAGGTCGCGGTCAACCAGACCTACGCTCGCGAGCGCGCTTCATCGCTGGCCCATACGGTGGGCTACTGGTGGGCTGTTGCCAGCCTCGACTACTACCTGAGTTATGTGCCCAACTTGCAGGCCGTGACGCTCGACGAGATCGCCGCCTTCACCCAGCGCTACATGCTCGGCAAGCCCCACGTGTCGGGCGCGCTGATCGGCGCCGAAGCGCGGGCGTCGGTTGATCTCGATGCCGAAGACTTCTTGGCCCAGGAGGTGACGCTGTGAACCGCATCAGCGTGCTCCTCGCTGCGGTGATCCTGGCGGCGCCACTTCCCGCCGGGGCTCAGGGCGTAGATGTGCAAGAGTTCACAGTGGCTGGGATCGACGTCGTGCACCGCTCGATCGAAGCCAACGATGTGATCGCCGTGCAGCTCTACATCAAGGGCGGCAGCGTCGCCTTGACACCCGAAACCGCTGGAATCGAGCGATTTATCGGCGCGGTGGCCACGCGTGGTACCGAGAAGTACGACAAGGACGCGTTCGCCTCCCGCACTGCCGCCACCGGCGCGGCGATCGGTGGCCAGGCGTTCCACGATTACTCGGTCATGACGCTCCAGGCGGTGACCGACTATTGGGACGAGTCGTGGGACCTGTACTCCCAGGCAGTGCTCCACCCGACGTTTCCGGAGACCGAGGTCGAGTTGGTGCGCGAGCAGATCATCAACGCGCTCAAGGGTCGCGAGGACAATCCCGACCAGTACCTGGCGCTGTTGGCCAACGACCTGTTGTACGCCGGTCACCCGTACGCCAATGATCCCAATGGGACGGTTGAAGCGGTCGAGTCGATGACCGCCGAGGACCTGGCAGCCTGGCACGCCAGTCGGCTGACCAAGGAGAATCTGTTGTTTGTTGTCGTCGGAAACGTCGATCGGGTTGATCTCGAAGCCAAGATCTCGGCTGCGTTCGGGGCGTTGGCGGCCGCCGGCGGGACGGCGCCTGAGGCGACCGAGGCAGTGGTCGGTGGGCCGGACGTCAACGTCGTTGAGCGCGAGCTGCCGACCAACTACATCCGCGGCCAGTTCGTGACCCCGCCGCCTGGCGACCCAGACTACGCGCCGCTGAGGGTGGGACTCAACATCTTGTCCAATCGGCTGTTCGAAGAAGTGCGAACCAAGCGCAACCTGACCTACGCGGTGTTCTCGGGGCTCTCTCAACGTCGGGCCAACTACGGCCTCCTATACGTGACCGCGGTCGAGCCGGACACCACGCTGAAGGTCATGTTCCACGAGGTCGATCGCCTCAAGACCGAGCCGATCACCGAGGAAAGACTCCAGGAGAGCGTGAATGTGTTCGTGACCCGATACTGGATGGGTCAGGAAACGAACATGGGGTTGGCGACGGCGATGGGCACATTCGAGCTGGCTGGTGGTGGCTGGCGGCAGGGGCTCGAGTTCATCGATCGCGTTTACGATGTCACACCGGCCGAAATCCAACGAGTCGCTGCCGAGTATCTGAAAGACTTTCACTTTGCCGTTCTCGGTGACCCGGCGAAGATCGACGAGGAGCTCTTTACGTCATTGTGACGGGGCGTTTTGGGGGCTGCTCTTGAGAGGCCGGGCGCCGATCGGCGCCCGGCCATTCCCCACTTGAAACCGACTATTCGCTGCCGCGGTTGCCCTTGTGCGACTTTCGATGGGCTCGATGCTCCGCCTGCCGTGATGCCTTGATGTCACGAAAACGGGTCATCTGATCCGCGGTTAGGATTCCCTCCAACTGCGCTTCGGTTTGCGCGCCGATCGTTTCCATTTCCCCCCGGAGGGCCTGCATCTTAGATCGATCGGGATGGCCGTCACCCGTTCGAGCGCCCTCGAACAGCGCCCGTCGTTGGTTCATGCCCTCTTCGAGGATCGGGCGTACCTGGGAGGCCTGGTCGGCGGACAGATCGAGCTCGTCGATCAGCTGGTCGATGTGGGCCGCGGGATCGCCCTGGGGGCCGTGTTTTCCGCGCTGCTGTGCCGTCGCGGGCACCGCCGCGGCGAGCATGATCACCAACGCCAGAAACGTCTTCAACTTCGACATCGTTCGAGTCTCCTTTCTGGGTCATATCGATTTCGGAATCTCTGGTCCACGGTCATTTCATTAGAGGCCTCTTGGGGGCGATCCATTCCACAGCAGGTGCCGACGATCGAGGTCGCTCTTGGAATGAGGTGACCCAGTCGAGAGTCTAAGGGGCAGTTACCAGCGTCTCGACCTAAGTCGCTAAAGGCGGCTTGGAAGATTTGAAAATGAATGCCAAAGAAACGAGGAGATTACGATGAGGATCTGGAAGCGGACCGGCCACTGGGGCACAACGGCTCTTCTGGCGTTGACGTTCGGTTTTTCGGCCTGCGACGAGGCGGTAACTGATCTCACCGACGATACGCTTGGGCAGGAAGCCGCCGTTGGCGACGTCACCGGGCTCTTGGCGGGCGTTACCGAGGGTCTATCGCTGACCTCGAGTCAGACCGTCGCCGTCAACGAGCTAGCGGCCAGCTTTGGCGAACGGATGGGCGAGCCCGGGGCGCTCTGGCGCTTGGCGGGTGAGCTTCATGGTACGCTGACCGCCGAGCAGATCGCGCACATCGTCGATCGGCAGGCGGAGCGGTTAGAACAGATGGCGGGAAGAGCGGGCGACGGTCCCCCGGGGTTTGGTCGTCGCCACGGTGGCCCAGGTGGCGGGTTCGGACGGGGTCTGCGCAGCGGAGCAGGGAAGTTCCTGCCGGATGCAACCGATGAACAGCGGCAGGCGATACGCGAGGTGCTCGAGTCGCTCCGACCGCAGTTCGAGGCTTTGCACGAGCAGCTGCGCAGCGGACAGATCACGTCGGAGGAGTTTCGCGCCCAGGCGCAGGAGCTCCGCGAAGCCGCGCATGCCAAGATCGATCCCTTGCTGACAGATGAGCAGCGCGCAACGCTCGACGAGCATCGCGCCCAGCGTCAAGCGTTCATGGAGGAGGCGAAAGCGGTTCGGATCGAGGTGCTGGGGCTAACCGACGCTCAGATCACCGAGCTCGAGGCGCTCAAAGAGCAATGGATGAGCATGCCTCGCGGCGACGCATCGATCGCCGAACGTATTGCGGCGCACCGCGAAGCTGCGGCCGCGATCCTGTCCGACACGCAGATGGAGATCGGGAGCCTCTACCACGCGTTACGCGCGGGTGCCTTTCGAGGAAATGGACGCGGCCCGCGGGGTCGGTTCGGTGGCTTCCATGGTGTCTGATGCCGCCGATCAGCGGTTTTGCGACATCGCCCGCGCGACCTAGAATCGAGGCGACGGATTTGGTCGCGAACCGCGACCCGACCTCTGCATGCAGGGACCGACGAGCGAACGCAAACGAGCTGCAGCTCAACCAACCGACGAGGAACTCCTGGATGGCGCTCGGCGTGGAGACGATTCCGCGTTTCGGCAGTTGGTTGAGCGCTACGAAGGGCGGGTGGCGGCAACGGTGATCGGAATGCTCGGCAACGGCGAAGAGGCGGAGGATGCCGGTCAGGAGACGTTCATCCGGTTTTACCGCTCGTTGGACAAGTTCCGGGGAGAGTCGTCGATCGCCACGTACCTTACGCGCATCGCGATCAACCAATCACTCGACGCGATCAAACGGCGGCAGCGATGGACCAAGCGCTTTGTCAGCCACGACGAGGAGGAAGTGTTGTTGGCAGAACCTGTGCACGACGTCGGGGAGGAGATCGGCGCGAGAGAACGCGCCGAACTCGTACGGGGCGCGATCCGCACGCTCAAGCCTGATCATCGGGCGGTTGTTGTGCTGCGGATGATCGAAGGCTACTCGACGCGGGAGACAGCGCAGATATTGGGACTGCCAGTTGGGACAGTCACGTCGCGTTTATCGCGAGCTCTGGATAAACTGGAAACGGTGCTCGGTCCGTTGGTGACCGAGGCGTAGGAGAAGAACAGTCAGATGAACGACGATCGCATCGATACGATTCGCAAGTGGTTGGGCGCTGGGGAGCCGAGCGGGTTCGGACCTTTCTTTGCATCGCGCGTCATGCGACGGATCCAAGACGAGAAGGCACCCAACGGCGTCGAGTCGATTGATGCCGCCCTGCGCTGGGGATTCCTGCGTGTGGCGGCCGCTGCGGTGGTGTTGACGATCGCGGTCGGCGCGTACAACGCGATGGAGCCGGGCACCCTGGGCGTGTACACGTCGACGCTGGAGTCGGTGCTCGGGTTCCCCTCGCAATCACTTGAGACGTTGTTCCTACTCTCGGGGGCCTAGGTGAGGGCGCGGACGAAATCGGTTCTCATCCTGAGTGCGACCCTGCTGATCGGCATTGTGCTGGGTGGGGTCATCTCGGGTGCGATCGTAAATCGACGGTTGCAGCACTTGACCGAGCTCCGACGCCCAGGCGGACTCTCGTTCTTTCTCGAGCATGCGATTCAGCCCGAGAGCGAGGAACAGGCCGAGGCGATCCATGACGTGCTCGATCGCATGGGTCCGAAGTTTCACGAGATCCTCGAGCAGTCGCACCGGGAGATGGAGGCGCTCCGCGACTCTGTTCGTGTCGAGCTCGATCCGATCCTCACTGAGGAGCAGAAAGAGCGACTCGAGGAGCGCACGCGGATGAGGCCTGGCTTCATGCGTCCACCTGGTTTTCGTGGTCCCGGGCGGCCGCGCGATTGGGACCACGAGCCGCGCGACCGACGGTTTCGCCGTAGCGCGTTGGACACTATAAACGACCCGCCCCACGAGTAGCCCGATCGCTGCTGACGCCATCTTCGAGGTATCGAGCGTCGACGAGGCGCGCGCAGCGCTCGACTACTTCAACGGCTTTCACGACGGCTTCATGAAGCGGATCTCGATCGTGTCGCAGGACGACATCGACGAGGAGTACGGGCAGTCGTGTAGCGGACGCTTTGATGTCGAGATCGACTTCGCGCACTACAACTACCGCTTCGACGACCGGCCACCCCACGACCAAATCGTTCGCGCCGTGTTCCGCGACGTCCAGGACATCTTCTGCGACTTCAGCGAAGGCTACGTCGGCAACACGGTCCTCGGTCTCTACGTCAACGCGGCCAACCGACGGCGGGGAGGTACGACTTCGGTCGAGTCCTCGATGGTTTTGAGCCTCGAGCGAGCCTTCTTGTTGGAGCAGCACCGTCGGTGGGAGAACCGTCGCATGGAGTTCTTCACGTTCTCGGGGGCGACGTTTAGCGAGCTAGGCTGAAATCTTACTCCGTTGGTCCAGATCGCAACTCCCGTAGCAAGGTCTGCTGTTCTGCTGTCAGTGCGTTCTTGACTTCTACCAGCATGGTGATGTGGGCGCGCTTTACTTGGCGCTCGATGTCAAGAACGCGGTCCACCTGCGACAAGACGGGCGATCGGTCCACTGCAGTTTCACTGACCAACGCGGTGAGTTGTTCGGCCGCGGCCGACATGTCCCACTGGAGCTGCTGAGCGGTCGCTCTCGGTTCTTACACCTTCTTGTACAGCTCGCCCCGGCGCCTGAACTCGGCCGACTTCTCGGCCATCCCCTCGGTCAGTGCCGCCTGTTCTTGGAGCCCGTGCTCGCGGGCGTAGTCGCGGACATCCTGGGTGATCCTCATCGCGCAGAACTTGGGGCCGCACATCGAGCAGAAGTGGGCGACTTTGGCCGCCTCCGCAGGCAACGTCTGATCGTGAAACTCGCGCGCGCGCTCGGGATCGAGCCCGAGGTTGAACTGATCGTCCCATCGGAAGTCGAACCGCGCCTTCGAGATCGCATTGTCTCGCGCCTGTGCCCCTGGGTGACCCTTCGCCAGGTCGGCTGCATGGGCCGCGATCTTGTAGGCGATCACACCTTCGCGCACGTCGTTCTTGTCGGGCAAGCCGAGGTGCTCCTTGGGCGTGACGTAGCACAGCATCGCGGTGCCATACCAGCCGATCAGCGCCGCCCCGATCGCACTCGTCAGGTGGTCGTAGCCGGGCGCGATGTCGGTCGTCAGGGGGCCGAGCGTGTAGAACGGCGCCTCGTCACACCACTCGAGCTGCTTCTCCATGTTCTCGCGAATGAGGTGCATCGGGATGTGGCCCGGCCCCTCGTTCATGACCTGGACATCATGATTCCACGCAACTCGAGTCAGCTCAGCCTGGGTCTCCAGCTCGGCGAACTGGGCGGCGTCGTTGGCGTCGGCGATCGACCCCGGCCTCAACCCATCGCCAATCGAGAACGAGACGTCGTACGCGGCCATGATCTCGCAGATTTCATCCCATCGGGTGTACAGGAAGTTCTCTTGGTGATGAGCGAGAC
Organism: Gemmatimonadota bacterium; assembly: GCA_039588915.1. Taxonomy (GTDB): domain Bacteria; phylum Gemmatimonadota; class Gemmatimonadetes; order JACCXV01; family JAHWKZ01; genus CAMYLR01. The sequence continues at coordinate 44,478 of JBDGYV010000016.1, forward strand.
ACCATTTGGCCAAGATCGAGCCGCCCCGCGACACGATCCCGGTGACGCGGTCGGCGGTCAGCGGGATATACCTGAGCAGTACGCCCGCGTGGATGGTGAAGTAGTCGACCCCCTGCTCGGCCTGTTCGAGCAGCGTGTCGCGGAAGATCTCCCAGGTCAGCTCCTCGGGGACCCCGTTGACCTTCTCGAGCGCCTGGTAGATCGGCACTGTTCCGATCGGGACCGGGCTGTTGCGCAGAATCCACTCGCGAGTCTCATGAATGTTCTCACCGGTCGAGAGATCCATCACCGTGTCGGCACCCCAACGAATCGCCCAAACCATCTTCTCGACTTCTTCTTCGATCGATGAGGAGACCGCCGAGTTGCCTATGTTGGCATTGATCTTCACCAGGAAGTTCCGGCCGATAGCCATCGGTTCGATCTCCGGGTGATTGATGTTGGCCGGAATGATCGCCCGCCCGCGAGCGACTTCGTCACGCACGAACTCGGGCGTGATCTCGCTCGGGATCGAGGCGCCAAAGGACTCACCCGGGTGTTGATCCAGAAGCCCTTGGGTGGTGAGCGCCTCACGCTTCTGGTTCTCGCGGATGGCGATGAACTCCATCTCGGCGGTCACCACGCCCTGGCGGGCGTAGTGCATCTGGGTGACCCGTCGACCCGGGAGCGCCCGCCGGGGGCGCCGCGGGCCAGAGAACCGGACCGGGTTCAGTTCGGGATCCGCCAGCCGCTCAGCGGCGAAGCGCGCGCTCGGCTCGTCGAGCGTCTCGGTGTCGTCTCGCGACTCGATCCATGGAGCGCGGATCGGCTCGAGCCCACGCCTCAGATCGATGTCGACGTCGGGGTCGGTGTACGGCCCCGAGGTGTCGTAGACGTAAAAGGTCGGATTGGGCTCGGCGCCGAGCGAGGCCGGCGTGTCGTTCTGGTCGATCGCCCGCATCGGGACCCTGATGTCGGGTTGGCTCCCCTCGACGTAGACCTTGCGCGAAGCCGGAAACGGTCCGACGGTGATTTGGGTGGCGGTCCGCTCGTCGGGGTAAACGGTCTGTTGGGTTGTGGACATCGGTCATCCTCCCTTCGCCGGCATGATCCGGATCAGGTTCGACGGGTATCCTCTCAGCCGCGCAACGATTCGGTGCGGCACCCCGGATATGTAGGTGAGCAACGAGAAACCTACCGCAGGCCGGCGGTTCTGACCATTGTCGAGTATCGTTGATGCCATGAGGAATCGGTGCCGTCTCCTTGCGCTTGTCGCGCTGGCAGCGCTCCACGCGCGAGCCCTCGAAGGAGCGCAGACCCAGGCGATGAGTACCGCGGTCGACTCGGTGACCGTTCACGAAAGAGCGCGGCAGGCCCAGCAGCGGTTCGAGAAGATTCGCGTCGCCGGTCTGCCGTGGGGATGGGAGCGCGCACGCTCGCAGACCGACGAGATCGTCGGGCGTTTGCTGCTGATCGACGACGGCGATGAGGCGTGGGTTCCGCCGCCCGAGCCCGAGACGATCAGTCGGGCCCGGCAGCGGCTGCTCGAAACGCTCGACCGGGCTGCGGAGCGGTTGCCTGGCGATTCGTGGATCGCGGGTCAGTGGGTGTGGTATGCGATCGAGGCCGGAAACGTGGGCGCCGCGCTGGATCGGTTGGCGGGCTGCCGCGCCGAGCCGTGGTGGTGTCATTCCCTGGAGGGGTTCGCGCTGCATGCGGCCGACAACTTTGTGGCGGCCGAAGAGGCGTTCGATGCGGCCTTGGCAGCCATGCCTCGAGCTCGTCGGGAACGTTGGCTCGACCCGACCGATCTCTTCGATCGCGACGCCCGGCGCGCGTACCAACGTCTGGACCCGGTCGAACGCGAGGCTTTCGTGCGCCGTTTCTGGTGGCTCGCGGATCCCTTCTATGCCGTGCCTGGGAACGACCGGCTGACCGAGCACTTCGCCCGCCACGTGCAGGACCGGATCCTTGAGAATGCCCGCTCGCCGTTCGAGATGCGCTGGGGGAACGATCTCCGCGAGGTCCTCGTGCGGTACGGCTGGCCGATTGGTTGGGAGCGGATCCGGCGACGCAGCGGTTCCCTGGGTTCGACCCCCCGGACCGGCGTTATCGGTCACGATCCACCGGGTGAGCGGTGTTTTGCGCCATCGGCCACGGTGCTCGAGGCTCCAACCCGCGTCGCGCCGGGCGAGTGGTCAATAGACGATAAAGGCGCCACGACGTCCTATGCCCCGCGTTACGCCGAGCAAGTATTGGAGCTCGACCACCAACTGGCTCTCTTTCGTCGAGCCGGCGAAGCGGTGGCGGTGGTTGGCTGGCAGGTCGCCGATTCGCTGGCCGAAGGCAGCGCGGTGGAAGCCGCGTTGGTGGTCGCATCGGGGCCGAATGAACCGCCGCGGGTGTCCCGTCACAGCACGGGCGAATTGCGGGGCGCGTTGGAGCTCCAGGTCCCGTGGGCGCCCGCGGTCGTCAGCGTGGAAGCGCTCGCCCCGGAGGCCGGCCGCGCGGCCCGCGCCAGGTATGGGTTGCCGGTCACTGGCGCGGTCACCAAGCGGCCGGTGGTCAGCGACCTGCTGCTCCTCGACTCACCCGGTGCACTGCCCGTCTCGCTCGACGCTGCGGCTCCCCGCGCGCGCAGCTCGACACGCGTCTGGTCGAGCGAACGGCTAGGAGTCTACTGGGAACTGTACCCGGGGCCGGGACGGCCACACGAGGTGTCGATCGCGGTGGCGCTCAAGGACGAGCGGCGCGGTTTTTGGCGGAAGCTCGGCTCGGCGCTCAACGTGGCTGGTGATCGTTCCGATTCGGTAGCCTTGGAGTGGATCGAATCGATCCCGGTCGGGACCTTTGTGTACCCGCGCTCGCTCGAGGTGTCGCTGCCGGAGCTTCCGCCCGGCGAGTACACGCTCGAGCTCACCGTACGATTTGCCGACTCGTCACGCGCCGTGGCGAACCGAGCCATTACCGTTGAACGTCGAGACTTTGCGCGCCGCTAGAGCGCTATAGACACTTCCGCAGAAGGGCCGAACCGTTGTGCTCCAGCGCAAACGGTCCGCTGATCGTGCCCCGCTCAAGCAGATGAATGGTAAGCGTCATTTGATCGCCGTCGATGACGCCCGCGTACGTGGC
>JBDGYV010000017.1:0-40174 GCA_039588915.1 Gemmatimonadota bacterium
CCGATCGCGAACCATTCGAACGTGTCACCACGTCGCAGGCGAAACTCGCCGATGCCTAGCGCCACCATCATTGGCGCGTGGGCGGGAAGGATCCCGAACTCGCCGTCGTAGGCGGTCGCTACGAGCGAATCCGCGGGGCCGTCGAAGACAACCCGCTCCGGGGTGATGATACGAACCGTTAACGTGGTTTCGCTGCTTGTCACTCGCCGCCGAGCTCCTTCGCCTTCTGGGCCGCTTCGTCGATCGTTCCGACCATGTAGAACGCTTGCTCGGGCAAATGATCCCACTTGCCCTCGACGACTTCACGAAACGAACGGATCGTCTCCGCCAACGGGACGTATTTACCCGGCATCCCAGTGAACTGCTCCGCGACGTTGAACGGCTGCGACAGAAAGCGCTGGATTCGCCGCGCACGCGATACGATCTCTTTGTCTTCCTCGGACAACTCGTCCATCCCGAGGATCGCGATGATGTCCTGCAGGTCCTTGTTGCGCTGAAGAATGCGCTGGACCTCCCGGGCGACCGCGTAGTGTTCCTCGCCGATGTAGTTGGCGTCCATGACGCGGCTCGTCGAGTCGAGCGGATCAACCGCTGGATAGATCCCGAGCTCCGCTATCTGGCGTGACAGCACGGTGGTCGCATCGAGGTGGCTAAAGGCGGCCGCTGGTGCTGGGTCCGTCAAGTCGTCGGCGGGCACGTAGATCGCCTGCACCGAGGTGATGGAACCGCGCCGGGTCGACGTGATCCGCTCCTGGAGCTCGCCCATCTCGGTCGCCAGGGTCGGTTGGTAGCCCACCGCACTCGGCATTCGGCCGAGCAGCGCGGACACCTCGGAGCCGGCTTGCGTGAACCGAAAGATGTTGTCGATGAAGTACAGCACGTCGGTCCCAGTTTGATCGCGGAACCACTCGCACATCGTCAGCCCTGAAAGCCCCACCCGCAGCCGGGCGCCGGGCGGCTCGTTCATCTGTCCATAACACAGAGCCGCGCGCTCGAGCACGCCGGACTCCTTCATCTCGAGCCACAAATCGTTCCCCTCGCGAGTCCGCTCGCCGATCCCCGAGAAAACCGAGTAGCCGCCGTGCTCCGTGGCGATGTTGTGGATGAGCTCCATGATGATGACCGTCTTGCCCACGCCGGCGCCGCCGAACAACCCGGTCTTGCCACCCTTGACGTACGGAGCCAGCAGGTCGACGACCTTGATTCCGGTCTCGAAGAGCTCGGTCTTTGGCTCGAGCTCCGGGAACGCAGGGGGTTCCTGGTGAATCGGTCGCCGTTCCTCGGTCTCGACCGGGCCCAGCTGGTCGATCGGCTCGCCCAGTAAGTTGAAGATCCGGCCCAGCGTCTCCATGCCGACCGGAACCGAGATCGGTGCGCCGGTGTCAGTCACCTTCATCCCGCGGACGACGCCATCGGTTGACGACATCGCCACAGCGCGAACTTGATTCCGTCCCAGGTGTTGCTGGATCTCAGCCGTCAAATGGACCGGCGCTCCGGTCTCGCCGTCGGACGGCTCGTGGTCGATCCGCAGCGCGGTAAGGATCTCGGGCAGCTCTTTGGGATCGAACTGAACGTCGATGACCGGTCCGATCACCTGCGTCACAGTTCCCATTTTCCGTCCCGCCGCCGCTCCACTACCGTCTGTCGGTTGCTGCACATCGCTCATCTATCGTCTCCCACGCTATAGGTCCTTTATCGTGCTCTACTTTAGAGCTTCAGAACCGCCGACGAGCTCGGCGATCTCTTGTGTTATCTGCGCCTGCCTGGCCCGGTTGAACCAACGCGTCAGATCCTTGATCATCTCGTCCGCGCTGTCGGTCGCGTTCTTCATCGCCGTTCGTCGCGCTCCATGCTCCGACGCTGCGCTCTCGATGAGCGCGCGATAGACCCCGTACTTCAGGAAGAGCGGCAACAAACGCGACAGGATCGCCTCCGGTGACGGCAGGAATTCGTACTCCGGTGACGGCAGGAATTCGTAAATCGGGTCGAAATGACGTTCGTGCTCACTCGTGTCGGATCGTTGATCGCGCGGTAGGGGAAGCAACGGAGCGGCTACCGGTCGTTGCTCGACCGGACTCCGAAAATGCGAGTACACGAGATTGACTCCATCCAGCCGACCGTCGACAAACGCATCGATCAACGAGCCTGAGAGCTCTTCGGCTTCGGCGTACGACGGTCGGTCCGAAATGTCGGTTACTACCCGATCGATCGTTTCGCCACCGTACTTGAGCATCGTGGCGCCACGCTTGCCGACCACGTGGAGCTCGGTCGTCAACCCCTCGGCCTCGAGCTGGCGCAACGATTCCTGCGCCGTTCGAACGAGGTTGGCGTTGAACGCGCCGGCCAAGCCGCGGTTCGAAGTCACTACTAGAACGGCGGCGCGACCCGATAAACGATCGGTGCGCAGCAACGGAAATGCTTCCGCGGCATGCCCCGCGCCTTCCCTGACCTTGGTGATCACCTGACGCATAAAGACGTCGAACGGACGGGCGGCGACGACTCGGTCCTGCGCACGCTTGAGCTTCGACGCGGCGACCATCTCCATCGTTTTGGTAATCTGCCGCGTCTTGTCGATCGACCGGATGCGGCGCTTGATCTCGCGGGCTTTGGCCACTTCGGGTTCTCCCTACTTCTCGTTCCCGGCGGTCATGAAGCCACGCTTGAAGCCGGCGATCGATTCCAGCAACGCCTTCTCGACTTGGTCGGTCAGCTCTCCCTCGTCGACGATCAACTCCAGCACCGCGGGGTGCGAGCTGCGTAGGTAGTCGAGGTAATCACTCTCGAACTGTCGCACACCATCGATCGGCACGTCGTCGAGGTGACCCTGGGTGACGGCGTAGATCACCGCTACCTGCTCTGCGACCGGCATCGGTTCGTACTGTGGCTGCTTCAGCACCTCTACCGTGCGCCGGCCTCGCTCGAGCTGCGCCAGAGTTGCTCGGTCGAGCTCGGAACCGAGTTGGGCAAACGCCTCCAGGTCCCGGTACTGGGCCAAGTCGAGGCGCAGCGTGCCGGCGATCTTCTTCATCGCCTTGATCTGCGCGTTGCCGCCGACGCGGCTGACCGAGATCCCGACGTTGACCGCCGGCCGGACGCCGGCATAAAACAGATCTGGCTCCAGGTAGATCTGACCGTCGGTGATCGAGATGACGTTGGTCGGGATGTACGCCGACACGTCGCCCGCCTGCGTCTCGATGATCGGCAGCGCCGTAAGCGAACCGCCACCGTTCTCGTCGGACATCTTGGCCGCTCGCTCCAGCAATCGGGAGTGGAGGTAAAACACGTCACCAGGATACGCCTCGCGTCCCGGAGGGCGGCGGAGCAACAGCGAAAGCTGCCGGTATGCCTGGGCTTGTTTCGAAAGATCGTCGTAGATGCAAAGTGTCGCCCGGCCGGGGTTAGCGGCCGATGCCGGCTGATCGTCAGCGCCGGTGTACATGAAGTGCTCGGCCATCGCAGCGCCGCTGTAGGGCGCCAGGTACTGAAGCGGGGCCGGTGTGGCGGCCGGAGCGGTGACAATGATCGTGTAGTCCATCGCGCCCTCAGCCTCGAGTCGCTGGACTACGCCGGCGACCGTAGACGCTTTCTGCCCGATCGCGACATAGATGCAGATCACATCGCCGCCCTTTTGATTGATGATGGCATCGATCGCGATAGCCGACTTCCCGGTACCGCGGTCGCCGATGATCAGTTCGCGCTGACCACGACCAATGGGAATCATTGAATCGACCGCTTTGACGCCGGTCTGGAGCGGCTCTTTCACCGGTTGACGCTCGACGATGCCAGGGGCGATCCACTCGACCGGTCTCGAGAACTCAGTCGTGATCGGACCCTTGCCATCGATCGGCTGGCCGAGCGAGTTGACCACGCGGCTCAACAAAGCATCGCCGGTTGGAACTGACAGAACGCGGCCGGTCCTCCGCACCTGGTCGCCTTCTTTGATCTCGACGTCGTCGCCCATGATGACGGCACCGACAACGTCCTCCTCGAGATTCAGCGCCAGTCCATAGAGGTCGTTGCCGAAATCGAGCATCTCGCTGGCCATCGCGTTCGACAGGCCATAGATGCGGGCGATGCCGTCGCCGACCTCCAGTACCGTGCCGACTTCTTCGACATCGAGTGCGGCCTCGAACTGGTCGAGCTCGCGTTCGAGGACCGAGATAATCTCGTCGGCCCGGATCTTTGAATCGGTGGTCTTCATGCGTTGCTCCCTGTGCGTGTTGCGATCGTTTATGCGTGCGGTGATCGGAGCCGTCGACCGAGATTCCCCAGCCGTGTCTTGAGGCTGGCGTCCATCACGAGATCCCCGGTCTGGACGACGATGCCCCCCAAGAGGCCCGGTTGCACCTTCTCTTCGATGACGATCGTCTTGCCGGTGGCCTGCTCGAGCGCTTGCCCGAGCGATGCGACCGTGGCTCGGTCGATTGGCGTGGCCGATGTGATCGTGGCCGTCTGTTGGTTAGCCCGCTCGTCGAGAATCGTCCGCCACGTCGTTGCGATGTCGGGCAAGAGTGGTTCTCGGTGACGGTCGATGACGAGTCTCAAGAATTGGATCACCAATGGGTGGACTTGGTTCCCCGTGGTCTCCTCGATCACAGTCTGCTTTTGGCGTGTCGTGATCTGCGGGGCTTCGAGAAAGCGCCGGAATCGTTCGTCCTCTTCTAAGCACTGTGTGAACACTGCCAGTCCGGCCGTCACTGACTCGACGACTCCCTCCTGCTCCGCGCGACGCAGCAGCGTCTCCACATAGACGCGGGCGATGGTGTTAGCTCGCACCGGCGGTTACCCGCTCGCCCCCGCGATCTCGTCGACCGCCTGCTCGGCTAGACGGCGATGATCCTCCTCGGTCAGCGACCGCTGGATGACTTTCTCGGCCACCCTGATCGCCAGACCCGCCGCTTCGTTGCGAATCGTTTCGAGCGCTTGGTCGGTCTCCAGCTCGAGCTGGCGACGGGCGCGGGCCACGACCTGCTCGGCCTCGGTGCGCGCCTTGTCCATGACGTCGCCCTTCAACCGGTCGCCCGCCTGTCGCGCTTCGTCGAGAATTCGGTTCCCCTCCGTGCGGGCTTCGGCCAGCCTGGCTTCGTGCTGCTCGAGGATTGTCTTGGCCTCTGACTGGAGTCGCTCGGCGTCGTCGATCGTCTTGCGGATCGCCTCCTCGCGCGCGTCGAGCGCACCGAGGATCGGGTTCCAGGCGAACTTCCAAAGGATCCCGAGGACCAACGCGAAGGTGACGGCGGTCCAGAAGATCAGGCCCGGTTCTGGCTGTAACAGATCCATGCGAACCCTCCGGTGTCGCTTAGGCCGCCCTGAGCGCCATCAAGATGCAGATCACGAGCGCGAACAGCGCCACGCCTTCGATGAGCGCGGCGGCTATGATCATCGTCGTGCGGATTTCGCCAGCCGCCTCCGGCTGGCGCGCGATCCCTTCCATGGCCGGTCCGGCCAGTTTGCCGATTCCGAGGCCGGCGCCTCTCCTTTACCTAGTGGGGGTGTCGGGTCAATTGAATGAACACCGCGGTCAACGTCGCGAAGATGTAGGCTTGGATGAACGCGATCAGAATCTCCAGCATATAGATGAAGATCGAAAACGCCACAGCGACCGGCGCTACGAGGTAGCTGTGAATAATAAAGATTAGCCCCAGCAAGCTGAGAATCACTACGTGCCCGGCCGTCATGTTGGCGAACAGACGGACCATGAGCGCGAACGGCTTGGCCACGTGCCCGATGAGCTCGATCGGGATCATGACTGGAGCGAGCACGAGCGGTATGCCCTGCGGCATGAGCGACCGGGCGTACTTCACCGGTCCGTTGGCGACAACGCCGCTGGCTTCGATCGCGATAAACGAGAACAGCGCCAGAACCCCAGTCACCGCCAGGTTGCCGGTGGCGGTGGCACCAAAAGGCACCAGCCCCAACAGATTCATGAACAAGATGAAGAAGAACAGCGTGGCGATAAACGGCACATAGGGCCGCCCGTCCTCGCGACCGATGTTCGCGTATACGATCTCGTCGCGAACGTAGACAACCAGCGCCTCGAATAAGTTGTACATGCCTGTATGGACACCGCCGCGACGACGCGCCATTGGTAAGAAGATGAGGAGCATGAGTGCGGCTGCGAGCCACATGTAGACGGTGTACCTAGTGATTGAAACATCGAGGCCAAAGAGCTCCCACTGCGGGAGCTGGAACGTGCCAAACGGCTCGAGCTCCAGCACATGCGAGTCGGCCAGGTGATGGACGACGTCGACCCCCTGCTCGCCGTGGGCGGCTTCGTCCACGCGCTCTGCGCCGTGTTGAATCGTTGTCGTGAATGCGGTCATCCCAGATTCCCGGTTCGATTCAAGTAGATGATCTCAACCGCGCCAAAAACGAAATGAGCGGCGACGATGGTAAGGAGCGCGATCGTCACGCTGAAGTCCGTCGCGAACGCCAGGAGCAACGCGAATGCTAGCAGCCCGACAACGCGAGCGGCGAACCCGCCGAGCACGGCGATCACGAACTTGCTGTGGTCGCGGGTAGCGCTCCACCGAATCCAGTGGAACCCGGCGACCAAGCTAACGAAAGAGAAGCCGAGCCCAGCCAGCAGCCCGGCCTGGCCACCGTTGAAACGATCGATCCATTGCCAAGCCCCCATGGCGACCAACACCAAGAGCACGGCGAGGCCGCCGACAAAGCGCCAGTCGATCACCCGTTGGCCTCTTCGTCGTCCGCCGACTTGGTTGCGGTCACGCCACGGTAGAGCCGCAAAAACCCGCCGGCAGCGCCGACGAAGGCCCCGACCAACGTCAACAACGGTAGCGTTCCGAGCCGCCCATCCAGCCAGTATCCGATCCACAAGAACAGCAGGACCGACAGCGCCCAGGTGAGTCCGTAGCCCGAGTAACGCCCGATCTCTCGGACCGCGCGTTGGCGCTCGGACGAGGGTTCTCGAACCGTCATGGGGCCTCTGTCGGGAGGGGCGACGTGCTTGTGAAAAAAGTAACAAAGGCGCCCGGGCAGCGTCAACGATTAAGACGCCGATTTAGCGACTCGCGAAGGCAGCGGTTAATATCTGCGGCCCCCGGAGCGTCTGAACCCCGAGCAGGCCAGCTACATCAGCCCGATGCCTTCCCACGGAGGACGCGACGATGAGGATTCGATCGAAGCTCGCCGCGCTGGTCCTGGCGCTTCCCCTGGCGCTGGGCTGCAGTGGCGAAAGTGACCTCACCACTGGACCGGCCGGTGATCTGGCCGACCTCGAGCAGCTGCAGATATCGGCCAGCGAGATCGCGGCGAGCGAGTTCCTGGATGACCTGTCCGAGGAGGACAAGGCCGCCATCCGCACGGCGCTTCAAGCGGCTCACGAGCAGATCCGAGCCATCATCGCTCAGGTCCGCGCCGGTGAGCTGTCGCGCGAAGAGGCGCGGGTCCAAATCCAGGCGGTTAACGAGGAGTTGATTGACAAACTGGCCGAGTTTCTGACCGACGAGCAAATCGATCGGTTGCTCGACCACTTGCGAGATCGGCGAGATGATCGACCGGATCTCGACCTCACGGAGGAGCAGCTGCGGCAGATCCAGGCACTGCGCGAGGAGTTCCATCAGTTTGTGCGCGAGATCCGTTCGCGGGTCGAGAACGGCGATTTGGCGCCCCGGGAGGCACGTCGGTTGATGCGCGAGAAGGCACAGCAGACGCGACGTGCGATCTGCGGCGTTCTAACACCCGAACAACAGGCCCAAGTGCGCTTCTGTCATGCTTCGACGGATGTCGCGCCGAGCGACAGGTCGACCTAGGCAGACTACTAAACGGCTGGGTTTTTGCGCGGCGGCGTGGGCGTTAGCCCGCGCCGTTCGCTTTTAGGCGCACCGCCATCGAGCGGGTCATCCGTTGTTTCTCGGACGGCGCGCCTCACTTCTTTAACTCGCTCCGGGTTGGCCGACATGAGTAGCGTGCAGGAATAGACGCCCTGGAAATGGGTCGGGGCGAGTAGCACCAGCAGCCGCTCGCCGCTTTTGATCTTCATGTCTTTCCGGTGCTTGTCATACCAATAGTGGATCGTCATTTCGTCACCAGGCGCCATCGGGTCGGCGTACAGCCAGCGCACCAAGATCGGATCCGCTGAGCGCACCTTGAGCCAGCAGTAGGTGTGTTCGTTGCTGCGGCTGAGCTCCAGTCTCGGATCAGGGGTGTTGCAAACGGGGGGCTCGGCGGCCTCGACTACCGCGATCACGAATTGATTTGGCCACGTTGATCGGAGGTAAGTGATGTGGCTCGCGAGATCATTTCCGGGCGAAAGCCGGAGCACGTGATCGGCCTGGGGGTGGGCCGTGGTCGGGCCAAACAGGCCCAGCCCGAGCCATAACGTCAGCGCGTGGGCGAGAAGGGGCTTCATTTGCCCCCTAGAAACGGCAAGCCGCGTGCCGAAGTTGACACTCCCTCGGCGGGGTTCCTGGCGGCTGGGCTATCTTGCGACCGATGGGAGCTATTGGCGGCAGCAACTACTATGACAACACCCCAACCGCAGCCGCGCGGTATGACGCCCTGCACGCCACTCAAAACGAAGACGTCGCATTCTACGCTGAGGAGGCTCGGCATCACGGAGGACCGGTGCTCGAGGTTGGGTGTGGCACTGGTCGGGTGACCATGGCGATCGCGGAGACGGGTGTCCGAGTAGTCGGCATCGACTCCAGTGCGCATATGTTGGCGGTGGCGGCGAGGAAACGGAGCGGGGCGCCGGAGGAGATCCGGGTACGGATCGATCTGGTGCGTGCTGACATGCGGCGGTTCGCGTTTCGGCGGGCGTTTGCGCAGGTCTTCATGCCGTTTCGCGTATTGCAGTCGATGCTGGAGGTCCCCGATCAGCTGACGGCGCTGGCTGCGATCCGATCGGCGATGGCGCTCGACGGTCGACTGGTATTCAATGTCTTCGACCCGCGGATCGACCTGCTCTCTTGTGGCGGCGACGACCCGCTGCCGTTGCAGGACTCTGGGCGGACCTACGATGACGGGCGGGGTGAGGTGCGCGAGCGTTTCACCGCGCGCTACGATCTACCCGCCCAACTGCTCGACGTGACGTTCGTCTACGAGCGGTTGGATGGCGCTGGCGCGGTCGTTGCGAGAGAGTTTGAGCCATTGAGGCTGCGCTACTTTCACCGATTCGAGATTGAACACCTGCTCCATCGGGCGGGTTATGAGGTTGAGGCGTTGTACGGAGGATGGAAAAAGGAGCCGTTCGAGCGGAACGGCCAGGAGATGATCTGGATCGCGCGAAGGAGCGATTGACGATGGAAGCGCACCCCAGACTCGAGCCCAAATCACCCGAGACCGATATTGAGATCGCCAAGCGGCTGGTTAAGGCCCGGACCGCGATCGACGACGCTGTTGGGCGAGTGATCATCGGGCAGGAGAGCGTCCGCGAACTGCTCACGATAGCGCTTCTGGCCCGCGGCCATGGTCTGCTGGTTGGCGTTCCCGGGTTGGCCAAAACGCTACTCGTCCAGACGCTGGCGCAGGCACTCGATTGTCGCTTCAGCCGCATCCAGTTCACCCCCGATCTCATGCCGAGTGATATCACCGGCACCGAAGTCATCGAAGAGGACCCGGAGACCGGCAAGCGCGGCCTGCGGTTCCTGCCGGGTCCGATCTTCGCGCACGTGTTGCTCGCCGACGAGATCAACCGTACACCTCCAAAGACGCAGGCTGCGCTACTGCAGGCGATGCAGGAGCGTGAGGTGACGGCCGGCGGGGCGACGCACATGCTCGAAGAGCCGTTCTTCGTCCTTGCCACCCAGAATCCGATCGAGCAGGAGGGCACCTATCCGCTGCCGGAAGCGCAGCTCGACCGGTTCATGTTTGAGTTGACGATCGGGTATCCCGAGCGAGCCGAGGAAGTGGCGATCGTTCGGGCCACGACCGGCGAAGCTGTGACGGCCATCGATCCGGTTGTGTCGCGAGTCGAGCTGCTGTTGTTTCAGGATCTTGTTCGACGGGCGCCGGCCGACGATTCGGTGGTGGCGTTCGCCGTCGAACTGGCGCGCCGCAGCCGGCCTGACCACCCGCAAGCGCCGTCCGCCGTCCGCGACTACGTGAGCTGGGGTGCCGGGCCGCGCGCGGGTCAGTTCCTGATTTTGGGGGCCAAGACGCGGGCCCTTCTCCACGGGCGGATGGCCCCCGACCGGACGGACGTCCGCACGTTGGCACCGGCAGTGTTCCGCCATCGACTGGTGCTCAACTACGAGGCCGACGCGGCGGGAGTCACCGTGGATGAGCTCATCGCTGAGCTCGTGACAGCTGCCGATGGCTCGTTGAGCTAACGATGGGTCCGGTCGCCCCGCCCCGACCGCCGGCGCCTGAGCCGGCGCTGCTGCCCCCGGCGGAGCTGCTCGCCCTAGGCGGGCTCGATCTGGTGTCGCGGCTGGTCGTCGACGGCTACTTGAGCGGTCGGCATCGGAGCCCGAACCGCGGCGGGTCGCTCGAGTTCGCCGAACATCGGCCCTACGTCCGCGGCGATGATCTACGGCGCGTGGATTGGAAGGTGTACGGTCGCACTGATCGCTTTTTTATCCGCCAGAGCGACGCCGAAACGAATCTTCGGGCGACGCTGGCGATTGACGCCAGCGCGTCGATGGGTTTTAGCGCCGGCGGACGACCGAGCAAATGGGCGTACGGTCGTGCGGTCGCCGCGGCGCTGACGCATCTACTGCTGGCCCAACACGACGGGGTGGGGTTGGCGGTGTTCGACGCGGAGCTCAGGACGTTCCTGCCGCCGCGCGCGACTCAAGCTCAGCGTATCCGGATCCTGGATACCCTGGAGGGCCTCGAGCCGGTCGGCGAGACCGAGCCCGCGGACCCGTTCCGGCGACTGGCCGAGCGCCTGCCGCGAAGCGGGTTGCTGGTTTTGATCTCGGACCTGCTTGGTCCACCGGAGGCGTTCCTACCCGGACTCCGGTACTTCCGACACCGCAAACACGAGGTAGTCGTATTTCAGGTCCTCGACCCGGTCGAGCGAACACTCGAGGGGTTGGGTGAAACCGGCGCCTTGGCTGACAGCGAGACCGGTCAGGTGGTGCGTGCCGCGCCGGCCGCGCTGGCGCGCGGTTATCGTGAAGAGTTGGCCGCGCTCGAAGCGACCTATAGGGCCCAAGCCCACGATCAAGGGTTCGATTTCGTGCCGCTGACGACCGATGAACCGTTGGGACCGGCGCTGGCGAGATACCTCCACGGACGACGCATTTCCGTGCGTGCTTCTTTCGTAACCCGTTGACACTCACCCTAGTTACCCCTTCTGACAGAAAGGGACCGAAAGGGCGACGGTAGGGGTGCGATTCCTGGCTCCCTATGCGCTCCTGGCGCTCCCGTTGGCCCTGATTCCGCTGTGGCTCGCGTGGCGCGCCGAGCGGTCCGAGGCGCCAGCTCGGTTTTCGTCGGTGTATCTCGTCGAGCGGGCCCGTGCCGAGCCGACACGGCGCATTGCTACCCGCTCCCGCTGGGTCCAGTTGCTGCGCGCACTGGTGATCGGGCTAGTGGTGATGGCGGCCGCGCGCCCCGTTGGCCGTGGGGCGGGCGGCCCCGAGGCCCACTTCCCTACCCGACTGATAGTCGCGGTGGACGTCTCGGCCAGCGTCGACCAACGCCGCGAGGGCGTTTCGGCGTGGTCGGCCATCCAGACCTGGGCGGACAGTCTGTTGGCGATGGTCGGGCCCGACGACGAAGCCGCGTTGGCGGCGGTCGCGGACGGGATCGTCGGCTGGTGGGAAGCACCGCCAGAGGCACTGCGCAGACAGCTCACCACCCTTGCTCCGACCGACCGCCCGAGCGACTGGCCACGAACGCTGTCGGCGCTCGCCAGGCGCCTGGAGAGTCGAGGCAGCACCGAGGTGTACCTGCTGACCGATGGGGCCCAGGGCGCAAGCGGGCTGCCGACGGGTGAGGAGCAGGTCGGCCGCACCGTGAGCGGTCAGCCGGCCGACCACCGGGTGGTCCGGACGTGGTCGTCCGGCTCGGGCGCCAACCGGGGCTTGGTCGCTGCCGAATGGGACCCGACCGGTGGTGTGTCGCTCGGCGCTCGGACATGGAGTGAGGAGGATCCGGAGCCGGTCGTGGTCGGTCAATTGACCGCCGGCGAGGTGGTCGATGGACGGCCGCTCCCTGCGGACGGCACGTTCGGGGCGGCGCGGTGGGCCGTCGGCGACACAGCGACGTTCGCGCTGCTTGGCTCGGATCGGCTGGCGGCCGACGATCGACTGTACGTAGCCCGCGCTGGGCCGCGCAGCATCTATCGCGTGACGCGTTGGGCGCCGGCTGATGAGCCGCCCGAGTCGGGCGCGCTGTTTTGGGAAGCGGCGCTGGGGGCGGCACCGAGAGGAGCGGTGGTCGAGCAGACTGGATCGCTGGCTGACCTCGTCGACCGGGCGCCCGACGTGGCCCTCCTGCCGCTCCGACGCTACCGAGCCGATCAGGCCGCGCTGCTAGCCGAACTCGTGACCGGCGGGACACGACTCCTGTTCGCGCCCAGCTGTCCCGATCCAGCGTGTGTCCCCGACGGGGCGTGGTTGCCGCAAGCCTCTTTGATCACCCCAAGCCTGCGGTGGGAGCTCGCGCCGGCCGATCGACAGACCGGGCTGGCGGCGGGACCAAACGGCATCGAAGTCCCGGTCGTCGTACCCAGTCACTTGCTGGCCAGGACGCCGATCCGACCGGCGATCAAGATCGCGGCGATTGCGCCCGATTGGCGGTGGGAGTTGACCACTGGTGACCCGGCGTTCTGGGTCAAAGGATCGGTCGCAATTTGGCTGGTACCGCTCGGCCCTCCGGTCACCAGAATTGGGACCACGCCTGTCTTCGCCCTGGTCGCGGATGCCGCTATGGCGACGTGGGATCCGAGGTGGCAGGCCGCTCGTGCCAGCCTACGGCCGGGACAGTCGGTGCAACTCGGGGCGGCCGGCGGTACGGTTGCCGGCCCCTTGCACGCAACGCCGGCTGCCCGATGGGAGGTCCCACCCGGTGGACCGGCGCCACGCCTCGAGCGCGCCGGCCTCTACCGAGTGGACGCCGAACGGACGAGCTTCGTGGCGGTGAATTCGGAGCCAGCGGAGGGTGACCTTACGCCGATCGATCCCGACACCTGGCGAGACGCCTGGGGCGCGACGCTGGTGGACGCCGAAGCATGGCGCGCGCAGCTGTTTCCGCGTCGACGCGGACCGGAGCTGAGGTCGTGGTTTCTCGCGCTGGCGCTCGTCGGCCTGGCCCTCGAGGCGTTTTTGAGGCGCGGCGTTCTTAATAAATAAAGTCGTAGAGGGTAAGCCGATGCGTATCCCGGCGATCGCCACTCGGTTCCGTGCCTCGCCAAGCTATCGTGCTGTTCGCCGGGCGCTGGCTGGGGGCGGCCCGGTACGCGCGAGCAACTTGGCGGGGTCGAGCAAGGCGGTCCTGGCAACCGCGCTGGCCGAGGACCTATCGGCGCCAGTGTTGGTCCTGACCGCTTCCACCGAGGCGGCCGAAACATGGGCTACCGATCTCGAGGCGCTGACTGGTGAAACCGGCGTGGGCCTCTTTCCGCAATGGGAGATCCTGCCGTACGAGGATCGCTCTCCGCAGTGGGAGATCGAGGGTCAGCGGCTGGAGTTCATGGTCGGTCTGCTGGAACGAACGATCGCCATCGGGGTCGCCTCGGCGCGAGCGGTGGCGCAGAAGGTCCTAGCGCCGGAAGCCCTAGATGGGCTGATTGTTCGCCTTACCACCGATGGGCGAGTCGATCTTGAGGATCTCGCTCGGCGGCTCGCCGGTATGGGCTTCGAGCGGGAGGCGATGGTCGCCGAGGTCGGGACGTTCAGTGTCCGCGGCGGCATCGTCGACGTCTTTAGCTATCGCCACTCGCACCCTGTGCGGATTGAGCTGGCAGGCGACGAGATCGCCTCGATTCGGTCGTTTGACCTGGCGACCCAGCGCTCGGCGGAGGCGCTCGATAGGGTCGATATCCTGCCCGCCCGCGAACGGGCCACGTCGGGACCGATCGTCGAGCCGGACGAGGCTTCGACCGCCGGGCGAGACCTCAGACCATTGGCGGACTATCTGCATCCCGACTGTGTGGTCGTCGTCGACGAGCCGGAACGAGTCGCTGCGACCCTGGAAGGCGGCTGGGACGAGGTCGTTCGCCGCCACAGTGAGGCGGCCGGTGAGCGATTGGTCGATCCGCCGGAAGAGTTGTACCTCGACCGGGCCGGGGTCGAGCGTTCTTTCTCGTCGTTTCGGCGGCTTGATGTCGAAGCGCTGCACATGGTGGATCCCGGCAGCGGTGCGGCGCCGACCCGATTCACGACCCGCGAGCCCGAGCCCATTCAACGATCGGTTCCGCGGCTGATCGAGCTCTTGCGCCACGATCTGGACGGCAGCGCACAACCGGTCATTCTGTGCGATAACTGGGGGCAGCTCGAGCGACTCGCTGAGCTGCTCCCGAACGATCTCGAGGCGGTGACGCTCGACGTCGGTGCGCTAAACGGAGGCTTTGTTGACGCCGACGCGGGCTTGGCGGTCTACACCGACCACGAGATCTTTGCTCGTCGTCGTCGTCCACGCCGCCGCAGGCGCTACGCCTCGGCGCCGGCCGAACTCCACCTCACCGAAGTGGCGGCGGGCGACTTCCTAGTGCACCTCGATTACGGCGTTGGCCGCTACACGGGGCTAGAGCGGTTGCGACTCGCCGACCATGGAGAAGTCGAGGCACTGCGACTCGAGTACGCCGCCGAGGAAGTCCTCTATGTACCGGTCGAGCAGATCGGGCAGGTTGAAAAGTTCAGCAGCCCCGAGGGGACAGTGCCATCGCTACATCGGTTGTCGTCCCCGCGCTGGGAACGGCAGAAGGCGCGCACCCGAGCCGCGATCGCCGAGCTCACCGAAGAGCTCCTCCAGCTCCACGCCGAGCGCGAGCTGGCGCCCGGCTTCGCGTTTACCACGGACACCGATTGGCAGCGCGACATGGAAGCAGCGTTTGTGTACGAGGACACACCCGATCAACGGGCCGCTGCAGAAGCGGTCAAGCGCGATATGGAGCGCCCGCGACCAATGGATCGGCTGATTTGCGGCGACGTGGGCTATGGGAAGACCGAGGTCGCGATTCGGGCCGCGTTCAAAGCGGTCCAGGACGGCAAGCAGGTCGCGGTGCTCGCGCCGACGACGGTACTAGCCGCACAGCACCTCGAGACCTTCGGTGAGCGACTGGCCGACTATCCGGTCAGAATCGGTATGCTGTCGCGATTCAATAGTCCAGCCGAGAATCGCGCCGTGATCGAGGAACTCGCGGCCGGTGGGCTGGACATGGTGATCGGCACGCACCGACTCCTGTCGGGCGACGTCACGTTCGCGGATCTAGGGCTCATCGTTGTCGACGAGGAACAGCGCTTCGGGGTGCGACACAAGGAGCGGCTGCGTGCGCTCAAGACGAGCGTCGACGTGTTGACCCTCTCGGCCACGCCGATTCCGCGCACAATGCAGATGAGCCTCATGGGCTTGCGCGAGATGAGCCTAATCGAGACGCCGCCGCGGGACCGAACGCCGATCGTAACTTGGGTCACGTATTACGACGAGGAGATGATCGACGAGGCGATCCGACGCGAGGTCGATCGCGGCGGCCAGGTGTTCTTCGTGCACAACCGCGTCCAGACGATCGATGCCACCCGGCGTCGGCTCGAGCGGCTGATGCCGGATGTACGGCTCGCGATCGCCCACGGCCAACTCCCGGGCCACGAACTCGAGACGGTGATGATGCGGTTCTTTCGAGGTGAAGTCGACGTGCTGGTCACGACCGCGATCATCGAGTCCGGGCTCGACGTCCCGACCGCCAACACGATCCTCGTCGATCGTGCCGATCGTTTCGGCCTCGCCGACTTGTACCAGCTTCGAGGGCGGGTTGGCCGCTCGCACCATCGGGCGTACTGCTATCTGCTGGCGCCGCCACGCCGAGCGATGACCCGTGACGCTGAGAAGCGGCTCAAGGTAATCGAGGAGCACACCGATTTGGGAGCTGGCTATCGGATCGCGCTGCACGATCTCGAGATGCGCGGGGCGGGGGATTTGTTGGGGGCCGATCAATCGGGGTTTATTGCCGCCGTTGGTTTCGAGACTTACCTGCGGTTGCTCGAAGAGACGGTACGGGACCTCAAAGGCGAGGACGAAACGGCCGCCGCTCCGCCCGAGCTGGTGTTCGATGGCGACGCCTATCTACCGACCGACTACGTCCCCGACGATCAGCAGAAACTGGCCCTCTATCGCCGGCTGGCTCGGCTCCGCGAGGTGGGGGCGATCGACGACTTTGAGGCCGAGCTCGAGGACCGCTATGGGCCGCTCCCGGGGCCGGCCGGGCACCTGTGTGCCGCGGCCCGTTTCAAGGTCCTCGGGACGTCCGCCAGGCTCGAGCGACTGAGACTGAAGCCCCACGATGCAACGGCGGAACTGCGATGGCCGGTGGGGGTAGAGCCTAGGTTAAAGGCGATTCAGGCAGCCGCTGGTGAGTTGGTCGAGCTGACAGTCCAGCGGGTCGACCCCCTACATCTCGTGCTCGCCGCGCCGGACTACCCAACGCTAATGGAAGTACTCGAGGCCGGCTTGCGAGCTTGGGTGCCTGACTCTATCGTGACTTGTTGACCGCCCCATCCAAATAGCGGCCTTACCCGATACTCATACGCGAGGTGTTCAGTGATTGTCAGGCAATCGCTCGCGACCCTGAAGGGGTCGATCGTGGCGCTCGCGCTGACCGTGGCCTGCGGGTCCGGCGACGACGGCGCAGTAGCAACCGTTGACGACAAGACCTTCACCGTCGACAACGTAGTCGAGTACATGCAGGAGGCTGGCTACGGTGCCAACCGCAAAGCGGTGGAGCGCGCCGTCGACGAGCTGGTGAAGATGTATCTCGTAACTCAACGCGCTCGTGACCGCTACGCGTTGACCGCGGCTGACAGCCTGCGGTTGACGGAGATGCGCGAAACGCTGGTGTGGAACCAGTTCCGTGAAGACGTGATCCACAAGAGCGTCACGGTCGACGAAGAGGAGTTGCGGGCCTGGTACGAGGAGAACGTTGGCGAAGAAGTGAACGCCCGACATATCCTGATTCGCGCTCAGGCGAGCGACCCCGATTCCGTTCGACAGGCAGCCAAGGCCAAGGCCGAATCGTTGTTGGAGGAGGTCAAGGCCGGAGCCGACTTCGCGTCGCTGGCGGAAGAGAACTCGGACGACCCGGGCAGCGCGCAGCGCGGTGGGTCGCTGGGCTACTTCTCACGCGGACAGATGGTCGGTCCGTTTGAAGAGGCAGCGTTTGGAACGCCGACAGGTGAGATCGCCTCCGATATCGTGGAAACGCAGTTCGGCTACCACGTGATAAAGGTCGAGGATCGACGCAAACAGACGTTTGAAGAGCTGCGTGAGGAGATCGAAGAACAGCTTTCCCGGCCGGAGCGGCAGGAGGCGGAGCAAGTGTTCCTCACAGGTCTAATGGAAACCAGCACGATCGAGTTTTACGAAAGCAACATCGATCGGCTTATAGCGCTAATCAATGACCCCCCACCCGGCGGGATCGAATCGGAGGATCGCGATCTGCAGCTGGCTTCGTTTAGTGGTGGTGAGATCAAGCTCGCTGACATCTGGAAGTTGTACGAGATGTTACCCGAAGCGAACCGTCGATCGATCGCGACGCTCGACCAGACGACGATGATCCAGGCGCTGTCTTCGATCGTTCAGCGGCGGTTGGTATTGGCGCGTGCCACCTCGGAGGGGACGGTTCTCGACTCGACCCGTCAGGCCCAGCTCGATGAGCGCACCGACTTGCTATGGGCCCAGGCGTACCTCGGCCAGCTCTTGGAACAGCAAAGTCAGGTCGCCGACGCCGACGTGCGAGAGTACTTCGACGAGCATCGAGAGTTCTATCGCGGGCAGACGTTTGAGGACGTTCGCGAGCAAGTCAGAGGCGTGCTCATCGGTCAGCGCAGAGATCAGTTCGGAGATCCGGAATACCAGCGCGAGCTGATGACCGCTGTCGCGGATTCCCAAGCTGAGCGAGTGTCCGTGCAAGCCAACGAGGCGCTTTACGACCGCGTGTTGACGACGCTCAAGGAACGTTTGGTTGAAGACGACGCTGGAGCTAGTAGCTGACGATGATTCGACAGGCGACTCTATGCCTGGCGGTTGCGGCCGTTGCTTGGACGGCCGAGGTCAACGCCCAAGATGAGGTCGACGCCACCGACATCCCGTTGACGGAAGAAGCCGCGCCGACCCCAGCCCCGCTCGAGGCCAGGCTGGGAGATCGGATTATGGCGGTCGTGGGCGACGACCTGTTGCTCGAATCGGAGTGGGTTGAGCAAACGCTCATCTTGGCCGAGCAACTCGGAGTTGATAGAGGAACACCACAGTTCGATGCCATTGCTACTGGGGCGTTTGACCAGATCGTCCGAAACCTCGTCATCGTCTCGGTCGCGCGCCGCGATACTACGATCGTGATCGATGAAGAATTGGTGCTGGAGCAGGTCGATCGTGAGATCGAGCAGATAAGCCAACGATTCCCCAGCGAAGCCGATTTTCGGCGCGAGCTCGAGAGCAGCCAGTGGGGAAGCCTGGCAGCGTATCGCGCCGATATCCAGGACCGGAAACGCCGTGAGATGTTGGGCGAGGCGCTGCTTGAGGTGCGACGCGATGAGATCAAGGCGCCGACGATCTCGGATGCGGAAGTGCAAGCCTATTGGGACGAAAACCGTGCCGGTTTTGGCCGTCAGGCAGTGACGCTCCGGTTTGAGGAGATCACGGTCACGCTAAAGCCAGCCGAGAGCGCACGCGACGCGGCCCGAAGCGCCGCCGAGGGCGTTCTCGAGGAACTGAACGGGGGTCTCGACTTCGCGAGCGCTGCTCGCCAGTACTCGGGCGACACCAGCACGCGGGAAGACGGCGGCGATTTGGGATGGTTTGGTCGCGGACGAATGGTGGCGTCGTTCGAAGAAGCGGCGTTTGATGCCGTCGGCGGAGAGCTCATAGGGCCGATTGAGAGCCCGTTTGGATTTCACATCATACAAGTATTGGATCAGCGGCCCGAGGAGCGGCGTGCGCGTCACATCTTGCTCTCGTTTGAGCGCACCGCCGAGGATCGCGCTCGGGCACAACTGGAAGCCGAGGCGATGCGTGATCTGGTGCGAGCCGGCGCGGACATCGACAGCCTGCAGGCGATCCATATGCCGGGCGACTCGATCGCTGGCACGATCATCGATCTCCCCGCCTCTCAGCTGCCGGCAATCTACCAACGCGCGCTGCAAGATCTCGAAGATGGGGATGCGACGGTGATCGAGACCGCCAGCGGATTTAGCGTGCTCGTTGGTCATGGGCAGGCCGGTGGCGAAGAGATCACGTTCGAGGAGATCGCGCCCCGCATTCGTCAACAGCTCGAACAGGAGCAGGCCGAGGAGGCGTTTGTCCAGCGTCTTCGCGAGCAAGTGTTCGTGGACATTCGGGTCCGACCGGAGAGGGCCCTGTCCGACCTCTGAACGTCGTCGCCCAGCGATGATTCTCTTCAAGAACGTCTCTAAGGAATACCCAAAGACCGGTTACGCCCTGCGCGACGTGTCGTTTCACCTGCGCCGCGGCGAGTTCGTCTTTGTTACCGGACCCTCAGGGGCCGGCAAGACGACGCTTGTCAAGCTGGTCACGATGGAAGAGCGTCCGAGCGCTGGAACAGTTCGAGTTTCGGGCTTCTCGTCGGATCGCATCAAACGTCGCGAGATCCCCTATCTGCGTCGTCGGTTGGGGGTCGTGTTTCAGGATTTTCGGCTGTTGAAGAACCGAACCGCGCGGGAAAACGTGGCGTTCAGCATGGAAGTCATCGGAACTCCTCGCGAGCAGATCGGGTTGGCTGTTCCGCGGACGCTGGCGGCGGTAGGGTTGGCGAGCAAGGCCGACCACTTGCCGGCCGAGCTGTCCGGCGGTGAGCAACAGCGAGTCGCGATCGCCCGTGCGCTGGTCAACGAACCGTTCGTTTTGCTGGCCGATGAGCCCACCGGCAACTTGGATGAGCGCGTGTCGAAGGACATTCTGCGCGTCTGCAAGGACATTAATCTGCGGGGCATGGCGGTCTTGTTTGTCACGCACAATCGTACACTCCTGGACGACCACGTTGGGGCGCGCGTGATCGAGCTCGATTGTGGCGCTCTCGTGAGCGACACCGGAGCCGATGATTCCTAGCCGGCCAACTCACTCGGGGCGGCCATGAGGTACACGCCGCGGGAGGCTTTCTTTGCCTTTCGTCGCGCTCCACTCCTATCCGCGCTCTCGATCGTAACGATCGCTTTCGCCCTTTACACGCTGGCTGTCTTCGGCCTGGTTTGGCTAAACATCGAACGTGTGCTCGACGATGTGGCGCAGCGGGTCGAGGTCATCGTTTTCCTCGAGGATGGCACCGATCCCGCCGAGAGCGCGACGCTGATGAGCGAGCTTGCGACCTACCCCGAAGTCGACTCGATCGCCTACGTCTCCAAGGACGATGCGTTGGCCCGCGCGCGTGGGGACCTGAGCGAATATCGGGAGCTGTACGAGGACCTCGAAGTGAATCCGCTACCGGCTTCGATCGAGATCGAGCTCAAACCGGATTTCCGGCGTAGCGCCCAAGTCAACGAGGTCGCCGCGCGGGTCGAACGGTTCCCGTTCGTGGAGGAGGTGAAATACGGGGAAGAGTGGGTCTCCAAGCTCAACTTTCTCCAAGACATGTCATTGTTCCTGGGTTTGGTGGTGGGCGGGATCTTCGCCGCGGTTGCGTTCGTCGCGATCGGGGCGACGATCAACCTGGTGCTGATCGCACGCGAAGACGAGTTCGCGATCATGAAGATGGTCGGCGCAACACCGGGGTTCATCGCACAGCCGTTCATTCTGGAGGGGTTTGTCAAAGGAGTGATCGGCGCCATACTCGCGCTGGCGCTCTTGACCGCGACCTTCAGTGCGCTTGAGCAGCGCGTGCTAGCGCTCGGTTTTTATACGCCGGCCCAGATCGTGACCGGCGTCGCGTTGGGCGGGGTGTTGGGGGCGGTCGGGTCTATCCTCTCTCTTCGCCGGCACCTCTACGGCGGTACGACGTGACATGTCTCTCGCTGCACGGGACGCTCGAGCTTCGGGTTATGCTCGTCGGCCTGTTCAGCGGCGCATTGTTGTTGTTGCCGAGCGCGGGGCCAGCCCAGGAAGACGCGGAACTAGAGACGCAGCGACAGCGGCTCGAGGAGATCCAACAGGAGATCAAGGACAAGCGCGCCGAAGCGGCGCGACTCGGCGAACGCGAACAGAGCGTGATCCAAGAACTGCGACAGGTCGAACGGGAACTGGGTGTCACCGAGCAGTTGGTCTCGACCCTCGGCGCGGAGATCGAGAGTCGCGGCCAGCAGATCGAAGAGGTGTCAAGGTCGCTGGCTCGGGCCGACGATGAACTGGCGCTAAAGCGGCAAGTGTTGGCCCGCCGACTGCGCGCGATCTACAAGTTGGGTCGCTTTGGCGTAATCGAAATCTTGTTCCGATCCGACTCGTTCGCGGATGCGCTCAGTCGCTACAAGTACTTGCGGCTGATTGCGGAACAGGACGGACGACTGCTGGACCGGATCTCGCGCTTGGAGACGCGGATAAAGGAGAACCTGGTGGCGCTAGGGCGGGCACGGGAAGAGCTCGACCACGCGCGAGCGGCACGCATGCGCCATGCGGAAGAGCTTTCAGCGACCGAGGGAGATCGGCAGCGCATGCTGGCCGCGGTCAAAGGGCGTCGGTCGGAGCAGCTCCGCGCCGCCCAGGCGCTGGAAGACGAGACGCGCCGGATTCAACAGCTCCTGGTGGTGCTTGAGCGCCGTCGGACCGAGCGTGAAGCCGAGGCCCGTCGACTGGCAACGGCCGCGGGCAGGCGAGCGCCGGATCCGGCAGCGTCGACGCTCACTGCCGATGTGGGCGCGCTGGCCTGGCCGGTGGAGGGCGAGATCATCGCGCGCTTCGGTCGAGCCGTGCATCCGGTCTACAAGACCCAGGTCGTCAACAACGGCATCGACATTCGTGCGCCGCGGGGTACGCCAGTCAGAACGGTCGGCGTCGGCGAGGTCGCCTACGTCGATTGGAACGGTGGTTATGGTCTCATGGTGATCGTCGATCATGACGGCGGATACTATTCGCTGTACGCACACCTTGATCGTGCAGATGTGACCGTCGGTCAGCAAGTCGGCCAACGGCAAGTGATTGGAACGGTGGGCGAAACGGGGAGTCTGGTGGGGGCTCAACTTCATTTCGAGATTCGTGAGGGTGGAAGGGCGATCGACCCAGTTGCCTGGCTGCAAAAGCGGTGACTACAAACGTGCGCATTCGAGTGCTCGGGCACACCACGCTCAAGACGGCGCTCAACGGCGCCATCGGTCGTGAGCGACTCGGGGCCGCGTTGCTGTTGTACGGCCCCGGCGGGGTCGGAAAACAAACCCTGGCCCGATGGCTGGCTCAGCGCTTGTTGTGCACTGACGGTGGCGCCAAGTGCGCCGGTGAGCCGTGTGGTTCCTGCGCCACGTGCCGTCGGTTAGCGGGCAACAATCACCCCGATTTTCACTGGTATTTCCCGCGGCCGGCGGAGACCTACTACAAGGCCAATGCGCGGGCCGAGGACCTCGCCCGGCGCGCCGGTGAGCCGATCGCTCCAACGACCTACGACCACCCGGCGTCGTTTCGGATGGAGGACTTTCGCTCCATCGCGCAGCAGGCCGGGCGGCCGCCGTTTGAGGCGTCCGAGCAACTGTTCCTGCTGGGCGATGTCGATCAGCACCCACCGGGCGACGAGCCGACCGGGATGCTGATGAAGCTGCTGGAGGAGGTCCCGCCACGGACGAGGTTTGTGCTTACCGCTACGCGGCCCGAGGCGCTCCCGGCAACGATCCATTCCCGTGTCCAGTCGCTGGCGATCCCGACCGTCGATGACGAGGCGCTCAAGACATTTGTCGAAACCCGGCTCGAAGTTCAGGCTCAGGACCGAGCTTCGCTGATCGCGCTCGCCAGTGGTCGGCCAGGGCGCGCGTTAGCGCTAGCCGACCCCGGGATTTTGGGACTGCGCGAGTTTGCGGTTCGGCTGTTTGAGGCCGGGATCGAGGGCGGCAACCCGTACGTGTTCCTGCTTGCGACCCATCTGCCGCGGGTCCGGGAGCAACACGAGCTCGTGTTCGACTTCTTGCTCGGGATGGCCGAAGACACGTTGGCTGTTTGCGTCGCCAACGGCGACGCGGGTGCGAGCCTGCACCACCCCGACCTGTTGCCGCGCTACCAGGGAGCTTCCGAGCTCGGTGCCGAGACGCTCTCCATGGCGGCTCGCCAACTGATCGAGGTTCGCGAGCACGTCTGGAGCAACCTGACGCCGACCCTGCTGTACTGGGAAGCGCTGCGCGCACTGGCCCCGTAGATTTCGGCCCCCATGGCCGAGCGCTACTACCTCACCACGCCGATCTACTACATCAACGATCGACCTCACATCGGGCACGCGTACACGACGATGCTGGCCGATGTGCTGGCGCGGCGTCATCGGATGACCGGCGATGACGTCAGGTTTCTGACCGGCACCGACGAGCATGGCGAGAAGATCGTTCGCGCCGCCGAGGAGCGGGGCGCTACACCGCAGCAACATGTCGATGAGCTGGCGGCGGCATGGCAGGCGACTTGGGACGAACTCGAGATCCGGTACGATCGGTTTATCCGCACCACCGACGCCGATCACATCGCGGTCGTTCAGAAGGCGCTCACCGAGCTTTACGAGGGCACGACGCCAACCGGTGAGCCCCTGCTCTACCAGGCTGCCTATCGCGGTTGGTACTGCGTCTCTGACGAGCGGTACTGGACCGAGAAGGACCTAAACGAAGGCCTTTGCCCGGAGTGTGACAAGCCGGTCGAGGAGATCGAAGAATCGAACTGGTTCTTCCGGATGAGTGCCTTTCAAGATCGGCTGATCGCGCATATTCGCGACAACCCCGGCTTCATATATCCCGAATCTCGGGCCAACGAGATCCTGGGCTTTCTTCGCGAGCCCCTAGGCGACTTGTGCATCTCGCGTCCGAAAGCGCGGTTGGCGTGGGGTATCCCGTTCCCGTGGGATGACGAATACGTGACGTATGTGTGGGTCGATGCGCTGCTCAATTACGTCACCGGCACTGTCGACCCTATCGCTGATCCACAGGCCAGCGCGGAGCGTGCGATCGCCGCTTGGAACGAACACCCGGCGGATGTCCATCTGATCGGCAAAGACATCCTGACCACTCACAGCGTCTACTGGACGACGCTCCTTATGGCTCTCGGATGGGCTCTGCCAAAACAGATCCTCGGCCACGGGTGGTGGCTGTGGGAGGGCCGCAAGATCGCCAAGTCGGTTGGCAACGTGGTCGATCCGGGCGAACTGACGGGGGTTGTCGGCGTCGACGGGCTGCGATATTTCTTGCTTCGGGAAATGACCCTCGGACAGGACAGCACGTTCTCATACGAGTCCATGGCCAAGCGACTCAACGCCGACCTGGCGAACGACTTAGGAAACCTCCACTCGCGAGTTACGAAGATGGTCGAGCGATACCTCGAGGGCCGGCTGCCTCCTCGCGACGAGACCGCCGGACGAGCCGGCGAAGCGATGTTGAGAGAACCGGCCGAACGGTTGCTGGCGGACGGGGCCGAAGGCTCGGTGTCCCAAGCTTGGGGCGAGTGGCGGATCAACGTGGCGTTGGAGCGGATCATCGGCTTGGTGTCGACGACCAACGAGTACCTCGAGCGGCACGCGCCCTGGAAGCGGGCTCGTGACCCGGAGTCTTTGCCGGAGGTGGCGGCGACGCTGGCGCACGCGGCCGAGGCGGTGAGGCTCTCGGCCGCTCTGGTGTGGCCGGTCGCACCCGACCTCGCGGGATCGATCTTGGAATCGCTCGATCAGGCTGGGACCCCGCGTGCGGATCAACTGCGTTGGGGGGTCTTGGACGGCGGCTCGGTGCGGATTGTGCCACCGGTTTACCAGCGGCTCGAGCTCGCCAGGACGTAGCGGTGCCCGACCCGACGCGCGATCGTGGTTGGGGAGAGTATCGGTTGGGGATCGTGGTGACGTCAGTTGTGACCATGGTCGTCGTGACGGTGCTACTACTCGGATCGCAACGTGGCCCGTTCCTACCAGACACGTTGCCGTACTACCTCGAGCTCGACGACGCAGCCGGAATCCGAGTCGGATCGTTCGTGCGGGTGGGTGGCATGCCCGCAGGTGAGGTGCGCGATGTCGAAATCGTGCCGCCGCGCCCGCCGCAACCGCCGGTGGCCGGGGAAATCATTCTGCCGCCGGCCGAGTTCAGGTTGGCGGCTGACATCCGGATCGAGATTCAGGTCGAGGAAGGCTTTGAACGCCACATAACGTCAAGCTCGCGGGCGCAACTGACCAGCCTGGGGCTCGGTGGCGAACGCTATGTCCGGATCACCGCCGGCGACGTGCGCGAAGCCCCGCTCGTGGCCGGGTCGACGATCGCGGCTATGCCAAGCGCGGACTGGGACTTGATTTTGGCCAAGCTCGCGCGAGCGCTCAACGAGGCGCAGGTGCTGGCCGCGGTCGGACGCGAAGTCGGGGCCGAAATAGCCGCCGGGGGCGGCACGGCCGGCAAGCTGCTGGATGCCGACGCAGAGCTTTACTCGATCGTGAGCCGTGCGGCAGATGACGCCGAGCGGCTGCTGGCGGTGATCGACAGTGGACCTGGGATCGTCGGTCGGTACCGCCGCGATCCGACATTGCGCACGCAGATCGCGTCTCTCAAACGGGAAATCGAGGCCCTCGACTCGTTGCGAAAGGCGCCCGATAGTGGGTATCAACGGTGGGGCAGCCCGACCGAGCTCGAGGCAGCGCTGGCCGATGCGGGAACACAAGCCGAGGCTGTGCGCTTTCATCTGGACAGCGCTCACGGCACGCTGGGCCGGCTGGCCCATGACGAGGAACTCCAGCGGCAGCTGCGGGTACTCCAAGCGCGAGTGGCGGATCTGGCTCGGGCGTTCCGCGACAACCCGTTGGGGTTCATCAACATCGAGATTTTCTGAGGCGGGGCCGCTGTGGTCGCGGAACGGCGATTGCAGCCTTTGTCGATCGAGTTGACACCCAGATGCCCGGGAGCTAGCGTCTTACGATCGTTTTCACGAGACGCGCCACTCCACAGTACTAGAATCTTCTGGCGGCATCGCCGCCCATTTTTTTGCCAATCTCTCGGGGGGATTGATCGGTGTTCGACCGTTTTGGGACGCTTATGTACATACCGAATGAAAACAGCAAGGTACGCTCCTTTCCGCTATCAGTACGAACCGCGATCGGCTCGGGTATGGTGGTCGTCGGAGTGCTCGCGATTGTGTTGGGATTGGGACTGGCGGCGTTCCTTGGCGGCGAGCTGCCCGGCACTGCCAACGTCGTAGCCGAGAACGACCGTCTTCGCACCGAATTGGAGGGTGCCGAGGGCGAAATCGCGACGCTTGGTCAGACCCTCGATACGCTTTTGGAACGCGAAGAAGAACTGCGGTTAGCGGCCGATTTGCCACCGGTCCCGCTCGAGGTTCAAGCGGTGGGTGTCGGTGGTCCCGGGCATACGCCGTTCGATGGCACCGGGTTGGGCTATACGCAGCTCCATAACCGGGTCGCATCGATGACGACCTCGCTCGATGTGTTGTTGCGACGCAGCGAGCTGGTCGCCAGCAGCTTCGAGGACGTCAAGAAGTCAATCACCTCGAACCGAGCGCGGTTTGAGGCTACGCCGTCGATCTGGCCGGCTTCCGGCTTCTTGTCGAGCACTTACTCGATGCGTCGCAGGCACCCGATCTTTCACGATGTCCGACCCCACTTTGGGATCGACATCTCGGCCAATCGGGGCAACCCGATCTTGGCCACTGCGGCTGGGCGCGTGGTTCGCACCGGTTGGCAAAACGGACACGGAAATCAGGTCGAGATCGAGCACGGGCATGGCGTTCTTACCAAGTACTCCCACGCCTCGAAGATCCTCGTCAAGCCGGGCCAGAAGGTGAAGCGCGGCGATACGATCGCGTTGGTTGGCTCGACCGGCTACGCCGTCGCACCCCACGTGCACTACGAGGTGCACGAAGACGGGGATCCGGTTGATCCGCTCAACTACATCTTCCCAGACGCCATCGCCGACTGAGGCCACACAGCGTGGCCGATCTCTGTGTTGCGTTCGTCGCGACGTCCTGCGGCGTACCTGAGGTACGCCTCGACCTTCTCTCCTCGCGCGCCTTGACATCTGCCACACTGAGCGGCCTCTGGGTTTGTGAATAAACGTTTAGTGACCCCACCGCAGCTCACGACCGTCGGGCGGGTTGGCGATCCGAACCCGGCGCCGTTTGACCGCGCCCAACTCGACAACGGTGCCCGTGTCCTGGTTCGTGCCAACCGTACGCAGCCGATCGTGGCGGTCGATTTGTGGCTCGGTGTCGGCGCGGTTGACGAGACCGACGAGCACGTCGGTATTTCCCACTTTCTCGAGCACATGTTCTTCAAAGGAACCGAGCGGTACCCGCTGGGCGCAATGGATCGACTGGTGAAAGAGATGGGCGGCTACAACAACGCCGCGACGTCGCTCGAGTTCACCCACTACTTCATTGTCTCGCCGAGCGAGTACTTCGAAACCTCATTGGATCTGCTGACCGAGCACCTGCTACGGCCGACACTTCCCCCGCCGGAGCTGGAGCGCGAGCGACGAGTCGTGAAGGAAGAGATCCGGCGTCGCAATGACTCGCCTCACGGACGGTTGTTCACTCGTCTTAGCCGAGCGGTCTTTGGCGATAGTCCCTACGGTCGGGAAGTGTTGGGGACTCCCGAATCGCTGGATCGTATCAGTACAGACGTGATGCGTCACTACTGGTCGGACCACTACGCGGCCGAACGATTGGTAGTGGCAATCGCCGGCGACATCGATCCGGCAACCGTTGTCGAGCGAGTGGCTGAGAGGTTGGAACCGCTACGACGCGGTGCGGCTGGCACGGCACCCCCGGAGCCACCCCCGCCCGCAACAGATCCCGTCCGGGACACGATGGAGATCAACCAGGGATACCTGGCTTGGGGATTCAGAACCGGTGGGCGGGCAGATCTCGACGAGTTCTGCGCGCTCGAGGTGGCGAGCACGATGCTCGGCTACGGCATGACGTCCCGCCTTTATCGACGCTTGATCGATGATCTGCGACTGGTGACTTCGGTGAGTGCCTGGATGTATGCGCTTGGCGCGACCGGTGTCCTTGGGATCGACGCGGTGTGCGCGCCCGACAAACGAGCGCTGGTCGAGGCCGAGATCAGCGCGGTCGTATCGACGGCGATCGAAACCGGTTTCGATGAGGAAGAGTTGCACCGCGCGAAAGCGATGTTGGTTGCCGATTTTGCCTACGCAAACGAGACGAATGCAGCGGTGACCGGCACGCTTGGCGAGCACGAGGTGCTTTTCGGTGACGCGGGAGCTTTCCGTCGTCTGCTCGAGGGCATCGCCGCCGTAACCGTGGAAGACGCTACTCGGGCGCTCGCCGAACGTGGCGACCCGACTAAAGCGGTGCGAGCGTGGGTGGGGCCCGATGGTGCTTGATCACCGAAAACACGAACTGTCTGGCGGCACCACGATTCTCGCCCGGCCGCTGGACGGTAACGACATCGTCGCCGTTTACGCGGCGCTCCCAATGGGCACGCTGTACGAGGCCGACGACGAGGCCGGTATCTCCCAGCTGGTTCAGAGTGTGCTTCCAAGAGGTACCGAACGGCGATCGGCTAACGCGTTCCAAGACCGGTTGGCCGAACTGGGCGCCGAGCTGGATGCCAGCGCCGGTACTGACGTCGGCTCGGTCACGCTGAAGGCCACCGCCGCGACGTGGGAACCCGCTGCCGAGCTGTTCCTAGAGGCTCTGACCGAGCCAGCGTTCGCCGAAGACGAGGTCGCATCCGAAGTCGAGCAGACATTGGGCGCACTGGAAGCCCGCGAGGACGAGCTCATGACCCGCGCGCTGGATCTCTTTCGCGAGGTGTTTTACGGCGACCACCCTTATCACAAACCGGCGATCGGTTATCGCGAAACTGTTCGCGAGGTCGACCGCGACCAAGTGCTTGCGGCCGCGCATCGGTTTTACCGCCCGACGCCGCCTGTCGTTACCGCCGTCGGTCGCTTCGACGTAGATCGTCTGTTGGCGATGTTTGAGTCGACGCTCGGGTCTCTCCCGACCGGTCCTCCCCGCGCTCGCCCACCGGCAGCCGAAACCGGTGGCGGAACTCAGCGCATCGCACTCGATCGGGATGCGGCTTATCTCGTGTACGGCTTCCCAGCTCCGGACTACACACACCCCGACTATCCAATCGCGCGGCTCATCGATGCTGTACTGGGCGGGTCGATGTCTTCACGCCTGTTTATCGAGCTGCGCGAGAAACGCTCGCTGGCGTATCAGGTGTCGACGCTCTATAGCGATCGGCTCGACGGGTCGTTCCTCGCCGGGTACATCGTCACCGATCCGGATCGCGTCGAAGAAGCGGCCCGCGGATTGGCGGCCGAATTCAGCCGTATCGTGACCGAGCTGATTGGGGCCGACGAGCTCTCCGCGGCGAAGAACTACCTGCGGGGGCGATTCCTCCTTGGGGTCGAGACGAACATGGCGCAAGCTTCGCGGCTCGCCGCCTACGAGGTGTACGGCCTGGGACACGACTTTGGTGACAAGTGGATGGCAGAGGTCCAGTCGGTGACCGCCGAGCAAGTGCGTGTCGTCGTCGAGCGATGGCTAACCGGCCCGCCCACGTGCGCATGGGTCGTGCGAACGGGCACGCCGGAGTTCGAACTCTAGCGTCAACGTTGCTCGTGTCGCCGAGCGGCCGGTAACTTGTCAGTGAACATCAGCCCAGGAGGTCGATAGGTGGCATTTGCCCGAAGCTCGCTTGCGCTTGCACTGTTTCTCGGTGCCCTCGCCGCGTGTAGCACAGAGACCCAATTCACAATGGACGCCAGCGGTCAGAACGCAGAAGGGGAGACGGTGGCGCTGTCGAACGTGTCGCTTGATATCCTTCCTTACGACATCGACGAGCTGTATGCTGAGCTGCAGAGCCAGTCCCAGCCGGGCGATCCGCCGGCGGCCGACGCGATCCGCCGGCTTTCGCAACAGTATCAAGATGCGTGTTCAGCGTATCGCGCAACGAGTGATTCGATTGAGTCAGTACAGGCCCGCGCGAGTTCGATCTCGGATCGTACTTCGGATGAGTATCGCCAGGCGTTCGAAGCTTACCAGGCGCTCGTCGCTCGCGAGAAGCAGCGTTTTCAGTCGTGTCAGGACATCACTGATGGTTATACCGGTGTTCGGGACGAGTATCGAGAGAAGCGGCGAGCGTGGGAGGAACGTGCCTGGCCGGAAGAAGCTTTCGCCGCAGCCGAGAGCCAGCGGGTCGGTGAATTACCGCTGCAGTCAGTGGAGACGGATCCCGATGGCCGGGCCACGGTCACGGTCCCTAATGGCTCGTGGTGGATTCTGGGCGACGCGCCAGTTCCCGGTTCAATCAGCCAACGCTATCGCTGGAACGTGCGCGTGGAGGCCGGCGGCGGAGAGCAGGCCGTCCGACTGACAGGCGAAAACGCGAGCCTCGAGCCGGTGTACTAGTCGGCCCGATAGTTCGCGCAGGCCAATTCAAGGAGGCGCCATGCCTCGACTCGGCAAATGGGATCACGATCGGCGCGTGGTCATCGTCGACGGGGTGCGGACGCCGTTTGCCAAAGCCGGGACCGGATTGGCCGACGTCGCGGCGGTGGAGTTGGCACGAACCGCAATTCGGGAGCTCGTCGAGCGGACTGGTCTCGACGGGACCGCGGTCGACGAGATCATTCTCGGTAACGCCGCGCCGCCCGCCGACGCAGCTAACATCGCTCGCGTCGCCGCCCTCGAAGCTGGATTGCCTCAGAGCGCTCCCGCGTTCTCAGTGGCGCGTAATTGTGCTTCCGGGTTTCAGTCGCTCACCGACGCTTACAACCAAATCGTCCTGGGCCAGTCGGACGTTGTCATCGCCGGTGGCGTCGAATCGATGTCGAACGTGCCGCTCCATTATCCGGACGAATTTGCCGATGTGATGGCCGATCTGGCGCGCGCGAGGTCGGTGGCCGGCAAGCTCACCGCGGCCACCCAGCTCCGTCCGGCGCACCTAAAGCCCGTCGTGGCATTGGCCGAAGGGCTCACCGACCCGGTGTGCGGGCTCAACATGGGTGAGACGGCCGAGGTTCTGGCTCGCGAGTTCAATTTGACCCGCGAGGCGCAGGACGAGTACGCGTTGCGGTCACACCAGCGCGCCGCCGAAGCGTGGGCCGCGGGTCGTTTCGCGGACGAGGTAACGCCGGTTTTCATCCCTCCGGGCTACCGAGACGTGGTCGCCGAAGACATCGGATACCGTCCTGAGCAAAGTCTCGGGGCGCTGGCGAAGCTCAAGGCCGTATTCGATCGTCGCGACGGAACGGTGACCGCCGGAAACTCATCGATGATCACCGACGGGGCGGCGGCCTTGTTGCTGATGGAAGAGACTCGCGCCACGGAACTGGGTTACGATCCGCTGGGACGGATCGCTTCTTTTGCCTTTGCCGGGTTTGATCCCCGCCGGATGGGCCTTGGCCCCGCGGTGGCCACGCCGATCGCACTCGAGCGCGCGGGTGTGACACTCGATGCGATCGACCTGATCGAGTTGAACGAGGCGTTCGCCGCCGTTGTGCTCGCCAACATGGAGGTCTTTCCCTCCCGGCAGTGGGCCACCGACGTACTCAACCAGTCGCAACCGATTGGCGAGATCCGAGACGAGCGGTTGAACGTCAACGGTGGAGCGATCGCACTCGGCCACCCGATAGCGGCCACAGGTTCGCGGCTCGCGCTCACGCTGTTGCTGGAGATGAAACGGCGCGATGCGAAGTGGGGCTTGGCGACCTTGTGTGTCGGCGGCGGGCTCGGCGGAGCGATCGTCTTCGAGGCCTGATGTCGAAAGCGTTCGATTACCTCGTCGACGCGGCCGGTTTGGCCCAGGTCATTTTTGACACTCCTGAAAAGCGGGTCAACCTGTGGTCGGGGGACACCCTCGATGAGCTCGAGCAGGTGCTGAGCGAGCTTGCCGCGCGCGGCGACCTCGCCGGCATCGTCTTTCGTTCCGCGAAGCCCGACACGTTCATCGCCGGAGCCGATATCGAGATGCTGGCCGCCATCGACTCGCGTGAATCAGCGATCGCGTTGGCACGCCGCGGCCAGGAAGTGTTTCAGCGCGTAGCTGACGTCTCTGTACCGACGGTTGCCGCGATCCATGGCGCCTGTGTCGGCGGTGGGCTCGAGTTTGCATTGGCGTGCTCGTTCCGTATCGCAACCGACGATCGCGCAACCCGACTGGGGTTTCCCGAGGTCCAGCTCGGCATCATCCCGGCTTGGGGCGGTACGCAAAGCGCGCCGCGACTGATAGGGCTTCAGCAGGCGCTGCAGCTGATCCTGACCAGCCGTTTGGTTTCCGGTAGCCGCGCCAAGCGGATTGGTTTGGTTGATCGAGTGGTCCCGGTGTCCAAACTGCTCGACGCCGCCGAGGAGGTGGCGCGAGCAGCGTTCGGCGGCCGGCGGGTACCGGGCGGGACCGGTCGTGGCTTGGCGGGCTACGTCCTCGAGCGCAACCCGGTCGGGAGGAAGCTGGTGTTCAATCAGAGTCGGCGCCGCGTTCGCGAACGGACCGGGGGCCACTACCCCGCCCCGCTCGCGGCTATCGACGCGATCGAAGCTGGCCATGTCGGCGGTTTGGACGCGGGGCTCGAAGCCGAGGCCGAGGCGGTTGGCGAGCTGGCCACATCGCCTACCGCGCGAAACTTGATGTGGCTGTTTCAGCGTCGTGAGGCAGCGCGAAAGCCATCCGCAGACGGATCGCCTCTCCACGTCCGGCGGCTGGGCGTCCTGGGTGCTGGCGTCATGGGCGGCGGCATCGCCGAAGTGGCGGCCTACAACGGGATCGAGGTTCGCTTGAAGGACATCGATGCCGATCGGGTAGCCGCGGGTTTCGCGCACGCGTCGAAGATCGCCCGCCGTCTGGAGCGCAAAGGGAAATTCACGGCACGCGAGGTCCGGCACTTGATGAACCGTATCTCGGGAACGACCTCTTACCGGGGTTTTCAGCGGTCCGACGTCGTGATTGAAGCGATCGTCGAGGACCTAGCGATCAAGCACCGCGTGCTGGCCGAGCTCGAGTCGAAGGTCGGAGCTGACACCGTGCTGGCCACCAACACGTCGTCGCTCTTGGTCGATGAACTGGCTACGGTTCTCGAACGGCCCGACCGATTTGGCGGGCTTCACTTTTTCAACCCGGTCGAGAAGATGCTGCTGGTAGAGATCGTTCGCGGTGAGCACACTTCACCGACGACGGTGGCCACGTTGCACGAGCTGGCTCGTGATCTTGGGAAGACACCGGTCGTGGTTCGCGACGGTCCGGGCTTCTGGGTCAACCGACTCCTGATGCCGTATTTAAACGAGGCCGCTCATCTTTACGCCGAGGGTGTTTCGATAGAGGCGCTCGATCACGCGCTTGAGGAGTTCGGTCTGCCAATGGGTCCGTTGGCGCTGCTCGATGAAATCGGGCTCGATGTGGCGGCCAAGGTCGGCAAGGTCATGGCGGCAGCGTTTCCCGATCGCATGCGGCCGCACTCGCTGCTCCAGCGGCTTGAGCATTCCGGCCGGATGGGTAGGAAGTCGGGGCGTGGGTTCTATCTATACGAAGGCGAACAGAGAAAGTCAGCCGATGGCGGCCTGAGGACCGAGCTGGACATGGGAACGGAGGGGATTGGCGAAGCCGCCGTGTTTGAAGCCGGCTACTTGGTGAAGCGGTGTATCTATCCAATGGTCAACGAGGCTGCCCGCGCGCTGACCGAGCAGATCGTCGCCAGCCCCGGTGACGGCGATCTGGCGCTGGTAATGGGCATCGGATGGCCACCGTTTCGAGGAGGGCTGTTGCGTTGGGCGGACGGCGTAGGCTTGGTGCCGATCGTAGATCGACTGGACGAATGGTCTGCGGCGATCGATTCGCGTTTTGCGCCGGCCCCAGAGCTTCGTGAGCGTGCTCGCTGGGAAGGAGGCTTCTACGGCGCGCCGCGAGCGGAGGGGTCGAGCAGTGAGGATTCCCAACCCGGTCTTGGACTGTGATCGATCTCTTGGAGCCGCTGTTCGCCGCCACCGCTCCAGCGATGATGGGTGCCATCGCGCTCGCGATGATGGCCGTCTACGCCCTCGGTCGCGGTCGATCGTCGGTTTGGCCGGCGACGCTAATGAGAGTCCTGGCGGTGGCCGGGATCGTCGTGCCCGGAACGACGATCATTGGCTGGTATGAGCAGCTACGTCGAGCCAGTGAGTTGACGCAGGCGCTCCCGGCGCGGACCGAGCCGGTTGTCGATATGGTGATCGTCAACAGCGCGGTCCTCTTGAGCGTCGGGTTCCTGCTGCTGATCTGCGGCATCTTCCTCGCTCGGCGGCTTCCCGATCGACCCGAGTCACCGGCGGAAGGATCCGCCGTTACCGTGGAATGAGCATCGTAAGACCCTTCTTCCTTGGCCATATCGAGTCCGAGGGGTTGTTCCCGTATCCTGAGATCTCACCTGACGAGGCGGAGACCGCTGACATCTTGCGGCGCTCGCTCGAGCAGTTCGCCGAACAGCACATCGACAGCCGGGCGATCGATGCCGAGGCGAAGATCCCGGCCGAAGTCCTCTCCGGGCTGGCCGAACTCGGCATCTTCGGAATCGTGGTGCCCGAGGTCTATGACGGGTTCGGGGGTTCCGAGACGCTGTACGCCAAGATGTTCGAGACGGTGGCGACGATCGACGCGTCGATCGTGACGACGCTCGGCGCGCACCAGTCGATCGGTCTCAAAGGCATACTCGCTTATGGCACCGAGGAGCAGAAGCAACGCTTTTTGCCGCCGCTCGCGCGCGGCGAGCAGTTCGCTGCATTCGCGCTGACCGAGCCGGGCGCGGGCTCGGACGCGGCATCGATCCAAACGCGGGCCGTCTACGATGCTGAGCGCGAGGCCTACATCCTCAACGGCACCAAGATCTGGATTACCAACGGTGGTTTCGCCGAGATCTTCACGGTTTTTGCCCAGACCGAGGTTGAACGGGAGGGCGAGCTTGTCGATCGCATCACCGCGTTCATCGTTCCACGATCGTTGGGGGGGGTAACCAGCGGACCGGAGGAGCACAAACTGGGCATTCGGGGGTCGTCGACCACCGAAGTTCATTTCGAGAACACTGTGGTTCCCGCCAATCACGTTCTAGGCGATGTCGGTCACGGGTTCAAGGTCGCCATGGGAACCCTGAACGCGGGACGGTTGGGATTGGCGGCCGGTTGCGTCGGCGGTATCAAAAACGCACTCGGGACCGCGATGCGAACTGCGACCGAGCGCCAACAATTCGACCGGTCGATCGCCAGTTTCGAGATGACCCAGCGCAAGCTGGTCCACATGGCGCTCGAGGCTTACGCCTGCGAGTCGATGGTATATCTCACGACCGGACTGGTCGACAGCGGTGACGACGACTACTCGCTCGAATCCGCGATTTGCAAGGTGTACTGCTCGGAAGCGGCTTGGAACGCGATGAACGAAACGCTTCAGATCGCCGGCGGCGTGGGCTACATGCAGGAGTTTGCGTACGAGCGGGATCTGCGGGACTCGCGCATCAACCTGATCTTCGAAGGCACAAACGAGATTCTGCGCCTGTACACGGCTTTGGCCGGGCTTGAAGAGCCCGGCGCTCATCTGAAGGCTGTGGCCAAGGCGCTGCGAGACCCGATCCATCAGTTGGGCGTGTTGTCGGAGTACGCTCGCGAGCGGGCGCGTCGCACGCTCGCCGACCCGGATCTACCAGAGCTTCATCCGGAGGTTGAGGCGATCGCGGGGCCCCTGCCCGAGTACGTGGCCGACTTCGCCGGTGTCATCGAATGGGCGCTCAGGCGTCACGGCGAGAAGATCATCGAGCGCCAATTGGTGCTGGAGCGGATCGCTGCGGCCGCGATCGATCTGTACCGCATGGCGGCAGTGATATCGCGCGCCGATCGCGGGCGGCGTGCTGACGACGGCGAGCGTGGCGCGGCGCATGTCCGGCGGGCCAGGCTGATCGTCAACGAAGCTTGGCGTAACGTCCGGCGTAACGTGGCGACCGTGCGATCGAACCTCGATGACGATGTTCGGGCGGTCGCGAGCGAGCTGACCGATTCGGATGGTGCCTACCTGCCTGGACCCAACCGCGCCGGCTCTCGCTGAGAGCGGCGGAATGAACGCTGAGTCGGCGGGTACCAAGCAACAGGAGATAACGTCCAACGAGCGAGCCGAGGAAGCCGCGCTCATCGAACGCATCGTGGCCGGCGAGGGTCGCCACTACTCGGTCCTGGTCGAACGCTACCAGCGACGACTCTACTGGAGCTGCGTGCGGCTTCTTGGAGACGCCGACGAAGCCGAAGACGTCGTTCAGGAAGCGTTCGTCAAGGCCTATGAGCGATTGAGAGATTACGATCCGGCCTATCGGTTTCATACGTGGATCTACTCGATCGCGCGAAACCGTTGTCTGAACGTCTTGCGAAAGAGGAAGGTGTGGGGATTGCTTTCGTTTCAAGATTCTGAGAGGGCGCCGACCGTTGCTGCCGACGACTCGGCCGACCGCGGCGTCGAAAATCAAGAACTCGCGCTGTCGCTGTCGGAATGCCGAGACGCGCTGCCGTCCGAGCAACGCGAGTGCTTCGATCTGCGTCACGCGGAAGCATTTACCTATCGTGAGATCGCGGTCGCGCTCGGCATCCCGGAAGGCACCGTCATGTCGCGGTTGGGACGCGCGCGCGAGAAGATGCGGATCTGTTTGGAATCGAAAGGAGTGGTGTGGGGCGCATGACGACCGGGTCGACCTCCAGCAACGGCCACGTCGTGGCGTTGCTCGATCATTACCGAACCGGTGAGCTGTCGGACGAGCAGCGTCGTCAGGTGGAAGTGCACCTGGAAACGTGCGGGGACTGCATGGCCGCGCTGGCGGACCTAGCCGCGTTAGCCGCGACGGTTGAGAAAGGGTACGACGCCGAACGCGCGTTAGCCGCTGGAAGCGAGCCCGATTGGGCCCGAGTCAGGCAGGAGATCGTAGCTCGGACCTCGGCAAAGCGTGCGGCTTCGCGGCGCGGTTGGTTAGCGCGGCACGTGCCACAGACCGCTGCCGCGGTCGTCGCCGTGCTGGCGGCGGTGATCGTGGTTCAGCAGGGCGTGCGCGAGCCGGAGGATGTTTCGCGAGCGTTGCGGCCGACGCAGGAATCGGAACGGGCCGACGTCGAAGGTCCCCAAACCCAGCCGCCAATGGGCGAGACGCGGTCCAGTGAGGTGGGTGAGGTCGGGGGGCTCGAGTCGGAAACCGAAACGCCCGAGCGGTCCTCGGATGAAAGCGAGTTGCGCCAACTCGACAACATGCGTCGTGGCGCCCGGAACGAGGAGCTCGAGCGTGATGCTCGCCTGGCGGTGCCCCAAGATCGCGCCCGTGAGCTCAAAGACGGAGCTGCTGCGGTTGTCGGTGGAAGGGCCGCCGACCCGAGCGACGTTCAGTTCGGAGTCGAAGAGGAGGTGTTTGAAGAAGCCGACCGCGTTGATGATCTACGGGAGAACCAGGTCGGCGCCGAACGGGAGATCGGTGCCGCCGGCCAGGTCGAGCATGCCGCAGAGCCAAAGCGCGAGGTGTTTGGAGACCAAGCCGCGCAGGAGAAGCCCGACGCTGCGGCTCCGCCGCTGCCGGACGAAGAAGAGGTCCCGGAGGACGGCTACTACAAGCAGAAACGGGCCGCTGGCGAGGATGCGAAGGCGGCCGAGGGGGATGCCGCGGTCGTCGCCGACAAGCTTGAGGCGCAGATCGAGGTCGACCCGGAAGCCCAGCCGCTGTCGCGGTTCGAGATGCGTGCGCGGTTCGCGATCAGCGAAAGTGACACGCTTGCGGCCAATGCGGCGCTAAACTTTTGGAACGACAGTCTGGGGGCTGGCGCCGACCTCGAACCCTCCGACCTTGAGCGCGCGCAAGCGCTGGCCGACAGTCTGGCTTCGCTCTTGGCTCGGCGTCCCTAGGACAACGACTGGCGCAACATCTTCTTGAAGCGCTGCACGTCGATTTCCCACACCACCGTCGCATTGGGCTCCAGGTCGCGGACGCCGAGCTGATCGACGATCGACATGCCTCGGGTCAGCTCGCTGGTGTGCTCAATCTCGACGTGATGTCTCGATGCTCGGCGCACGATCCGTTCGGGATCGAGGGCAACCGCCATCGCCACCGGATCAGGCAGGCCTAGCCCGGGATCGCCGAGCCACTCTCGATTGCTCTTAATTGCGGCCACGTTGCAGTCGATCGCGAACCGCGCCAACTCCGTGCCGATCGCCCGCACCGCGTCCATTTCGTCGTCGTCGAGGTTCGCGTCGCCGCGACACAATTCCCAGCCCACCATCACGATTGGCAATCCGGACGAGAACACGATGTTCGAGGCGTCGGGATCGACCCACAAGTTGTACTCGGCTGCCGGAGTGATGTTGCCGACTGTGCAAGCGGCGCCACCCATGATGACACACGAACTGACATGGGTCGCGATATCGGGCTCACGGCGAAGTGCGGCGGCGATGTTTGTCAGCGGCCCCAACGTCACGAGTGTCACGCCTGGGTGATCGCGGATCGTGGCGACCAGTGCGTCGACCGCGTGCGTGTCCTCGGGCGACCGTTCTGGATCGGCGTAGCCACGATTTCCCAGCCCGTCGCTTCCATGGAAGAAATGGGCGTGGTGGGGCTCGGCCCGGAGCGGCCGGTCGCTGCCGACGTACACTGGTACATCGGACCCGCACAATTCGGCTGTGATCAGCGCGTTTCGGGCGGCGTTGGCTACCTCGACGTTGCCGGACACGGTGGTGATCGCCAACACGTCGATATCCGGCCAACGGAGCGCCATGATCAGCGCGACCGCGTCGTCGGAAGCGGTGTCGGTGTCGACGATGAACTCTCGCATCGGATCCTCCGGCGGTTTCAGGTGGGTCCGCGCACTTCGGCCAGCCGGGACGTTACCGCCTCTGCCGTAGCGAACGACTTCCTGGCTCCGCTTTCGGTGACCGCGAGCCCGGATCCGACGATCGCCCAACGGATCGCGTCGTCGAGCGTGTCACCGGTCGCCAGTCGAGCCGCCAGCACGCCGTTGAAGACATCGCCAGCGCCGGTCGAGTCGACCGGGTCGACATCGATCGCCGAGTAACGTCGAACGCCATCACGATCGACGACGAGAGCGCCGGCCTCGCCGAGCGTTACGATCACCGCGGCGCCGGTCTTGTGAAATAGCGCATCGGCTGCCGTTTCGGGTTGGGCGGCATCGGTCAGCGCCTCGGCTTCGCCCTCGTTGGGCGTTAGGATCGGGGCCAGCTCAAACAGCCGCTCGTGGATTTGACGCGCGGGCGCCGGATTGAGGACCAGCGTAAGACCGTTGGCGGCAGCTGTTTCGGCCGCCGCCAAGACCGCCCCGTCCCCGACCTCGAGATTCACCAACATCGCTCCGTCGGGGTTTAGCGGGCGGCCCTTCAGTGCCTGATCGACGAGCTCCCGATCCAGCGCCGAGTTTGCTCCTGAAGCGACCGCGATCTGATTCTCCCCGCATTGGTCGACGACGATGATCGCGACACCGGTCGCCATCTCCTCCACTCGAGCCACGCCGGTCACGTCGAGGCCGATGTCGCACAGCCGGTCGATCGCGTCCGCCCCCAAATCGTCGTCGCCAACCGCTCCAATGAACGCCACCTCGGCACCGATCCTGGCCGCTGCCACCGCTTGGTTGGCGCCTTTGCCGCCCCCGAAACGTCGGAAAACACCCCCCGTGACGGTCTCCCCCGGGCGAGGCAACCGGTCGGCGTTGACGACTAGATCTTCATTGATCGAGCCGACGACGAGGACGAACGGACGATCCACGGCGGATCAGCCTACGAGCGCCCGGGGGCGGCGTCCAGCGCTTTAGACGGAATAAACCGCCGCCCCGGCGGTAGCACAGATTAGTCAGGCTAGGAAATCGACACCTCGATGGGAGGCATAGGACGATGCGAACGAAGCTGATGCTGATGGTGCTGGCGGTGGGCGGGCTGTTGGCGGTGACCGATGGCGCCACCGTCATGGGGGACGACCCCGACCAGCGG
>JBDGYV010000018.1:0-34316 GCA_039588915.1 Gemmatimonadota bacterium
GCGAAGGCAGCGATGGCGGTCGGCCACATCAAGCGCGCCTGTCAGTCGGGCGCCGAGCTCCCGATGGAGCAAGGGTTGGCGATCGAGCGCGAGCTGCAAGCCAAGCTGTTCGCCTCTGATGACGCCAAGGAAGGGTTGAACGCGTTTGTCGAGAAGCGGAAGCCCGAGTTCGCGGGGCGCTAGGTGACGACCGCGACCGCACCCGCGCTACCCGACGTCCTGCTCCCGGGTCGGCTGTTCATAGACGGTGAGTGGCAGGACGCCGAGAGCACCGAGACGTTCGATGTCGTCAACCCGGCCTTGGCCGAGCCGTGCACCGAGGTGGCGGCGGCCGACCGGGCCGATGTCGATCGGGCCGCCAACGCCGCGCGGGCGGCCTTCGAGTCCGGTCCCTGGCACGACATGACGCCCCGCAATCGCGGTCGCCTCTTGTGGGCCATCGCGCGACGGCTCGAGGAGCGCAAGAAAGAGATCGCGCTGGTCGAGACGCTCAACAACGGGAAGCCGTTGTTCGAGAGCGGGATCGACGTCAACATGACGATCGAAACGTTCGAGTACTACGCCGGCTGGACGACCAAGATCGAGGGTGCCACGATTCCGGTCTCGGTGCCCGGCCAGTTCGCCTACACCCGCCACGAGCCGGTCGGCGTGGTGGGCGCGATCGTACCCTGGAACTTCCCGCTCAATTTGGCGTCCTGGAAGGTCGCTCCCGCGTTGGCGGCGGGGTGCACGGTGATCCTGAAACCGGCCAGCGAGACGCCGCTGACCGCGCTCCTGCTGGCCGACGTCGCGCGCGAAGTAGGCGTGCCGGACGGCGTGCTGAACGTCTTGCCAGGCGGTGGGTCGACCGCCGGCGAGGCGATCGTTCAGCATCCCGAGATCGACAAGATCGCCTTTACGGGGTCAACGGCGATCGGCGTGCGGATCGCCAAGACAGCGGCCGATACCGTCAAGCGGGTGTCGCTC
This sequence comes from Gemmatimonadota bacterium, assembly GCA_039588915.1. Taxonomy (GTDB): domain Bacteria; phylum Gemmatimonadota; class Gemmatimonadetes; order JACCXV01; family JAHWKZ01; genus CAMYLR01. The sequence goes on from JBDGYV010000018.1 coordinate 967, forward strand.
GAGCTGGGAGGAAAGAGCCCCAACATCGTTTTTGCCGACGCAGACCTCCCGGCAGCCGTCAAAGGAGCAATCGGCGGGATCTTCTACGGCAAGGGCGAGGTGTGTGCTGCGGGCAGCCGACTCTTCGTCGAGCGCAGCGCGCACGATCAGGTTGTCGACGGCGTGGCGGCCGGTGCCGCCAAGCTCACCGTCGGCGACCCGCTCGATAAGTCGACTCGGATCGGCGCGATCGTCTCCGAGAAGCAGATGGAGACCGTGCTTGGCTACATCGAGCGCGGCAAGGAAGAAGGCGCCAAGGTTGTCGCCGGCGGCGGTCGGGCCGACATCGACCCCGGCTACTTCGTGCAGCCGACGGTGTTCGACGCCGTGACCAACGACATGACGATCGCCCGCGAGGAGATCTTTGGGCCGGTGCTCGCGACGATCACGTTTGACGACGTCGAGGAGGCGATCGAGCAAGCCAATGCGTCACCGTACGGATTGGCGGCCGCCGTTTGGACGAGCGACATCAAGAAAGCGCACTACGTAGCCCACCGCCTAAAGGCGGGGACGGTGTGGATCAATACTTACAATCTGTACGACGCGGCCAACCCGTTTGGCGGTTACAAGCAAAGCGGGTACGGACGCGATTTGGGAAAGTATGCGCTTCAGCAATACACCGAAACGAAATCGGTTTGGGTGAACCTGAAGTAGCGCGAAGGCGAAACGAAATGCAAGCCATCTACATCATTCACGAAAATGACGAATGGACGGCTCCGTTGCGGACCGAACTCGAGGCGCTTGGGTTGCCGTATCATGATTGGTTTCTCGATCGCGGCCTGTTGGATCTCGACGAGACCCCACCCGAGGGCGTGTTCTATAATCGAATGAGTGCGTCCTCACACACCCGAGGCCACCGTTACGCGGCCGAGTATGCAGCCGGCGTGCTGGCGTGGCTGGAGGCGCACGGCCGGCGCGTCGTCAATCCCCTGGCGGCGCTGCAGCTCGAGATCAGCAAGGTTGCACAGTACACAGCTTTGGAGGCGCACGGAATTCGAGTACCTCGGACGGTCGCCGCCATCGGCAGGCAACAAGCACTCGACGCGGCTCGTCGCTTCGATGGCCCGTTTATCACCAAGCACAATCGTGCGGGTCGCGGCTTGGGAGTTCGCTTGTTCCACGGTATCGAGGAACTCGAGCGCTACCTGTTTGGCGAAGAGTTCGAAGTACCGATCGACGGAGTCACTTTGATCCAGGAGTACATCGAGTCGCCGGAGCCGTACATCACGCGCGTTGAATTCATCGGCGGGAAGCTGCTCTATGCCCTTCGCGTGGACACATCAATGGGGTACGAGCTCTGCCCGGCCGACGTATGCAACGATGACATGCAACCCCGGTTTACGATCAATCCGGCGTTCATGGATCCGATCGTCGACCGTTACGCCCGTTTTCTGAGCGCCAGCCAGATCGACGTCGCCGGCATAGAGTTCATCGTCGATCACCGGGGCCGTCGTTATACCTACGATATCAACACCAACACCAACTATAACTTGAGTGCCGAGGCTGAAGTCGGCGTATCGGGGATGCGCGAGCTCGCCCGGTATCTTGGAAACGAGCTAAAACGATTGTCGATGCCGAGCCCCTGTTCGCGAGCGGCAGAGGGACCGTGCTAAGCCCATGAGCAAGCGCTTCCTACTCGATACCAACGTCCTGCTTCACGACCCCAAGGCGTTGCTCGCATTCGAGGACAACGCGGTCCTGTTGCCGATCTACGTCATCGAGGAGATCGATCGCTTCAAGCGACAGTTGACGGGGCTCGGCGAGAACGCGCGCTGGATCAGCCGATTCTTGGACGGTCTGCGTCGCCAAGGCCGGCTTTCGGAGGGCGTCGCGCTCGAAACCGGTGGATCGTTGAAGGTCGTCTTCGACCCCGACAACCCACAGCAACCGATCGTTCACGGCAACGGCACGGTCGACAACGAGATCCTCAAGATCGCCCGCCATCTTCGCGACGAGGATCCCGATGTTCCGCTGATCTTGGTGACGAAAGACGTCAATCTTCGGATCAAGGCCGATGCGCTCGGTCTGGCAGCCGAAGACTACGAGACCGACCGCGTTCGGCTGGACGAGCTGTATTCGGGCCAGACGGAGTTGGAGCTCCCGGCCGAGCAGCTCGACCTCTTTCGCCAGACGGGTGAGCTACCGCTGCTTGAGGGCGAGTTCTCCCCCAACGAGTATGCGCTCCTTCGGGACCCGGCCGATCCGGCGAACACCGCGCTGGCTCGAATCGACGTGTTCGGCGGCCGGCTGTTGGCGCTGACCGCGAACAGCGAGGGAGTGCAGGGCATTCGGCCGCGCAACAAGGAGCAGTACTTCGCGCTGGACGCGCTGCTCGACCCCTCGATCGTATTGGTCACGCTGATGGGCAAGGCGGGCACCGGGAAGACGTTGCTGGCGCTGGCGGCCGGGCTCGAGCAAACGCTTTCGGGCAGCTCCTACCGTCATCTGCTCGTCTCACGTCCGACGTTTCCGATGGGCAAGGACATCGGCTATCTGCCGGGAAACGTGGCCGAGAAGCTGAACCCTTGGATGCAGCCGATCTTCGACAATCTGGCGTTGCTCCTGGAAGGCCGGCGCAGCCGCAACGGCGATCGATCGGTGAGCGAGCTCATCCGAAGCGGGTTGCTCGCGGTCGAACCGCTGACCCACATCCGGGGACGGTCGATCCCGCAGCAGTTCATGCTGGTCGACGAAGCTCAGAACCTGACTCCGCTCGAAGTGAAGACGATCCTGACCCGCGTCGGCGATCACACCAAGCTCGTGCTGACCGGCGATCCGTGGCAGATCGACACCCCGTATATCGATTCGTCGACCAACGGCTTCAACCACGTGGTGCAGCACTTCCGGGACGTTCCGTTGGCGGCTCATGTCGAGCTCCGGAAAGGTGAGCGATCAAAGCTCGCCGAATACGCCGCGAACCTGCTCTAGCTGTGAATAACGCGTGGATAAGTAGTGGAGAAAGAGGCGCGATTTGTGGACATTCTGTGAACCTCTTGTACAGATCGAGGGAACCGATTTGGCGCCTTTGGCTTACCGTTGTGATGTAGTAAATAACTTGACCTGAGCATCGCCAAATACCCGTTTGGGAAGCACTTGTCCAACCCCACCTGTAATCTTGTAACTCTTTATCTCGCAATAAGTTGACAGACTTCAGGGGGGTTCGTATAATCGTTTGCGAGGGTCGGATAGCGACCTGGAACCTGGCACCGACACTCTCTCCATGGGCCCTCAGGGAGGGCCGTGGACGTTCCACGGACGAGCAACCGGAGCAGTGATGCCACCGAGTTCGTCGGCGTAAGCTCGGGACGACACGGTTCAAAGCTCACGGAGCGGAGAAGAGGTGCAAAAAGCGCATAAGGGTTGTGGTTCCCGACGGGGGGCCGACCATGTTGCGGATCGAGACCCTGAGAGGCCGGCACGGCGCCGCTTGGCGTCGTAAGCCAAGCCTGCGAGGGGAGCACGCGGGACGCTGCGCGCAACGCAACGGTGGAATACCCTAGAGCGCGGAAACCCCAAGGGAGTAGCGAGTGGGCGCACGGCTAACCCCTGTCCGCCCGCTACGGACTCACGCGGGGAGCGAGGCCCTGAAGTCGGGCCGGTAATGATTTGGGATGTGGCTCCTGCGGGCTACACCTGCTTTCAATGACCGGTAAACGACAGGAGGGCATAGGGCGTCGAGAGGCGCTACGGCTCCGCGGGAGGGGAAAGCTCCGAAGGGGAAAACCCCATGAGCGTTACCGGCCTGAAAAGGCTGGAAGGACGCGGGAGACTGAACGCGGCAAGAGGGTGGGAAACCCTGTAGTCGCACCGGAACCGGGACGAGGTAACTCCCGGGCGAGTGGGTTCCCGCCTCCGAATACGCTGAAGGGGAAGGAACCTCATGGGAGGCGCTGGCTTCCGAGAGGAAGTTGGTAGGCCGCCCCGGTAATACTCTGAAGGGGAGTCAACCCTCAGAGAGGCGGTGTGTGGACGTCTTTGACTTCCGCATGCCATCGGTGAGCCAGGAAGACCCCAAGGTCGGGGCGCAAGCTAACGACGAAGGGGGAGCGCGGAACCAATACCCGCGCTACTTGCTCACCGGGATGACCTCTGAAAGGGAGGCGAAACCCAGGAGAGGAGGCGCTGGCCACTCTGACCTTGGTCGAGTGGCGGGGCGCAACTGGGAACGGTTAGGACTCCGGAGAGGGCAACAGGCCCCAGGCTTTTCCGGCCCTCACTTTTTTTGCTGTCTTGTGCAGCGCGTCGAGAGCCGCCCGGCTTAGGCCGGGCGGCTTTTTTTGTACCTGATTGACAGCCTGCCACGCGGGGCGATATTCGACTTGATGCGGTATCGGTACAGTCGCCCCGTGTTCTTGTGCGCTCCCGTGCGGACGCCGATCGGCAAGTTCGGCGGGGCACTGGCTGACAAGACCGCCGCCGATCTCGGGACCCATGTCGCTCGGGCGTGTCTCGATCGAGCCGACGTCGACCCGGAGGCGATCGACCTCACGATCTTCGGGAACGCGCGTCAGGCTGGTGTTGGTCCCAACGTGGCCCGTCAGATCGCGTACCGCGCTGGGATACCCGAGAGCGCGCCGGCCCACACGATCAACCAGGCGTGTGCCTCGAGCTTGATCGCCATCATCCAGGCCTGGCAATCGGTGGCCCTTGGCGACACCGATCTGGTGGTCGCCGGTGGCACCGAAGTGATGTCCCAAACGCCTTACATGCTGCCCCGCGCGCGCTGGGGATACCGGCTCGGCCATGGCGAGCTGGTCGACGGGATGTACCGGGATGGGTTCCTGTGTCCGTTGTGCGGCGATCTGATGGGCGAGACGGCCGAGACGCTGGCCGATCGGTACGAGATCCCCCGCGACGAGCAGGACCGCTACGCCATGGAGAGTCAGCACCGGTGCCAGGCGGCACGGGAGTCGAGTCGGTGGTCGGCCGAGATCGCGCCCTTCCCGGACGGGCTCGACCACGACGAGCACCCGCGCGACGAGGTGACGCTCGCCACGCTCGCCAAGCTGCCCCCCGTCTTCCGCGAGGCGGGGACCGTCCACGCCGGCAACGCCTCGGGGATCACCGATGCCGCCGCCGCCGTGCTCGTGGCGGCCGAGGAGGTGGTCGAAAAACAGGGGCTCGAGCCGATGGCGCGGCTCGTCGACTGGACCAACGTCGGCGTCGATCCGGCGCTGATGGGGATCGGTCCGGTGCCGGCGGTCCGCGAGCTGCTCGAGCACCAGGAGATGACGATCGACGACATCGACTTGATCGAGCTGAACGAGGCCTTCGCGGTTCAGGTTCTGGCCGTGGCGCGGGATCTCGACCTCGACTTGAGTCGCGTCAACGTAAACGGCGGGGCGATCTCCTTGGGCCATCCGATCGGCTGCACCGGGGCGCGTATCGTGGTGACGCTGCTCCACGAGATGGCCCGCCGAGACAGCCGGCTCGGGCTTGCGACGCTCTGCGTCAGCGGCGGCATGGGCACATCGCTGCTCGTTGAGCGGGGTGGCGACGGTGGGCGGTGAGCCGGTGACCGCGGGCGAGGCCAAGGTCCTCATCGAACGCGATGACGCGGTTGGCATCGTACGGCTGAACCGGCCCGAGAAGTTAAACGCGTTCGCTGGCGATATGCGCGATCTCGTCGGTGACGCGATCACCGAGCTGGGGCACGACCCGGCGGTTCGAGCGATCGTCGTGACCGGGGCCGGGCGCGGGTTCTGTGCCGGTGCCGACGTCAACTACCTGCGTGAGCTGGTCGAAACCAAGAACACAGTCGACTTCGAGAAGCTGCTCCGCGCCGGCGAACAGGTGGTGACCGCGATCCGGTCGCTTGACCAACCGGTGTTGGCGGCGATCAACGGTCCGGCAGCCGGCGGCGGCGCCAACTTGGCGCTGGCTTGCGATCTTAGGATCATGGCCGACACGGCGACGATCGGCCAGACGTTCTCCCGAATCGGCCTCCACCCGGATTGGGGCGGGATGTTCTTGCTGCCGCGTTTGGTTGGCCCGGCCCGCGCGCTCGAGCTCATGTGGTCGGGACGGATGGTCGGCGCCGAGGAGGCGTTGGCGATGGGGATGGTCAACCGGGTGGTCCCGGTCGACTCGCTGTGGGACGAGGCGCTGGCCTGGGCCAAGCGCCTTGCGGCTGCCCCGCCGATCGCGGTCGCGCGCATCAAGCGCGCCGTCTACCGAAGCGAGAACGAGAGCTTAAGCGCGATGCTGACACTCGAGATCGAGAACCAGCTGGCGTGCTTTGGGTCGAACGACGCGACTCGCGGGCTGGCCGCCTTCCGGGCCAAAGAAGCACCGCGTTTCGAAGGCGATTAGGGGCATCATGTTGGACCCCCTCCTCGCCTGGCGTGATCAGTTCCCGATTCTCGATCGGACCACGTATCTGATCTCGAACTCGTTGGGCCCGATGCCGGAAGCCGCTTCGGATGCGCTCGCCGAATACGCCGAGATGTGGAACATGCGCGGGATCAAGGCGTGGGAAGAGGGGTGGTGGGACATCGTGACCGAGATCGGTGATCTGGCGGCGCCGCTACTTGGCGCGCCACCCGGCACGGTCGTGATGCAGCCCAGTGTCACCGTGGCGTCGGCGATCGTGCGGTCGTGCTTCGATTGGGCCGGGGCCCGCAACCGCATCGTCCACACCGAGCTCGAGTTCCCATCCGTCATGTATCTCTATTCCGGAGCCCAGGCCGAGGGTGCCGAGGTGGTGGTCGTTCCGACCAGCGGCGACGGGATCACCGTCGATCTCGAGCGACTGCTCGACGCGATCGACGATCGAACCGCGCTGGTGCCGATCAGCCACGTGGCTTTCAAGAGCGCGTTTGTTCAGGACGCCGCCGCCATTTGTGAGAAGGCCCATCGAGTCGGGGCCCGGGTCTGTCTCGACGTCTATCAGTCGGCGGGCGTCATGCCGCTCGAGATCGAAGCTTGGAACGCCGACTTCGCGGTCGGCGGGTGTCTCAAGTGGTTGTGTGGCGGCCCCGGCAACGCTTTTCTGTACGCGCGCCCAGATCTTTGCGACCGCTTGGAGCCCCAAGTCACCGGTTGGATGGCGGCCGATGAGCCGTTCGCGTTCGAACTGGAGTTGACGCGGGCGGATTCGATTCGTCGCTTCCTGACCGGGACCCCCAGCGTGCCGGCGCACATGGTCGCCCGGTCGGGGCTGGAGATCATAAACCAGATCGGCCCCCAGGCGATCCGCGAAAAGTCGGTTGTGCTGACCGAACGGATCATCGAGCGTGCCGACCGCTACGGCATCGATGTCGCCACGCCGCGTGAGAGCCACCGCCGCGGCGGCACGGTGACGTTGGCGCCGCCGGACGCCGAGCCGATCGCGCGCCAGCTCCTCGACGAGGACATCTTGATCGACTATCGGCCCGGCGCAGGGATCCGGCTGGCGCCGCACTTCTACAACTCAGGCGAAGAGTGCGATCGAGCCGTCGATCGGATCGCCGAACTGGCACCAGTGCCGTTCAAGGTCTCATCGGGAGACAGCGCGTGAGCGCCGGCGTACCCAGGCCGCATGGTTTCGATGCAGTGGCGGTGATCGGCGCCGGAACGATGGGTCGCGGGATCGCCCAGGTCACTGCGCAGGCGGGGTACGCGACAACGCTGCACGACGCCGATGGTCACGCCCTCGAGCGTGCGCTTCGTGCGATCGACGCGACGCTTGCCAAGGGCGTCGAGCTGGGCAAGATCAAAGCCGGCGACAAGACATCCGCGTTGGAGCGGATCGCGAGCGAGTCGGATATCGGGGTTGCAATCGAAAACGCCGATCTGGTTGTCGAGGCGATCCCTGAGGACCTGGATGCCAAGCGCGAGGTGTTCGGTCTGCTCGACCAACGGTGTGGAGAGGAAACGGTGCTCGCCAGCAACACTTCGTCGCTGTCGATCACCGCGTTGGGATCGGCGACCGGTCGGCCCGAGCGCGTCGTCGGACTTCATTTTTTCAACCCCGTCCACATCATGCGCTTGGTCGAAGTGGTGGTGACACCCGAGACCGATCCCCAGGTCCGGGAGACGGTGGTCAATGTCGTGCGATCGCTCGGCAAGGAGCCGATCGTCGTCCGCGACGTCCCGGGGTTCGCGAGCAGCCGGCTCGGCATCGCTCTAGGCCTCGAGGCGATGCGGATGCTCGAGGACGAGGTCGCGTCGGCGCGGGACATCGACGTCGCGATGGAACTCGGCTACAACCACCCGATGGGTCCGCTCAAACTGACCGACTTGGTGGGGCTCGACGTGCGGTTGGCGATCGCCGACCACCTGGCGCGGACGATCGACGCGACACGGTTCGCCGTGCCGAAGGTCCTGCGCGACCTGGTCGCAGCCGGCAAGTTGGGTCGCAAGACAGGCGAAGGGTTCTACGTGTGGAAGGACGGCGAACCGATATCGAAGGAGGAACCATGAGCAGCGCCTCATCCGTGGTTCGGGTCGAAACGGTGGACAAGGGGATCCGACTGGTCACGATCGATCGGCCGGAGAAGATGAACGCGCTGAACGCTGCGGTGCGCGACGCGCTCACAGAGGCGGCCGCGCGCGCCGCCGAAGACCCGAACGTTCGTGTGCTCGTTGTGACCGGTGCGGGTGAGAAAGCGTTTATCGCCGGCGCAGACATCGGCGAGTTCGCCGACCGGACACCGCTCGAGCAACGTGAGGCGATGGCGACCCCGACGCTGTTCGATTCGATCTGGGACTTTCCGCTGCCGACGATCGCGATGATCAACGGGTACTGCCTGGGCGGCGGGTGCGAACTTGCACTGGCGTGTGACGTTCGGATCGGCGCCGACACCGCGCGCATCGGCCAGCCCGAGGTCAACCTGGGGATCATCCCCGGTGGCGGGGGAACTCAACGGTTGACGCGGCTGGTCGGGTACGGCAAAGCGAACCAGCTGATCCTGACCGGCGAGATCATCGACGCGGTCAAAGCGTACGAGATCGGCTTGCTCGACGAGATCGTGCCGGCCGAGGAGTTGAAGGACAAGACGCTCGAGGTGGCGCGAGCGATGGCCAGCAAGAGTCCGGTCACGCTCAAGCTTGCCAAGCGTGCGCTCAGACTGGCCAATGAGATGGAGCTGTCGGCCGGTCTCGAGCAGGAGCGCGACCTCTTCGCGCTGGCGTTCTCTACCGACGATAAGATCGAAGGCGTGGCGGCGTTTCTCGAGAAACGGAAACCGGAGTGGAAGGGACGATAGGCCGTTCCGTCGGGCAGAATTTCCGCGACGTCCTCTTTGCGCCACGGGCGACGTTCGAGGATGTCGCTGAGCGACCGCGCTGGGTCGCGCCGCTCCTCATCCTGGCAGCCATCCTCCTTGCGATGACGTTTATCAACCTGCCGATGGTCGAAGAGCTGCAGCGGATCACGATCATGGGAGACCAGCGGTTCAGCGACGCTCAGCGCGACCAAGCGCTCGGGCAACTCGCGATGTGGAAATGGATCGGCGTGGTTGCGGCGCCGATTGTTTTCGGCGTCGTTACCGCGTTTATGGGGCTCTTGCTCTGGGGTTGGTCGGCGATCGCTGGTGCCAAGAACGCCGAGTACCCGATCGCATTCACGGCGTTGGTGTACGCCAGCACGGTGACGGTTCTTCAAGTCGTGCTACAGGCCTTTGTCATCGGCATCAAGGGCGCGGAAACGGTTGCCCGCGAGGGCGGCCCCCCGCTGTTCGGGCTGTCGCTCTTTGTCGACCGTGGCGACGTGCCGGCGTTGCTCTGGGGTCAGCTCGCGAATATCAACTTCTTCTCAATCTGGTACTCGGTCCTGGTGGCGCTTGCGGCGGTCCACGCGTTGAAGGCGTCGAAAGGGGCGGCCTACGCGCTCGGCGTAGCGGTCTTTGTGATCAGTGGCTTCTTGACCGCGCTCGGACCCAGCTAGGGGGCGTGCGCTGAACCTTCGGATCACTGACGCCCACGTCCACATCCAACCGTGGCATGAGCTCAAGCCCGGCGCGCGCTCGCTGATGATCAAAGGTCGCGAGAATTCTGCCGAGCTCGAGCGGATGATGAACGACCCCGAGCTCGTGCTGCGTACGATGGATGCGGCGGGGATCGCGCGGATCGGGGTCATCAACTACGTCAGCCCGACGCTGATGGGGTTCACCGAGCGCGTGAACCCGTGGGTCGCCGAGCTCGCCCGCCACGCGCCGGAACGAATGATTCCGTTTGGCGGCGTCGACCCCGAGGCGGCTGGAGATCAAGTCGATCGGTTGGTAGAGCTCGGCGTCAGAGCGATCAAACTCCACCCACCGCATCAAGAGGTCGCCGCCAACGCCTATCGAGAAGGGTCGACGCGGTTGGACGAGATCTACGCTCGCGCCGAGGAGCTAGGTGTGCCGATCATGGTGCACACCGGGACGTCGGTCTTTCCCGGCGCGCGAAACGTCTACGCCGACCCGATCGTGCTTGACGACGTCGGGGTCGATTTTCCCGAGCTCCACGTCATCATGGCGCATCTGGGACGGCCGCTGTGGGCCGACACGTCGTTCTTCCTGTTGCGCCGGCATCCGAACTTCTGGGGCGACGTGTCGGGAATTCCACCCAAGGGGTTGATCCAGTACTTCCCGCGGCTTATCGACGTCGCCGACAAGCTCCTGTGGGGGACCGATTGGCCGGGACCGATGGTTCCGGGCATGAAAAAGAACCTCGACACCTTCCTCGCACTCGGTCTGCCGGAGAACGTGCAGGTAAAGCTGCTGCAAGACAACGCCGACCGGTTGTTCGGCCCGGCGCCGCCGCTCGGCTCGTAGAACCCACGACCCCCGCAGGGGTATTCGATCACCATGAGTTGGACTCTGAATTGCGATCGCGCTCTTTTCACGCTGGCCCTCTTGGCGTTGGTCGGCGTGGCGCCAGCCGGCGCTCAGACGCCGCTTGGCTCACAGGACTTGGCAGCTTGGATGGGGCTGGAGGTCGACGACGAGTTGATGTACGAGACATCGGAGGGCGACACCTTGCACGTGCGCGTCGGTCCAACCCTCAAGATTCACGACCGATTGTACGCCACGCTCCAGGGTTTGTCGTGGCCGGGCTTGGCTTCCGACAGCCAGATCCTGATCCCACTCGACGGCGCGATCGAGATCGACGTCATCCGGACGCCGGGCCCGCGTCCAAACGTTGTGCCGCTCTACGGTGCCGGTGAGAACGGATTCGATTTCCTAGCCGATACGATTCCCGAGGCGATGCTTGGCGGTCTGGTTCGCGATGGATGGTACGCGTTTGGCGATTCGGCCGACGACCCGGACATGATCCTTCACGTCTGGTGCAGCGCCTGCTTTGATGCCGGGACGGTAGTCCGGTTCGAACGCGGACGCGGGATCGTACGGGTCGACAACATCACGATCGCCGGTCCGCAGTGGATCAGGCGCTTGGATGCACGTTGCCGCGGCGGACACGAGAAGTCGGCCGAGAAGTACCGCTGTCGCTCGTAGCGTACGAGGTTGGGTCGTCGACCCCGGCGTCACCAAATCCCTGCTGCCGCTCCGCGCACTTGTTGCACGCGCCGCAATGTTGGTGTTCTGATTTCGGATCCAGGCAGGAAAACGTGAGGTCGAGCCGGAAGTCGGCTCCGCGGCGTACGACTTCCGATTTGGTGAGACCGGCCAGCGGCGTTTCGATCGGCAGTCGGTGATCCAAGCCCATGCCGCGACCAAGGGCCGTCGCCATCGCCTCGAAAAACAATGGTGTGGCGTCGGGAAACGGGTTTGCCGCTAGCGGACCCAGCACGATCGCCCGACAGCCGTTGGTGGCCGCGAACACACCAGCCTTGGCGAGCAGCAAGATGTTTCTGCCTGGCAAGTACGTCGCTTCGTCAGCCGATCGATCGTCAGGTGGTTCGACGCCCGTCACGCTCCAGTGATCGCCGTAGAGATCGCTGACCGGCAGCTCCAGGATTTCGAGCGATGCGACGTCGCTGCCGTCCAGTGTTTGCAGCCACCGTTTCAGCCAATAGATTTCCGCCCGCTCCCAGACGAGTCCCGATCGAACGTAGACTGGCACCACGGACTCAGCGCTTCGAGCGGCCTCGGCTAGCGCCACCGCGCTGTCGATGCCCCCGGACGTGAGCACGCATAGGCTCCCCTGATTGACCACGCGCACAACCTAGCGAGGGGTTGATGGACACAACAGGAAAGGTCGCACTGGTGACCGGCGCCGCGATGCGAGTCGGTCGCGAGATCGCCCTAGCGTTGGCCAAGACGGGGATGAACATCGCCGTTCACTACCGATCGAGCGCCGGTGAAGCGCTCGAAACCGTCGAGCGCGTGAGGGCACTAGAAGTCGAAGCCGAGTCGATCCAGGCTGATCTGGATGAGCTGCGCCAGGTCAAGCAGCTGATCGACAGTGTTCGCGAGCGCTGGGGGCGGCTCGACGTGCTCGTCAACAGCGCGGCGATCTTTCCGCGCACGCCGTGGGATGAGATCGACGAGACGATTTGGGAGCAGACACTTCGCACGAACCTGAAGGGGCCGTTCTTTACTGCGTGGCACGCGGCAGCGTTGATGCGCGAAAACGAGGGCGGTAAGATCGTGTTTATCGCCGACTGGGCGGGGTTCCGCCCGTACCGGAATTACCTGCCTTACGTCGTCTCGAAGGGCGGCGTGATCACGATGACGAAGGCGATGGCCAAGGAACTCGCACCCGACATCGCGGTCAACGCGATCGCACCGGGGCCGGTCATGTTGCCCTCTAACTTCAGCGACGAGGACGCCAACAAGATCGTCGACGATACACTGCTCAAGCGACTGGGTAGCCCCCAGGATATTGCGCAAAGCGTCGTGTACCTGGTGGCGATGACCGACTTCGTGACCGGCCACGTGATGGTCGTTGATGGCGGCCGCCTGATAGGCAAATGACATACCGCGTCACCGTTCAGATTCAGTTTTGTTACGGTCATCGACTACTCGACTACGAGGGTCCGTGCGCGCATCCTCATGGGCACAACGGCCTGGTCGAGATCGAGCTCGAGAAAGCAGGGTTGGATCATCGCGGGATGGTGGTCGACTTCGCCGATGTGAAGCGCGACGTCAAGGCGTGGATCGACGACAAGATGGATCACCAGATGATCCTGCGCGACGACGATCCGATGGTGGCGTGGTTACGCGAACAGGGTGAGCCGATGTACCTGATGAGCGACAACCCGACCGCGGAGAACATCGCCCGCGAGATCTTCGACCACGCGAGCGAGCGGGGTTATACGGTGACCGCGGTTCGATTGTGGGAAACCGCGACGTCGTTCGCGACGTACGCGCAACCGTAGGCGCTTAGAGGCAGCCGGTCGAGTCTAGGCCGCGAAGTGAGATCGAATCGCTTCTTCGGCGGCCGGAGCGATCGCTTCCCACTCCCCATCGGCCGATTTGCTCACCGTGATCGAGTTGGGCATGAAGAACACCGATTCGACGGCGGCGATCCCAAACAGTGCTTGCGCCAGCGGCGCGCCCTCGGCCTCTTCCAGCGAGTTGAACTGTCGCATCCGCTCCTCGGTCACCGTCTGGTCGACGTGGAACAAAATACTGTTTGGGTTTGGGGTCTGCTGAACGCGGACCATAACGTCACCCATCAATGTCTCCTTTCCATTCTATGTATTGGAATCGTCGCACAGCCCTCGGTGGGCTCGTCCCGACAACACCTGGTCGTGGTCTACGTCCCACAACAGCGGCTGATCGGGCGGCAACATGATGCTGGCGGCGCGCACTAGCCGATCGCCATTGGCAACCCGCGCTTCGATCCGGAGCGATCCAGTGGGAGTATTCTGAAAACATGTGAAGCCACCGGGTTGAGCGATGCCAAGCACGGTTTCGTTGGCGACGATCTCGAGCGGGTCCCCCTCGGTGTGGCGAACCAAGAGGACGCCATCGTCGGAGCCACCAAAACCGAGGATCTGTCTCCCACATCCGCTGGCGACCGCAACCGCTAGCAGCAGAAACGTGGCGGTCCTCGCCGCGGCGCTGGCGTGACCGCCGGGCCGTCTCACCTTCGAGCGCGCGGCCTCATCGCACCGCCAACATCCGATCGAGCGCCAGACGGGCCCACCTGGCCGTACCCTCGTCGACCGAGACCTGGTTGACGACGTGGCCGGAGGCCAGGTTGTCGAGGACCCACGCTAAGTGCGGCAAATCGATCCGGTACATGGTAGCGCACATGCACACGGTCGGACTCAAGAAGTAGACCCCGCGGTCGGGGTACTGCTCCTTGAGCCGATTGACGAGATGGATCTCGGTTCCGATCGCCCACTCGGAGCCGGGTGGTGACTCGCGCACCGTGTGCACGATCGTCTCGGTCGAACCGACCGCGTCCGCTTTGTCTGCGACCTCCATCCGGCATTCCGGATGGACGAGGACCTTGACGTTTGGCTTGGCCTCGCGGATCCGATCGACATGCTCGGCCCGGAAGATGTTGTGCACTGAGCAGTGGCCGAGCCACAGGATGATCCTGACGCGTTCGAGTGCGTCCGGCTCGACGCCGCCGTTGGGCAACCGCGGGTTCCAAACCGCCATCTCTTCGAGTGGAATCCCCATCCCCTTGGCGGTGTTGCGGCCCAGATGTTGGTCCGGGAAGAAGAGCACCTGGCGCCGTTGCGCGTACGCCCACTCCAGTACCGCTCGGGCGTTAGTCGACGTGCAGACGATGCCTCCGCGCTCCCCGCAGAAAGCCTTGAGCGCCGCGCTCGAGTTCATGTACGTGACCGGCATCACCCGTTCGACCGGATCGACGCCCATCACGTTTGTCAACGTGTCCCAACACTCCTCGACTTGCGCGATGTCAGCCATGTCGGCCATCGAACAGCCGGCCGAAAGGTCGGGGAGGATCACCGTTTGATCGGAACGCGACAGGATGTCGGCCGACTCGGCCATGAAGTGAACGCCGCAGAAGACGATCGTCGATGCGGTCGACTCGGCCGCCTGTTGGCTCAGCTTGAATGAGTCACCGGTCAGGTCCGCGAATTGATAGACGTCGTTGCGCTGATAGTGGTGAACGAGCACCACCAGTTGGTCGGCTAGGGTCGCCTTCGCGGCAGCGGCCCGCTCGGCGCAGATGGCCGCGTCGAGCTCGCGATAACCGTCGAACGGGATTGGCGCTTCGGCGGCATCGAGCAACCCGATCGTGCCGTGCGAGTGCCCGCCCTCGAACTCCATCGTACCCTTCTCGTCGCACTCGACCGAGACTTCTTCGAAAATCTTGAGGTCTTCCATCAACCGGCTCCCTTGGCCTCACGGATCTGGTTCGTCAACTCGGGCACGATGTCGAACAAATCGCCCACGATGCCGTAGTCTGAGACCGAGAAAACGGGCGCATTGGCGTCTTTGTTTATCGCCACGATCGTGTCGGAGTTTTTCATACCCACCAAATGCTGAATCGCTCCCGAGATGCCGACCGCGACATACAGCTTTGGGGTAACCGTCTGACCTGATGAGCCGATCTGGCGGTCAATCGGCAGCCACTCGTTGTCGCACACCGGTCGGCTGGCCGCAAGCTGCGCAGCGAGCGCCTCGGCCAACTCCTCGACCACAGGAAGCTTCTCCTGCTTGCCGATGCCGCGACCCACGGCGACGATCACCTCGGCCCGCGACAGGTCGACCTTATCCTCGACTTCCTGAAACGTCTCGAGCACCTCTGTGCGACTCGCCGCAGCGAGGTCGACCGGTTGCTTGACGATCTCGGCCGCGCCGTCACCAACCGCCGCGTCGTCGGCCAGGTAGGCGCCCGACTGGAGGCTAACGATGTTGACCCCGTCCCCGGCGAACACGCAATCGGAGTTGAGCTTTCCCTGATAGGGTTGGCGTACGAACACGGTGTCGTTCCCGTCGACGCGGTGGGCGACGACGTCGGAGATGAAACCGGCATCGACCTCGGCCGCAAGCCGCGGTACCCAGTCGCGCGATTGATAGCTGTGCGGGAACAAGACCAGGCTCGGCGCCTCGGCCTCGATCGCCTGCACAAGCGCGGCGGTGTAGGCGTCCGGTGTGTAGGGGGTGAGCGCGGCGTCTTCGATCACCCGCACCGCTTCGATCCGCTTGGCGGCCAGAGCCTCGGCGGCGGCCGACCCGTCGGCGGCCATCACCACCGCTTCGAGCGGGCTCCCAAGCGCCTCGGCCAGCGCCTGCCCGCAGGTGATCACCTCGAACGAGATCGACTTGAGCCCATCGTCGCCGGATTCGGTTACCGCCCAGATCGCGCCCGCCATCTTAAAGCACCTTCGCTTCCTTCTGGAGTTTCTCGACCAACGTCGCGACGGCGGTGGCCGTGTCGCCTTCGATGATCTCGGCGCCCTTGGTCTTCTCGGGCACGTAGAGCCGCGTCGTTCGCGTCTTGCGCCCGGCGGCGCCGACTTCGTCCGGTGCTAGCCCGATATCGGTCGGCGTCACCTTCGCGATCTCCTTCTTCTTGGCGCCCATGATCCCCTTGAGCGTCGCGTACCGCACCGTGCTGATGCCGGATTGAATCGTCAGCAATGCCGGCAACGGCAAACGCACCCATTGGAACCATCCGGCCTCGAGCTCGCGCTTGACCTTGATCGTGTCGCCTTCAGGCTCGATCTCCATGATCAAAGTCGCGCTCGGCCACCCGAGTCGTGCTGCCAGGATGGGCCCGGTCTGAGCCCAGCCCGCGTCGTCGGATTGGAGACCGGTCAGAACCAGATCGACGTTTTCGCGCTCGATAGCGGCGGCTAGCGCGCGTGCGGTGGCAGCCGCATCACCACCTTGGAATGCCGGGTCGTTCAGGTGAATCGCCCGCTCGGCACCCATCGCGAGCGCGCGGCGAATTGCCTCCTCGGCACGATCGCGACCCAGGCAGACGACCACCACCTCGCCGCCCTGGCTCTCGGCCAGCCGTAAGCCGGCCTCGAGCGCGTACTGATCGCTCTCGTTGATTTCGGTGGCCAAATCGGCGTCAGCGATCGATACGCCGTCGGCGTCGATCTTGAGGCGGGCATCCGCCTCGGGCACCTGTTTGATGCATACCGCGATCTTCAAATCTGTCTCCTGGTGAGCATGGGATTCGGTCCGTCGAGCGGTTGCTCGGAACCTCCTAACCGAGTGTGGTAAAATAGGTTTGGTCGGGTCCCTCGACAACCGCGCAGCGACATACTCGGACAGCCGGTAGATTACCACGATGCCGCGACTCATTATTGCCCGCGAAGACGAGCTCTTGGTCGCCAAGGCGAGAGATCCGGAGGGCGAGTGGGAAACCACGTCGCACCTGGAGATGACGCTCCCGGTCTGCGTCACGATCGACCCCAATCGCCCGGCGAATGTCTACTGTGGCACGTTCGGCAGCGGACTCTGGCGCAGCGACGACGGTGGCGACCGGTGGGAGTGGGCGGGCGAAGGGTTTCCGGAGGCGCGGATCACCGCAATCGCTGTCAGCTCGCTCGAGGATTCGCCGGCCGGAGGCGTTGTCTACGCGGGTACCGATCCGAGCGCCGTCTATCGCTCAGAGGACGGTGGGAACTCGTGGCGGGAGCGCACCGGGCTCGAAGAGCTGGCCTCGGTTTCGGAATGGAGTTTTCCCCCGCGCCCCGACAGCCACCATGTGCGGTGGATTGAGTGCGATGCCAATCGTGAGGGATGGCTCTACGTCAGCATCGAGGCCGGCGCGACGATCCGCAGTCGAAACGGCGGCGCGTCGTGGGAAGACCGCGTCGACGGGAGTCCGCGCGATGTTCACACGATGGTCACCCACCCGCGGGCAGCCGGCCGGCTGTGGGCGGCAGCGGGCGACGGATATTTCGAAAGTCGCGACCACGGCAACAGTTGGACCCAGCCCGCCGCCGGGCTGGAGAAGTTGTACGTATGGGGCTTCGCACTCGACTCGCGTGACCCCACGATCGCCATCGCTTCGGCTGCCGCGGGCCCGGTCCAGGCGCACAACCCGAGAGCGGCTTACGCCCGGATGTACCGTCGCGTGGGTGATGGCCGATGGTTCCAGCTTGGCGTCGGCCTACTGGATCCGGAGCGCACGACCGCGCACGTGTTGGCGGCCAATCCGTTCGAGCCCGGCATCTTCTACGCGGTCTGCAATCGGGGTGCGTTTCGTTCTGCCGATGCCGGTATCAACTGGACCCGTCTGTCGATTCCGTGGTCCGAAGACGACGAGCGCCGCCGCGTTCGCGCGATCGCCGTCGTCCCTTAATCGCTTGGCGCTTCATCCGTAGCAGAGCCATGCGATCCAAACGCTCCCTTTCCACCGTTCTGTTCACCGACATCGTGGGATCGACCGAACGCGCATCCGAGCTTGGAGATCGTGCCTGGCATGAGCTCCTAGAACGGCACAATCGAATCGTGCGCGAACAGCTGAGCCGTTGGGGTGGACGAGAAGCAGCCGAAACGGGTGACGGTTTTCTCGCTCTGTTCGACAACCCCGCTCGGGCGATCGTGTGCGCACAGACGATTCGAGACCGAGTTGGAGAGGTCGGTGTGCAGGTTCGTTGCGGTGTCCACTTGGGTCAGGTCGAACGTCGGTCTGACAGCACGGTCGCGGGGATCGCCGTCCACATCGGCGCCCGGGTGGTCGAGAGAGCGGCCGCCGGGGAGATCGTCGTAACGAGCGCGGTGCGCGATGCAGAGACCGGCTCAGGCTTCGAGTTCGAGGATCTGGGCTCTCACGAGCTGAGAGGTGTCGAGGGCGAGTGGGGATTGTCTCGCGTGACCGCTCTGCCAACCGATGTCTCGGAGTTCGAGTCCGGCGTCTGGCTTCGGATCCGAGATCGCGTCGGCGCTCGAAGCGTGATCGTGTCGACGATCGCTATCGTCGCGGTGGGCGCGATCGGGTACGCGCTTCTCCGCTCCGATCGATCGAACGGCGGAGCCGAATCGGTGAGCATCGAACTCCCGGATCGATCAGTCGCCGTTTTACCCTTCGAAAACTTGAGCGCGCTCGAAGAGAACGAGTATTTCAGCGACGGTGTGACCGAGGAGATCATCGCCCACCTCTCACAGCTTCCCGATCTCAAGGTGATCAGCCGCACCTCGGTCATGCAGTACAAGAAGCACTCGAAGAGTCTGTCGAAGATCGGGGAGGAGCTCGGCGTCGCGACGATCCTCGAAGGCAGCGTGCGTCGTCAGGGGGAGCGTGTCCGCATCGCCGCGCAGCTGATCAACGTGGAGACGGACACTCATCTGTGGGGGCAAACGTACGACCGTGAGCTCGAGGACATCTTTGCGATCCAGAGCGAAGTCGCGGAACAGATCGCCCACGCCCTACGCGCCGAGTTGAATGCAGTCGATCAGGCTCGGCTGGCGAACGCGCCGACATCGGACCTGGAAGCGTACAACCTGTACTTGCAAGGACGGTTCTACTGGAACAGGCGAACGGAGGAGAGTCTTCGCACAGCCATCGACTACTTTCATCAGGCGATTGAGCGCGACCCCGAGTTTGCGCGTGCGCACGCGGGCATCGCCTCGGCTTACGTGTTGTTGCCGGCGTATAGCTCGGTCGCGAGGGCCGGAGTGGAACCGCTCGTGTCGGAGTACGCAGAGCGCGCGCTCGAGCTCGACCCGGGGCTCGCCGAAGCTCACTCCGCAGGCGCCTTGCAACAGGAGTGGAAGCGCGACTTCGCAGCGGCTTTGGAGGCGCACCGACGGGCGATCGAAGCCGAGCCGGGTAACGCGACCGCTCACCAATGGTACGCGATTCTCTTGGCGATGCTCGGGCGGCCCGAGGAAGCGATCGATGAGATGCAGCGTGCGCTCGAGCTCGACCCACTATCCCTGATTATCAACGCCGAAGTCGGCTGGATTTACTACTGGGCCGGGGATCTGGAGCGGGCCATTGGTGAATACGAGCGAGCTCTCGCCATGGATCCGGGGTTAGCGATCAACCGCGAGTTTCTTTGGCAGGCGTACGAACAGACCGGGCGTTTCGATCAAGCGATAGAGCAGGCCCGCGAGCTGCTTGAGCTGAGGGGATGGTCGAACGAGGAGGCGGACGCGTTTGCAACCGAGCTCGCGCGAGCCCGAGCAGACTCAGGGATCGCAGGGTACTGGAGAAAACGCTTAGAGCTGACCCCTGGCGACAAGGATTACGCGACCTACATCGACTCGCCGGTATATATCGCGACGATGGATGTCGCGCTGGGTGATCACGATGCTGCACTGACTCGGCTCGAGCGCGCGGTGGAGAAGAACAACCCGTTTCTCGAGACGGTTCTCGTGCAACCTGGTCTCGAACCGTTGCACGGCAGTTCACGCTTTCGCGAGATCCTGGAAGCCGTGGGGCTGGCAGGCTACATACCTTAAGCGCCCGTCTCGCCAAACTTGCGACGGTAATGCCGCTGCCAGACGACGGTCGCAATCGTACCGACGATACCCGGCGTGATCCAGGGCAAGATCCCGATGAACCCCTCCAGGCTGTACTCGACGAAGCGCTGGATGCCGAACACCGCGAACGCGGTGTGGAACGCGATGCCGCCGCCGAGCATGGCGCCGATGTGCTCGTACCAGTGGGCCATCGGGGTCGCCTTGGGCCGGCGCGCGTAGCGCAGCGAGTTCTGTCCGATCAGGATGCCGATCGGAGACAGCGCGACAAAGACCCAGCGCGCGCTGTGTTGCGTCGTCAGGCCCATCAATAGCATTGCGATTCCAGCCAAGATCGCGGCCGTGCTGATGAACGTGTGAAACGGTGTCTTGAGGAGCGATGGGTCACGCTGGGTTTGCATCGAGCGTACGCCGTGGTGAACGGACGCCACCGTGATGATCGCCAGGTAGGCTAAGAACGCCTCGAGCACTCGGATCTCGGTCACCGCCGCGGCGATGTCCGCCGGATCGCTTGGTAATGCCTCGGGATGGGTGCCGAACGGGCTCAAGATCGACAACGTCGCGATCGTGAACGCGGTCGCCCCCACGAAGTAAGCCGCATACAAGAACACCTTGCCGGCGCGGACGTGAACGCGCTCGCCTTTGCGCGCGAAGATCGGTACCCAGAACGCCGCCAATCCGAAGAACGCGACAGCGATGTGCGCAAACAAGATCGTTTTGAAGATCGGATACACGTCACGCCTCCTTTCCAGCGTCTGGGGTTTGGCGTACGATAGTGATATGAAGGTCGAAAGTCGGCCCCCGTACATTCCGCCCGTGCACCGAATCGTCTTCGTAGCTGCCCTGCTTGTGGCCGCTTGTCAGCAGCCCGCCCCGGAACCGGGCCCGACCGCAGCCGACCACCAACTCATTGCCGCAACCGTGGATTCTCTGACGCGCGCCTTTGAGCAGGCGGAACGGGATCTGCAGCCAGGGCGTGTCCTTTCCTTTCTCTCACCAGACTTCTACATGTACGCGGACGGAGTGCGGGCGAACTACGGAGAGGTCGTGACCGGCATCCACGAGATCTCGACCTTCCAGCATTTTGAGCCCGGTTGGGAAAACCTCGAGGTGCGCGCGCTCGGTCCCGGAGCCGCTCTGGCGAGCTTCACATTTCGGGATTCGATCGTCACCGCGTCGGGAGAGGTGTTGCTGGCGGGCGGCGCCACGACGCTCATCTGGGAGCGCCGCGATGGTGGGTGGCGAGTCGTCTACGCGGACGCGGATCACTATCCCGTTTCGAGTGATTGAAGGAAGATTTCGACCGGCTGGGCGTTGAGGATGTCGGCGGCGGTCAGTCCACCCTTTCGAGCCATCGCGATTCCATGCTCTAGATAATCGATCGTTTCGGGTCCATGTGCGTCTGGCGCGACGACGAACTTGAGGCCGCGCTCGAGTGCGGCACGGTGCCAACGCCAGCCAAGATCGAGTCGCTTGGGCTGGGCGTTGATCTCGATTGCGACACCGTGCTCGACAGCGGCGTCGAGCACGCGCTCCATGTCCAGGTCGACCGGCGACCGCGCCAAGAGCTGTCGACCGGTGGGGTGACCCAGGATGTCGACGTGGGGGTTAGCGATGGCACGACAAAAGCGCGCCGTCTGCTCAGCGCGCGAGAGGCCGAAGTGGCTATGCACCGCAGCCACCACGCAATCGAGCTCGGCCAGCACAGGGTCCGGCAGATCGAGACGCCCGTCCTTCAAGATGTCGACCTCGATGCCGGTCAACACGGTGAAGTCGACGACCGCCCCATCGACTTCTTCGATCTCCTCGCGCTGCTGTATCAACCCGTCGGCGTTGGGCCCGCCCGAACTCGGTCCGTGATCGCAGATCACCAGGTACTGGTAGCCGCGCTCGATCGCTGCCCTGGTCATCGTATCGACCGACGCGCGACCATCGCTCCACGTCGTGTGGCAATGCACGACGCCGCGGATGTCGCCCAGACGCGCGAGCTCGGGCAGCGCACCGTCCTCGGCTAAGTCGATCTCGCCCCGACCCTCGCGCATTTCGGGCGGGACCCACGATAGACCCAGCGCGCTGTACACCGCGTGTTCGTCACCGCAGTCGATCGATGTTCCCTGGGCGTCGACGATTCCGTGGTTGGTGAGTACCTGGCCCTGTGATTTGGCGACGGCTTGAAGCTCGATCCAATGAGAATCGCTGCCGGTTCGTTCCACCAACTCGAACGGAAACGCCCGTTCGGCGACGGCGTGGAGCTCGGCGCCCAAGCCGCCCGTCAGTTGAACCCGAGCCCAGCCAGCTTCGCGTTCGACGATCTGGTGCACTGCGGCCAGCCCGACAAACGCGTCGACGATTGCGGCTGGCTGCTCGCCGGCTGCGACCAACACGATCCGCCTGACCGTTTCCGCCCGCCGACGCGCGCCGCCGGCTGCGACCGCCGTGCTCGCGGTCCCAGTTTCCTCGAGTCGGGCCGCCACCAGCTCCGCCACTTCGTGTGCCTCAACGCCGAGGAACCGGCCCGCGTACGCCTTGACCCGGTCGACGTTGGCGAGCACCGTGACCGCCATCTTCTCGCCAAAACCTGCGACTCCCGCCAAGCTCCCGTCGGCCGCGGCTTCCTTTAGCGCGTCCAGCGACGCGATCCCGAGCGTGTCGTAGGCCGCCCGCGCGCGTTTGGGCCCGAGCCCCGGCACGCGCAACAGATCGACGACGCCGATCGGTGTCTCGGCGGTCAGCCGCTCGTACAGCGGCACGCTCCCGGTTGTCGCCAGGTCGACGATCTTCTGCGCGATCGCCTTGCCGATTCCCGGTAGGTCCTCGAGCCGGTCCTCGGCGATCAACACGTCGATCGGTTCTTCCAGCTCGCGCAACGTGCGAGCGGCGTTGTCGTAGGCGCGTATCTTGAACGGGTTCTCGCCGCCAAACTCGAGCAACCGCGCGATCTCGTCGAACATCTGAGCGGCGTCTTCGGCATGCATACGGGGAAACTAGTGTCCGAGTATCTCGACTTCGCTACCGAGACCGCCCTCCGAGCCGGTCGACTCGCTCTCTCTCATTTTCAACGCCCGATCGAGATCATCGAGAAAGAGGATCTGTCGCCGGTCACCGTTGCGGACCGGGGAGCCGAGGGTCTCATTCGAGAGTTGATCGAATCAGCGTACCCTCAACACGGAATCTTGGGCGAGGAAATGGGAGAGACAGGCGCGCAGGAGAGTCACCGCTGGATCGTTGACCCGATCGACGGAACACGATCTTTCATTCACGGGGTGCCGCTCTGGGGTGTGCTGCTGGGTTTAGAGATCGACCGTGAGATGGTCGTCGGGGTGTGCTATCTGCCGGCGCTCGATGAGATGTTCGCTGCCGCGAAGGGTGAGGGTTGTCATTGGAACGGGCACCCGTGTCATGTGAGCCGGACATCGACGTTGTCGCGTGCGATGGTCTGTTTCACCGATGCCACGGACCTGGAACGAAGGCACCCGGGGTTTTGGTCGCGACTGCGGACGAACGCCGGAACGCTACGGGGCTTCGGCGACTGCTACGGACATTGCTTGGTCGCGTCCGGTCGGGCCGATGCAATGCTGGACCCGATCATGAGTATCTGGGATAACGCCGCGCTCAAACCGATCGTGGAAGAGGCCGGTGGCTCGTTCACGGATTGGAGCGGGGACGCGACGATCTTCGGCGAGTCTGCGATCAGCACGAACGCTCGACTATTGCCCGAGCTTCAGGAGTTGATGAACCAGGGCTAACGAGCGCGTTCCGTCAGGCGTCTGAATTGGCTTTGTAGCTCAATTACGCGACGCTCTCCGACCGAAAATCGATAACGAGAACACCGCCTTCCAAGGTGTGTCTATTTCGCGGGAATGGGAGGCACACCCTGCCAACACCGACGAGATCGCTAAAAGAGTAATGATTCCCAAACGCATATTGTGCTCCCTTTCGGCACATTCAGCACCGATTAGGTACAGATTAGCGCCTGCCCTTGTGGTTCCGACCAACGAGAGAGACTTTTATAGGGCAAAACCCATACGCCAAAAGGGGGCAAGATGATTGGACTGCGGATTCGTAGCACGGCTGTTTTCGTGATTTCCACGCTCATGCTGGCGTGTGGGGGCGGTGGAGAGACACCAGCGATATCGACGCCCAACTCGAGTAATGGGGCTGGCAGCGAGATCGCCGCTTGCGATCTCCTGACTGCCGACGAGGTCGCCACCGTGCTTCCCGGCTCGGATGAAGGCATGACGGTGAAGAGCGGCGAGTCGATGATCGAGGGCGTCGACTCTTATCAGTGCTCGTACTCGAATACCGATTTCGATCTGCTGACTGTCATCGTCCATGTGGCTACTAACAACGAGCAGTTCATCCAGATCGAGCCCAAACGACCGATGTCGGAGCTCTACGACGAGATCCGTGAGATCGAAGTCGGCGACGGCGGTTGGTTGTACGGTGACCCGACCGAAATGCAGTTGACCGCGGGTCAGGGTGACGCCGTGATCGAGCTGGAACTCATGTCGGTCGACGCCGGCGAACGTGGCGACGCAATCGTCGCGCTCAGTGAAGAAATCGCAAAACGAATTGACTAAACCCGATGACGACTCAATGAGCAGAATAGCAGGTCTTGTACTCGCGTTAACGGTCACGATTCTCCTGGCGTCGGCGACCGGGATTCGCGCGCAGAACTTCGGCAACATCGCCATAAATCCTTATGGCGGGGCGCTCATTTTCGATGACGGCGCGGTGAGCGATCTTGGGTTGGAGGTCGACGTCGGGGCGATCTTCGGTGGCCGACTGATCTTCTCGCTGCCTGGGAACTTCCGGCTCTTTGGCGCCTACGGCTACGCGCCACTCAGCATGGAGGCATCCCAGTTCGTGGTTGAGCAGCCGACAACCGAGCTCGACGCCAACGGCCATCTTTTCTATGGTGGTTTCGAATACAACCTCCTGTCACGCGTGTCGCCGACCACGCTCTTGCTGTCGGCCGGCGCTGGCGGCATGGTGTTTGACGTGGAGGGGGTCGATGATGAGACCGACTTCATAGTCAGCGTCGCCGCCGGCCTGAACCACGAGGCAAGCGACCGGATCACCTTTCGCGCCGAAGTTCGTGACCACATCGTTTTTTGCACCTCGAGTGCCGGTGGCGTCGTGGAGCAGGTGGCGGCTTGCTTCAGCGATGAGACGCTGAACCACATCGAGATCTCGGGAGGCATCGAGATTTGGATGTACTAGGGTGATGCACGCCCTTCCGCGCACGGTCCCCGAGCTCTTTCTGCAGGCCGTCGAGCGTCACGACAACCCGGCGTTCATGCGCTACAAAGCGGGCGGCGAGTTCGCGTCGATCCCGGCGCGGGAGTTTCGCAAAGAAGTCGAGCTGGCGGCGTTCGGGCTGATCGAGCTCGGCGTCCGCCAGGGCGATCGGGTGGCGCTGCTATCGGAGAACCGACCGGGGTGGGCGTTCGCCGACTTGGCGACGCTGTCGACGGGTGCCTGGTCGGTGCCGATCTACACGTCGCTGATGCCGGACGAGATCCAGTACATCCTGAACGATTGCAGCGCGGTGGCGTGCTTCGTGTCGACCGCCGAGCAACTGGCCAAGATCCAGGCCGTGCGCGCCCGCTGCCCGGCGCTTGTGCACGTGATCACGCTCGAGCCGATCGAGTCGACCGAGCCATCGGTCATGACCGCGCGATCGCTACTCGAACAAGGTCAAGCGTTCCGCTCGACGTCGTCCGGTGCGCTGGAGCAGCGGTTGGCGGCGATCGAGCCCGAGCACACGGCGTCAATTCTCTATACCTCGGGCACCACCGGTCAGCCCAAGGGCGTCATGCTGTCGCACAACAACTTCGTCTCCAACGTCATCGACGGGCTCAAGTCGCTGGCGATCCTGACGACCGACACACACCTGTCGTTTCTGCCGTTGTCGCACAGCTTCGAGCGCACGGGCGGCTACTACATCATGATGCACGCCGGAGCGTCGATCGCGTACGCCGAATCGGTCGACACGGTGATCGACAACATGTCCGAAGTCCACCCGACGGTAATGACGAGCGTGCCGCGACTCTACGAGAAGCTCTACGCGGGCGTGCTCCAAAAGGCGACCGATGCCGGTGGCCTCAAGAAGCAGCTCGTCTTTTGGGCCCGCAGGATCGGGATCGACTACGCCGAGAAACGGGTCGCCGGTGGGCGAGTCCCCGCCCGGCTCGCGCTCCAGCACCATATCGCCGATCGGTTGGTGTTCTCCAAGCTGCGCGAGTTGGTCGGCGGACGGCTGCGGTTTTTCGTCTCGGGCGGCGCTCCGCTGGCGCCGGTGATCGCCAAGTTCTTCTACGCCGCCGGGATGCCGATCCTCGAAGGATACGGGCTGACCGAAACGACTCCGGTGATCTCGATCAACACGTTCGGGGCGATCCGGTTTGGCACGGTTGGCAAACCGATCGAGAACGTCGAGGTGAAGATCGAGCCCGATCCTGATCGGCCGGGCGACGAGGGCGAGATCCTGGTTCGTGGTCCCAACATCATGCAGGGGTACTACAACCTCCCCGAAAAGACGGCCGAAGTGTTGTCTCCCGACGGCTGGTTCCGGACCGGTGACATCGGATTGATCGACGACGACGGTTTTATCGTGATCACCGATCGCAAGAAGGATTTGATCAAGACGTCGGGCGGGAAGTTCGTCGCACCTCAGCCACTCGAGAACGAGCTCAAGACGTCGCGTTACGTTTCCCAAGCGGTGGTGGTCGGCAACCGCCGTAAGTACGCCAGCGTGCTGATCGTGCCGAACATGGACACCGTGCTGCGTTACGCGCGCGAGCACAACATCGCGACCGACGACCCGCGTGTGGTGCTCGAGTCGGGCGAAGTACAGACGCTATTCGAAGAGCTGCTGGAAAAGATCAATCACGACAAGGCGTCGTACGAAACTCTCAAGAAGTTCTGCTTGGTTGTCGAGGATTTCACGATCGAAGCCGGCGAGTTGACGCCGACACTCAAGGTCAAGCGGCGGGTGATCGAGGAGAAATACGATCATCTGATCGACACGATGTACGACCCGGAGGTGGTGCTGACGGAGTAATCGAGCGTGTCCGAAAACGAGGACACACTGACCTCTGTACCGGCCTCTAAAACGTCCCACCCACGCAGTTTTTTGACCACATTAAACAACCTGTGATAATGAAATCGGGATCCTTTTGTCGCGTGGCACGCGGCCTGCTTTTAGGGGATGCGCAGAGCAGCGACGTAACGGGCAGACCACAACGCTCGTTTGACAAAGGCGAGAGGAAGAGGACCCCCGATGAAGGCAACCCGCGAACGCGCCGACCGCAGCTCGAAAAGAGCGGCGCCAGAGCCCCTCAACGACAACCAGTTGGTCGAGCGTTATCTGGCCGGCGAAGAGGAGCGGTTCCGGGAACTCGTCGAACGCTACGAGGGAAGGATCATCAACTTCATCCAGCGTTCGATCGGCGATCGCGAGCGGGCCCACGACTTGGCCCAGGAAACATTCATCCGGGTGTACCGCCACCTCGACCGGTTTGACCAAACCAAGAAGTTCTCGACCTGGATCTACACCATCGCCTCGAACCTGGCGAAGAACGAGTTGAGAAACCGGTCCCGTAACCCGGTCGTCCTTTACCAGACGCTGACATCGACCTGGGAAGACGATCACCGTCCGCTCCAGTTCGAAGACTCCTCGATGCAGCCCGACGACATGTTCCGCAAGCGCCACCTGTCAGAGTTGGTCGAGCGCGCCGCGGAGGAGCTGCCCGACCATCATCGCGAGGTGTTCATTCTGCGCGAGATCGAGGGCAAGTCTTACGAGGAGATCGCCGAGATCACCAACACCCAGCTAGGGACCGTGAAATCGCGGCTCAACCGGGCCCGCAACCGGTTCGCGCAGATCATCGCGCCCTGGCTGGAGTAGCCGGCCCAACCCCCTCCCACAGCCCTGTAGGGCGGCCTACGGCCCGCCCAGTGCCCCCGGTGGAACCATTCCCCGGCTGGGCGGTATCCCACGCAGCCCCCGACGCGCTGGCTGCTCGAACTGGATACCGATTGGAACACCATGCACGACCCATACCCCATCCCCTGCAATCGCTTTTTGGCCGCATTCTCGGACTTCGTGGATAACGATCTGAGCGGCGCCCGGCAGGCGGAGCTGATCGCTCACCTCGACGATTGCGAGGGTTGCCTGCATCACCTGCGGGCCTACCGGCTGGGCATCGCCACTTACCGGGACCTCGAGTCGGACGTCCCGTGTGATTTCTACGAGATGATCCAGACGCGGCTGGCGGAAACCGGCGGCAATCGGCCTTTGGCGGTCCCGGTGGCGCACCCACGTGACACCGACCCGGGAAGGACACGGCGGCTGGCAGGGTTCGCGATGGCGGTCGCGGCGGTTTTCGTGATCGTGCTCTCGTACGGTACCGGTCCGAACATGCTCGACGAGGGGCAGCCGTTGATGTCGATCGCCAGTGTTATCCCGACGATCACCCAGCCGAGCCTGGTGCCGAGTCGGAGCAACGCCGCGCCGCGTGTCCGGCGCGAGCAGGTGCGCACAACCGACGCTGACGTCGACAGCTGGACGATCGCTGAGGTGGAACCGCGGTTCGTAAGCGCCAGAGGTCGCGTGCAGAACCAGTTGACGCGGCCACCGATCACGCGCGTTCAGCCCGTGGTCATTAGGGCTTCGTTCAACATCCCGTAATCCAGTTCCAACGCGTTGACCGGTTCGGGCGGCGCGAATACCTTCGACATCGAAGCCCATCTACTAGAGCGTGAAGGGCGCAGATGCCCCGGACTACAGCGGATTCTTTTCTTTCCGACGCACCTCAGGAAATCGCGCAGGCGCCGGCGATCTTGTTGGCCGGCGATGAGCCGTACCTGATCGACAAGGTGTTGCATGCAGTTCTGGAGGCGGTGATCACCGCCCCCGGCGCCGAAGCGTTCGATATCGAGACCCGCGACGGCGACGAGCTGACCGTAGCCGACTACGAGCAGCTCATCTCCGCGCTACCGCTCATGAACGACCGGCGGATCGTGGTCATCAAGAACGTGCCCGCGGTATCGGCCGAAGTCCGCGACTGCATCAAGACGACATTGGCCGAAGCCGCGCCAAGCTTGTGCTTGATCGGAACCGGTGGCCCGACGATGCGGGGCAACCTGTACAAGCTGTGGGAGGAGCAGGGCGCTCGGATCGCCTGCGAGCTGCCGCGTAAGTCCGCCCGCTCCAAGCAGATCGACTTCGACTTCCCGCGCTGGCTGAGAGCCCGCGCCAAGGCCGACTTCGACATCGGGATGGAGCGTGACGCGGCCGAGGCGCTGGCCGAGACCGGCGGTGACCTACAGACCCTGTACGTCGAGCTAGAGAAGGCCGCGATGCACGCCGGCGATCAGGAAGCGATCACGCGGGCCGACGTCGAGGCTGTCTGTATCGGCAGCATAGCGGGTACAGTTTGGGAATGGTGCGACGCGGTCGGCGCTGGCGACGCCGATCGATCGCTGCGATTGGTACGACAACTATTGGATGCCGGCGAGAGCGCCTACCGGCTGGTTCCGCTGTTGGCGACCCACTTCTGCCGCTTGGGATTGGTCGTCGAGTTGGGAACCAGCGATCCGAAAGAGATCATGGCCGCTTTGCCGGGACGATCGTGGTACGCGATGGCCAACGGGTTGGCGGCCCAGGCCAAAGATCACACGCCGGAAACGGTGGCCCACGCGCTCGACTTGCTGGCCGCCGCCGACTTGATGCTCAAATCGACCGCTCACCGTGAGGAGTTTGTGATGGACCGTGTGGTACTGGAGATCCTCGATGCGGCGTAGCGCGCGCATCGCGATAGTGACCGCGACGATCGCGATCGTTGCGAACACCGGAGAAGCTCGCGGCCAGGATGAACTCTTGGCCGAGGGCCGGCGCGCGTTCGAGCGCGAGGAGTATGCGCTCGCGCGCGAGACGCTTTGGAAGTATCTGGACGCGACCGCGAACCTGTCGGGCGCGGCGGCGATGCCGCAAGCCGAAGCGCTCTACTACATCGCGGTGATGGAGCCCGACGCCAGCGTCGCCAATCGGCACTACGAGATCATCGTCGATGAGTTCCCGGCGGCTTCGGTCGCCGATCAGGCATTGTACCGCTTGGCGCTGTTCGAGTTGGCCACCGGGCGGCCGGCGGACGCCCGCGGCCGTTTCGAGCGGCTTCAGCGCGAGTACCCGTTCAGCCCCTCACAGCCCGAGTTGCCGCTGTTGATCGGCCGGACGCACATGACCGAGGGGAATCCGACCGATGCGATAGCGAGCTTCGAAGACGGATTCCGGCGGGTCAAGGCTCAGGATCTGCCACGCGAGATGCCGCGCGGGCAACGCGAGGCGATGGAAGCCGAGTACGCGCACTGGTTGGCGAGCGCGCACAT
The DNA here is from genome assembly GCA_039588915.1 of Gemmatimonadota bacterium. Classification (GTDB taxonomy): domain Bacteria; phylum Gemmatimonadota; class Gemmatimonadetes; order JACCXV01; family JAHWKZ01; genus CAMYLR01. The sequence continues at coordinate 31,644 of JBDGYV010000018.1, forward strand.
GCAGGCCGGCGACGAACGGACCGCCATCCAGTACTACTCGCTGTTGACGCTCGACTACCCGTCGTCGCCGCAGGCCTCCGAGGCCAGCGCGACCTTGGCGTCGTTACAGGGTGGTGGCGAGGGGGAGGAAGGCGCGCCGCGCGAAGGCGTGATCGGCGACGTCGCCGTGGCCGATGCACCAATTGATGTACCGGTGGGTGGACCGCCGGCCGAAGAGGAACCGCTGCCGGACCTCCCGGCGATCGCCGCCCCGATCCCGCAGGACCCGGGGCAGGCCGCACCCGATCGGCCCGCGGCCGAGGGGCAGGTCGAGCAGCAGGCGCCCGCCGCCGAACCGGCGTTCGAACCGCCGCCGTCCGACGGGCAAGCGCCGGCCAAGTTCCCACCGGCCGACGCCGGCGATCTCGTCTACCTGCAGGTTGGCGCGTTTAACAGCGCAGCCCGCGCGGCCGACTTATCGAAGCGCCTCAAAGCCGAAGGGTTCGCCAGCACGATCCAGGTCGCGGTGATCGAGGGTCGCGGTTTCTATCGCGTGCGCGTAGGACCGTTTCGTCCGGAGACCGATGGTGAACGGATGGACGAGGACAAAGAGAAGCTGACCACGTTGGGGTACCCCGCCGAGCCGGTCAAAGCCGAGTGACCCCGCCGACCACCACTCGGAGGACACGTTCTTCGAGAGGCGGAACGCCGCTCATGCGGCAGTACAACCAAATCAAGGAGCAACACCGGGACGCCATTCTGTTCTTCCGGATGGGCGACTTCTACGAAACGTTCCAGGACGACGCGATCGTCGCATCGAAGGCGTTGGGGATCACCCTGACGACCCGCAACAATGGCGGCGCGACCGAGGTGCCGCTGGCCGGCGTCCCGGTCAAAGCCGTCGACGGCTACGTCAAGCAGTTGGTCGAGCAGGGGTTCAAGGTCGCCATCTGCGAGCAACTCGAAGACCCCAAGCAAGCCAAGGGGATCGTCGAGCGCGGCGTGGTCGAGGTGGTCACACCCGGCACCGCGCTCGATGAAGCGATGCTCGAGCCGAGCCGGAGCACGTACCTGGTCGCGTTGACGTCGTTCAAAGACACCCTGGGGCTCGCGTTTGTCGATTGTTCTACCGGAGAATTTGGTGTCGCCGAGCCGGATACCGACGGTCTCATCGCTGAGCTGCGCCGATTGGAACCGGCTGAGCTGTTGGTCCCGCTCGAGTGGCGCGGCGATCATCCCGGCCCGCCGGTCGGCGTCGTCGCCGACCTCATCGCCGCTCCACCCGCGCTCAACACGATCAAAGAGTGGAAGCCCGATCTGCCGGTCAGCTTGCGCGAAGGGTGGCGCTTCGATCCCTCCGAAGCCGAGCCCGACTTGTGTCGACGGTTTGGCGTCAGTGGTCTCGACGGCTTTGGGTGCACCGACTTTACGACCGCGATCGGCGCGGCTGGCGCGATCGTCCAGTACGTCGAGGAAGTGCAACCCGCCGCGGTCGCGACGTTGCGCCCACCCAAACCGCTTTTCGCGCGCGAACACCTGGCGATCGACGAAACGACGCTCGCCAACCTTGAATTGTTGGAGCCACTTCGCGACGGCGGACGAAAAGCGACGCTGCTCGGCATCATCGACCACACCGTGACCGCGATCGGCGCGCGCCGGCTGCGCACGTGGATCGCGCGACCGGTCACCGATCGCGAAACGATCGTGCGCCGTCATCAAGCCGTTGGCCAGATGGTCGACGATGGCGTGGCGCGCGAGAAGGTGCGCGAAGCGCTCGATCCCGTGCACGACCTGGAGCGGTTGGCCGGACGCGTCGCAAGCGGTCGCGCCAACCCGCGCGACCTGGTCGCGTTGGCCGACACCTGTCGCGCCGTTCCCGTCGTGCGCGCGATTCTCGAAGAGTTGGCCGGCCTGTCGACCACGGATCCCGATGACCGATGGACAACGTTGGCTACTCAACTCCAAGGCCACCCGGACGTCGTTGCCGCGATCGACGAAGCGATCGTCGAAGAGCCGCCGCCCAAACTGGGCGAAGGCCAGACGATCCGTGACGGCTACGACCCCGACCTCGATCAGCTCCGCGGCGCCAGCAAGGGCGGTCGCGAGTGGATCGCCAAGCTCCAGGAGACCGAGCGGCAGCGGACCGGCATCTCGTCGCTCAAGGTCGGGTTCAACAAGGTGTGGGGGTACTACCTCGAGGTCACCAAGACACACCTCGCCAAGGTCCCCGAGAGCTGGATCCGGAAGCAGACGATCTCGACCGGCGAGCGGTTCGTGACCGAAGAGCTAAAGGAAGTCGAGAGCCAGATCCTGGGCGCCGACGAGAAGATCGCCGCCATGGAAGCCAAGCTGTTCGCCGAGCTGCGCACCCGGATCGCTGAGCACGCGACCGAATTACAAACGACCGCCGACGCGTTGGCCGAAACCGATGTCTTGTCCGCGCTGGCCGACGTTGCCGCGCGAAACAAATACTGCCGGCCCGAGATCACCGACCAGCCCGGCATCGCGATCACCGCCGGCCGTCATCCGGTCGTCGAGCGGTGGTTGGAGGGCGAAGCGTTCGTCCCCAACGACGTCGCGCTGAATCCCGAGACGCACCCGTTGAGCATCCTGTCCGGCCCCAACATGGCCGGAAAGTCGACCTACCTGCGTCAGATCGGGTTGATCACCGTGTTGGCGCAGATGGGTTCGTGG
>JBDGYV010000019.1:0-35049 GCA_039588915.1 Gemmatimonadota bacterium
TAGTCGAAAACGACCGCGCCAGCAGCCTTGAGATCGAGTAAGCCGCGGCAGTGGATCGCCATCGATTCCATGGCCCGTCTGACATAGTCGTCGGGATCTTGGGATCGCAATGCGGCCGCCTCGGCCAGCGTCAGACCCACCGGTATGTACCCCTCGAGCGGATCGTGAGCGCTGGTTTGATCGGTGACCACGTCGGGAACGACTCCGCGGCGAACGATTTCGGGCACGATCTCCGCGCAGTTGCCGATCAAACCGATCGAACGCGCGTCACCGCGGCCGGTCGCAGCCAGCACCCGATCGAGCGCGGTGTCCAAATCGTCGGTAATCTCGTCTAGATATCGGTTTGCCACTCTGCGTTCCAGGCGTGCCGGGTCGACTTCGACGATCAAACAGGCGGCACCGTTCATCGTCGCCGCCAACGGTTGCGCGCCCCCCATTCCCCCACAACCCCCGGTGAGCACCCAGCGACCCTCGAGCGCTCCACTAAAGTGATGCTCGCCGACGGCGGCAAAGGTCTCGTAGGTCCCCTGAACGATCCCCTGCGTACCGATATAGATCCACGATCCGGCCGTCATTTGGCCGTACATCGTGAGACCCAGCGCTTCCAGACGGCGGAACTCATCGGCGGTTGCCCACCGCGGCACGAGGTTGGCGTTGGCTATCACCACTCGCGGGGCCCAGCGATGGGTCTGAAACACACCCACGGGTTTCCCAGACTGAACACACAGGGTTTCGTCGTCGGCGAGTCGCTCGAGCGATCGTACGATCGCATCGAAGCACGCCCAATTACGAGCTGCGCGACCCGATCCGCCGTACACGATCAATCGATCTGGATCCTCGGCCACGTCCGGGTCGAGGTTGTTCATGAGCATCCGCATGGCGGCTTCTTGATGCCAGCCACGGCAGCGCAGGTCGGTGCCGCGCGGTGCGCGGACCGTGCGCGACTCGGCGACGGTCACCTCAACACCACCGCCGGCTCATCACGCGCCACTACCCGCCCAACCCATCGAGCCGCCTCGCAGCCCGCAGCCTCGAGTGCGGCGACCGCTGAATCCGTGTCCTCTCCGGGGAGCGCGAGCAGCAGGCCGCCGCTGGTCTGCGGATCAAACACCACCTGCACCAAACCCTCTGCGACACTGGACGCGACGCTGACTCGCGGCCCGTAGTATCGCTGGTTGGAGCGTCACCCCGCTTGCGTCGGCCAGTTGGACCGCGTGGCCTCCGAGCCCAAATCCGGTGATGTCGGTCGCGGCGGTAACACCGAACTCAAGCGCGACCTCGATCGCCGGTCCGTTTAGCGTTTTCATCGCCACAACCGCGGCATCGATCTCAGCCGCCGAACGTTCGCCCCGTTTGAGCGCGGTCGTCAGAACACCAGTTCCGAGGGGCTTCGTTAGGAATAACTGGTTGCCAACTTGGGCCGCGGCGTTGGTGACGATCCGATCGGGGTGGGCGGTGCCGGTCACCGCGAGTCCGTATTTTAGCTCCTCGTCTTGGATCGAATGACCACCGATCAGCGCACAGCCGGCCTCGTGCGCCTTGTCGGCTCCGCCGGTCAGGATGGCGCCCAGGATCTCGTTATCCAATCCTTCGGGCGGCCAGCAGACCAGGTTGAGCGCCGTCTTTGGTGTCCCCCCCATGGCGTAGACATCCGACAACGCGTTGGCCGCCGCGATCTGCCCAAAGTCGTAACCATCGTCGACGATCGGGGTGAAGAAATCGACGGTCTGGATCAACGCCAGATCGGGAGCGATCCGATACACGCCGGCGTCGTCCAACGTGTCGTGGCCTACCAGCACGTTGGGGTCGGTCGGCGGTCGGGGCATCATCTCAAGTGCGTTACGAAGGTCCTCCGGACTCAGTTTCGACGCTCAACCGGCGCACCGGACCTTCTCCGTCAGCTTGGTGATCTCTTCGCTGGTCAGGTTCATCTGCTCAGGTGCGCGACAGCATCGATCTCGACGAGTGCATCCTTGGGGAGGCGCGAAACCTGTACGGTTGAGCGCGCTGGCAGTGGCTCCTTCACGACTTCGGCGTAGACCGCGTTGAAGGCTTCAAAGTCGGCCAGATCGGTAAGGTACACGGTCGTTTTGACGACATCCCGCCAACCCCCGCCGGCCGCCGCCAACACCGCCGTTAGGTTCTCCAGCACCTGGAGCGTCTGGCCTTCGATCGTCTCCTTGAGCGTTTCGTCGCTTGCGTCCAACCCGATCTGGCCGGCGGTGAACACCCAGTCGCCGGCGACTACCGCCTGACTGTACGGACCTAGCGCTCCCGGTGCGGTTGAAGCGGTTACGGTCATGTTCGACATGGGGTCCCTCCTCTCGATGGCCGAATCAGAAAAGACCGTGAACGGTGCCGTCCGAGTCCACCCGCATCGCCTCGGCTGCCGGATGTCGGGGCAAACCTGGCATGATCATGATATCACCCGTGGCAACGACCAAGAATCCAGCCCCGGCCGACGGTCGCACGTCGGTCACCGAGATCTGGAAGTCGCTGGGTCGGCCGAGTAGCGTCGGTTTGTCCGACAGCGAGTACTGCGTCTTGGCTATGCACACCGGTAAGGCGCCCAGACCGACGTCCTGCAGCCGCTCGATGCTCCGCTCGGCAGCCCGGCTGTACTCGACCCCACCAGCGCCATAGATCCCTTTCGCGATCGTTTCGATCTTCCGCTTGATCGGCCATTCAACCGGATACAGCGGCTCGAGCTGAGCCTCGCCGCTTTCGGCTGTCTCGACCACTCGAGCGGCTAGATCGAGGCCGCCGTCGCCGCCGTCGGCGTGGACGGTCGCCCGGGCGGCGGGCACACGCAGGTGATCGCAGAAAGCCTCAACGCGGGCCGACTCGTTCTCGGTGTCGGTGGCAAACACGTTGATCGCTACCACAGCGGGGACATGAAAGCGGGCGACGATATCCAAGTGCGCCGCCAGATTGGTAAGGCCTACCTCGAGCGCGCTGAGGTCTTCTTTGGCGAGCGTATCGACGGCCGCGCCACCGCTTCGCTTCAGTGCTCGGATCGTGGCCACGACGACGACCGCATCGGGCTTGAGTCCCCCGTAGCGACACTTGATGTCGAAGAACTTCTCGGCCCCAAGATCGGAACCGAACCCGGCTTCGGTCACGCAATACTCGCCGAGCGCGAGACCCATTCGCGTCGCCAGCAAGGAATTGCAGCCGTGAGCGATGTTGGCGAACGGGCCCCCGTGAATGAAGGCCGGTGTCCCCTCAAGTGTCTGTACCAGATTGGGGTTGAGCGCCTGGCTGAGCAGCAGGGTCATCGCCCCGGCGGCGTTGAGGCTCCGCGCGCGCACTGGCTCGCCATCGTAGGTGTATCCGACGACGATGTCGCCTACCCGGCGTTCCAGATCCTCAAGACTATCGGCCAGGCACAAGATCGCCATGACCTCGCTGGCGACGGTAATCAGGAACCCGTCCTCGCGAGGCACTCCGTGGGTTCGACCTCCCAACCCGACCACGAGCCCGCGCAATGCACGGTCGTTCATGTCCACCGCTCGCCGCCACAAGATCTGTCGAGGGTCCAAACCAAGCGCGTTACCGAAGTGGAGGTGATTGTCGATCATCGCAGCCAACAGATTGTTGGCCGCGCCGACGGCGTGGATGTCGCCGGTAAAGTGGAGGTTGATCTCCTCCATGGGGACGACTTGCGAGTATCCGCCGCCCGCCGCTCCACCCTTGATCCCCATGCACGGCCCCAGGGACGGTTCGCGCAGGCAGAGAACGGTCTTTTTTTGCAACTGATTCATGGCTTGGGCCAGCCCGACCGAAACCGTCGACTTGCCCTCCCCGGCCGCCGTTGGCGAGATAGCGGTCACCAGGACCAGTCGACCCTTGGCTGACCGCTCCGCCAGCGCTTCGAGTCTCACCTTGGCTATGTGATGGCCGTAGGGCTCGATCTCGGTGGGCAGGAGCCCCAACTCCGAGGCGATGTCGGTAATAGGCTGCAAGGTTGCAGCTTGAGCAATCTGAATATCGGATTTCATCCTGGCCTCACCCAAATAGGTACCTGAGAGCGTAGAACGCGACCACGGAAACCGATGCCGCGGCTGGAATCGTGATAATCCAACTCGTCACTATGTTGCGAATCACACGCAGGTTAAGCGCGGCCAGCCCACGGGCAAACCCCACGCCGATGACCGCACCGACAAGCGTGTGGGTAGTGGAGATCGGCAAGCCAAGCCGCGACGCCGCGAGCACGGTGGTAGCAGCTCCAAACTCAGCCGAGAACCCACGCGTCGGCGTCATGCTCGTGATCTGGTGGCCAATCGTGCCGATGACCTTGTATCCGTAGGTTGCCAACCCGATCACGATCCCAACACCTCCCATGACGAGGATCCAAATCGGCACCGGTGCGCTAGCGGCTAGCGTGCCCTCCTGATAGACCTGCAGGATGCCCGCCAAGGGACCGATCGCATTCGCGACGTCGTTCGCCCCATGGGCGAACGCGACATAGGCCGCGGTGATGACCTGCAATCCAGCGAACAGCCGCTCGACAGCGACGACCGAGAATCCGGCCGGTCGACGTCGGCGTTTGAGCCAAGCCCGCATCGAAAGCCCCAGGACGGCACCAATCGCGAAACACGCCGGCCCGGCGACAGAGAACGATAGATCCAAATTCAGGTTCTTGAGGCCCTTGTAGAGGATCGACAGGCTGAGCGTGAACCCAACTATTGCGACGAGAAGAGGTGCCCATCGAACTGTAGCATCATACGGGCTATCGGCCAGGATGATCTTGCGGCTGATGAACGTGAAAGTCAGGAATGCTATAAGGCCGCCACAAAGTGGCGACACGACCCACGACAGAACGATCGACGCCATCGTCCCCCAGTTGACGTTCCCCCAGCCCACCGCGATGATGCCAAAACCGACGACCGCGCCCACGATCGAATGCGTAGTTGACACGGGAAGACTGAGAACCGTCGCGATCAGAAGCCAGATCGCTGCTCCCAGCAACGCCGCTGCCATCCCGAACATGAAGATCTCGGGGGTATCGGTGAACAACTCGGGCGCTAGGATTCCACCCTTGATCGTCGACGTAACGTGAGCCCCGACCAGGATCGCACCAGCAGACTCGAACACCGCCGCCACCAGGATCGCTTGCTTGAGCGTCAGCGCTCCTGATCCCACGCTCGTGCCCATCGCGTTCGCGACATCGTTGGCGCCGATGTTCCAGGCCATAAAGAGGCCGATGGCCAGCGCCAGCACGATAAAAATCAGCAAGTCCGCCTCCGGACTACTGGTTGGACAGCATCATGTCCAGGCTGTCCCCGGTGTTCTCTGCGTGGTTGGCGATCTCTCCCAGGAGCCGGAAGAGTTTCATGGTGAAGTAGGCCGATATCGGGTCCAACTCATCCTCGACCTCGTACAGATGACGCGACACCTGCGTTTGGACTTTGTCGGCCTCGTATTCGCCTTGATTGACCAGCGCGATTTGCTCAGTTACTTGTTGCGCGTCCTTGCCACCGAACACGGACTCTTGCAAGCGTTCCAACTCGCTGGCCGCTTTGACGAGCAGATCACTTGTTTCGATGACTTTGTCTGTGAGTAGCAGGATCTCGCCGTGTAGTGCGGCCGGAATCTCGGTGCGTCGGATCGTCAGCAGGACCGCTATATCCTCGGCTGTGTCCGCTATCGCGTCTTGTTCCTTGAGGTACTTGAGTATATCGGCACGATTGACCGGCAGGTAAAGCGACTTCGGAAGATGGGTTCGAATCTCGCGCTTGATGACGTCGGCCTCGTGCTCGAGGTGCGAGATCCGGTCGTAAAGCCGCTCGACCTCGTCGTAGTCTTTTCGCAAAAAAGCATCGATCAGTGGCTTCACCTCCCGAACGCACTCGTGCACTTTCTGGGTGTGGCGAACGAGCGGTCCAAACGGCGAACGTCCAAAAAGCTCAGCGATGGCATGAACCGTTTTCACCTGATCTCCTTTCCGTAAGCGGCACCGGAAAACCTAGGCCTGCCGACCGGCCGATACAAGCTCGCTAGTCCTCCCCCGCGAGGCGATAAAAGGCGAACCCGTTGCGTCGTGTTCGATCCGCCACGTGACCCGCGTCGGCTCCGCGCAACTCCGCCAGCGCCACCACCGTCTCGACCACGTAGGCCGGTTCGTTGCGTCGGCCTCGGTGAGGAATGGGCGCTAGGTACGGTGCGTCGGTTTCGACCAGCAACCGCTCCTCCGGGACCGTCGGTACGAGCTCGGCGGCCGGAAACGATCGAAACGTAATCATGCCCGAGAACGAAACGTAGTACCCGCGCTCGACACCACAATCGAGCATCCGCTTCGAGCCGCTGAAGCAATGCAGCACGACGCGGCCCGGGGCGATGTCCGACTCGGCCAGTACCGCCAGCGTGTCGTCCTCGGCGTCACGCGAGTGGACGACCACCGGAAGATCCCACTCGCAGGCCAATGCCAGCTGTTCGGCAAACGCGCGGCGCTGAATCTCCCGCGGGCTGTTGTCGTAGTGGTAGTCGAGCCCGATCTCGCCGACCGCAACCGCACCCGCGTCGAGCAGCCGCTCGATCGCCTGCTTGTTGGCCGCTTCCCAAGCCGACGCTTCGTGTGGATGCAGCCCCGCGGTGAACCAGAGCCTGGGATCGGTAGCCTCGCCGGCCAGCGCTCTCGCTTCCTCTGCATCGGCCGGGGTTGAGGCTATCGCGACGATCTCCGAGACTCCAGCCGCTCTCGCGCGTGCGAGCACCGCAGCCCGGTCGTCGGAGAATGCCGGATCCTGGAGATGACAGTGAGTGTCGAAGTAGGCCGGCGTGGTCACGCCCGCGATGCAGTCTGAGGCTTCTTCTTGGTCTTTGATGGCGGAGTCGTACGACCCCGATCTTCGATCCAACGCTTCCACTCGACCAGCAGCGGCGCACCGATGAAGATCGACGAATACGTCCCGATAATGACGCCGATCAGCAGCGCAAAAGCGAAATCGTGGATCACGCCGCCGCCCATGAAGAACAGGAACAGGACGACGATCAGGGTTGTTCCGGAGGTGATGATCGTCCGGGACAAGGTCTGGTTGACAGCCGTATTGACGACCGTCTCATAAGGCTCGCGCCGCATCGATCGGAGATCCTCACGAATACGGTCGAACACCACGATGGTGTCGTTGAGCGAGTAGCCGATGATCGTCAGGAAACCGGCTACCACCGCCAGCGAGATTTCCTTGTCGGTCAGTGAGAACGCACCGATCGCTAGGATCACATCGTGAAGCGTCGCGATCACCGCCGCGACTCCGAACTTTGGCTCGAATCGGATGGCGATGTAGATCAGGATGAGGATCAGGGCGTAGAGGATGGCTCGCGCCGACTGGCCCTTGAGCTCGGCCCCGATCTTCGGCCCCACCGCTTCGGTGCGAACGACGGTGAACGACCGATCCTGCAGCTCTGGGGACTGCCTCAGCTGGGCTTCGATCCGTCGGCCGAAGTCTTCCTCCTCTCCGGGCGGCACCTGAGCTCGAATCACGACATCGGAGGGATCACCGAAACGCTGCACCTCACTCGACGTGAGCCCCGGCAGCGATGCAAGCACGCTACGCAACGTTCCAATCTCTACGGGCTGTTCGAAATCGAGTTGTATCAGCGTCCCGCCGGTGAAGTCAATCGAGTACCGCAGCCCGCCACGCATCGCAATCGAAGCAGCCGCTACCAAGATCGCGATGGACGAGATCACGAATGCGATCCGGCGCCACCGCATGAAAGGGTAGTTCGCGTTCTTGAATAGCCAGAACACGGTCAGATACTGAGGCGACTTGCGGTCGCCCGTTGGGTCCAGGTTTCAAACACGGTTCGCGTGACGAACACGGCGGTGAAGATCGATGACAGGATTCCGATCGAGAGGACCACCGCGAACCCCTTGACCGGGCCGGTGCCAAACTGGAACAGGACCGCGGCCGCGATCAACGTCGTGATCTGAGCGTCCAGGATCGTCACCAGGGCGCGTTCGTAGCCAGCATCTATGGCGGCTCGAACGGACTTTCCCAAGTCGAGCTCCTCTCGGATCCGCTCGAACACGAGCACGTTGGCGTCGACCGCCATACCCACGGTCAGGATCAAACCGGCGATTCCGGGCAGCGTCAGCGTCGCGCCGAACGCCGCCAAAGCCGCCAGGATGAGCACGATGTTGAACACCAACGCCAGGTTCGCAACCAACCCCGAAGCCCGGTAGTAGACGATCATGAACAGCGCCACAACGACAAGTCCGATCAGCCCGGCGCGACGCCCGCGTTCGATCGAGTCCGCGCCTAACGACGGCCCAACGGTGCGCTCCTCGATGATCTCGAGCGGGGCCGGCAACGCGCCCGCCCGGAGCACAATGGCGATGTCACGAGCCTCTTCGATCGAGTCAAAGCCCTCGATCTGGGCCCGCCCGCCGCTGATCCGCTGCCGAATGTTAGGCGCCATCCGAACCACGTTGTCGAGCACGATTCCCAACCGCTCGTTGACGTGCCGACCGGTCACATCCCCGAACGTCGACGCTCCTTCGCCGGTCATCTCGAGCGTCACGATCGGTTGGCTAACGAACTGAGGGTCGAAACCCGCAGCGGCGGTGGCGATCGCCTCGCCGGTCATCTCGGGCTCCCTGACCACCAAAAACAGAGTCCGATATGTGCGACCGTCAGCGAACGTTCTCGACCGACCCGACCAGAGCCACTCATACCGGTCATCGACGGCTGCCATCGCGATCGAGTCAGCCAGAATTGTCCGAACGGTTGGAACGTCGTTTTCCTCGACCAGCAGATTGAACTTGTCGGTGCCTATTTGCTCGGTCTGCAGGAGCGTCGAGAAACGTCCGTCATCGGTGCCGTCCTGAACCGGAGCCGCGTCGGATTCGTCCTGCTCAAAGAACTCTTCCAGCGTTTGGGTGTCCTCCGATTCCCCGGTGACGGTATCTGAGACTGCGGCTTCGGTCGATGGCTCGATGTCGGTATCACTTTCAGGAGGTGATTGCGGTGACACCCGATCGGCGAGTCCTCGGTCAACGACTCGAATCTGATCCGTCACCAAAGCACCTTCCGCGATCAGCTGGAACTCCAGGAACGCAGTCCTTTGGACGAGGTCCTTGGCCCGCGTTTCGTCCTGGATCCCTGGCAGTTCGACGATGATGCGATCGTCCCCGATCTTCTGAATCAGCGGCTCCGAGACGCCGAATTGGTCGACTCGATTGCGAATGATCTCGAGCGCCCGATCGACGGCGTCGCGTCGTTCATCCCCAGTAAACGCCCGCTCGGTGTCGTCGAGCTCGAGGACAAGGTGCATTCCCCCCTGCAGGTCGAGGCCGAGCTTCACCGCGGAGCGCTTGAGTCTCTCAAAACCACTGGGATCGTCTTGCTCGAGCGCTTCGCGTTCTTGGGTTGGCATCGAGTAAAACCGGACAGTGGGCCACAGGTACCAGAGCCCGGCCAAAACCGCGACTCCAACGATCGCCCACCGGATCTTGAGTCTATGCCGCATTGTCCCTCACGCGCCCCGTTCGCGGGGTGAAGCCACACGCTGAATTGGTGTTGGTAGAGTGGAGAGCGAAGAGCACAAGACTAGGCTACGAACGACGACGCCGCCACTGCTCGAATGCGCCGAGCCCGAAGCCCAGCCGCATGTAGCGCTCCGTCAATCCAATATCGTCGAGGGAGCCACGGCGGCCATACTCGAAGAGCAAGTCGACCCGGCTGCGGGCCCCGAACTGCCGACTGTGACCAAGGCTGAGCGCCCACTCGTTCACATTTTGATCGTCGATCGTTATCGGCAACTGTCGCCACCGCATGCCGAACCGTATCGGGGCGCCGGGCCCGATAAGAAGCCGCCGCTCTGAAGGCGTGTACTCGAACCCACCACCGTACTCGAGAAAGTCGGCCGTATCCGACTGGGGCACGCCGTCGATCTCGAACTCCTCCCAACCTGAACGACGAAACACGCCCGCTACCCGAACCTGGTCGCCAAGCTCAGTCGACACGCCCACCGAAAGCGCATTCGGAAGATTGAAATCGGTCTCGCGCTCGAACTCGACTTCTTCGAGCGTTTCGGTAATCCCGCTAGAAACGGTCGGCAGCAATCGGTACCCGATGCCAACGCGGGTGCCCTGGCCGAACTGACGCTCGATTCCAAAAGTAACACCCAGACCGTCAAAGTCTCGTGACAAGCTGTCGCTGGTGGCCGCAAACACGCCCCCAAAACCGGACCTCTCCACCGAGCGAATCGTCTCTCTCGACCCCAGATAGATATCAAACGACGCGCCAATGCTGGTTCGTTCATTAACCGCGTACGACAGTCCCGGCGCTAGAACGAACAGCCCACCCTCAGAGTCGAGCGCGACAGGCAGGGTGTCTCCTTCAAAAACAACCGTGGACTCGAGTGCCGCGTCGAAATCGACCAGCTGATAGTACCCAATGGAGAAGACAGTGCTATGCCAGGCGGGAAACACCGCTTGACCCATGGGAAAAACAACATCATCGGAGTTGTGCGACACTTCAGAGTTTTCGACTGTGGAGTCCTGGCCCAACAGCGAAAGGTAGAAACCAGCCCGCTCGGCACGCGCCAAGAGGGCCGGGTTCTCGAGCGAAAAGAGATCCTCGGGTAACCCGACTGTAACCCCACCCATCCCTCGCGCGCGCATGCTTTCACCACTAGCAGGGAGGCCAAAAGCGCTCAGGTTGAAAACGCTCTCTTGCGCCGCTAGTGGTGTCGTCGCGGCCACGCTCGCAAGCGCGAAACCGATCAGGCACGGTCGCACACGAGGCCAGCGACTCACGGAGCGTCTCCCTGATCCGATTCGGGCAAGACGACCAACCTCAGACGCGGTCTCAACTCCACTGGTGATGACGGGTCGAAGACAGTGACCCCACCGAAACCGGTCGACTCATCAAGCACATTGATCGCGATCCCTCGATTCGTCTCCGGGTCACGCAACCAAAGCCGGACCAAGTCTCTCAATCGGCTTGACTCAAAGACCAGAGAATCAACCGGTAACGAGTCACGGCTCACCGTCGTTAGCCCCAGGATGCTGTTTCCTGTCGCTCGGGCCAGGATGGTCTTCTCGCCGAGAAACTCGCTCAGGACCTGATTGGCCAGAAAACGCAGCGAGTCACCAGGGATCCGCGCTCGTTCGACCGACACGATAAGCTTTACATCGACAATCGCGGCGCCCGCTGGCACTTGATCGAAGTTGGGAATGAGCACCGCCCGGGAAACCGGCTCACCGGCGCCGACGGTTAAGCCGCCTGACTCGAACGGGTCGCGATCGACGGGCAGAAAATTATCCTCAACGGCTGGAAATACGGATAGCCCCACCGGGCTGCCGGGCTCACCCAACTGAGTCTCGACCTCGAGTCGTGGTCCGAGCGGGTTGCTGCCACCGAACCCCCTCGAAACGAACTGCACCGCGCTTCCGGGCGTCTGTTGGATGAGCAACAATCCCTCGTTCGCGACCACCCCCGATACCCAATCCTCGATCAGCGATGGCGGAAGCGGTACGCTCACCGAGTCTGTGTCCACCTCCCCGCCTTCGATCGTGAACTCAATCAGCGGCTCGGGGTCCACGTCACCACCTGGCGTGCTCCAATCGACACCGAGATCGCGACGATCCCAATCGGCCGTTGCCTCATCCCACTCACTCGTCACCCGATGCACGTGGAAAGACACTGGTGCCGCGGGAGCTGGCGCAAAGACCAGCTTGAGGTTGGCGCTCAGGAACACGGACTCGGTCGGCAACGAATCAAGGGCCGCCAGTGAGAATCGGAAGATCGGCCGGCTCTCGAACCCTGGTACCTCGGACCACTCAAAGGCCGAAACCAATCGATCCGATTCGCCCCGCTCGGATGGAAAAATCGGGTAGTCGACGGCGAGGTCCCAATCCGTTACAACCACAACCTCGAGTTCACCGTCGAGGACGCCTTGCGGCAGGAGCTCCTCTCCAACTGGACTGCGGCTGATGTCGGTGCAGGCAAGAGCCGCGATGAGCAGCCCTATCGCGGACGCCAGTTTGAAGTGCATTCAGGCTCGAATGACGTCCCCGCCGATGTCGTACTCGTCGACGATCGCCATGATCACCGCGTCCACGGGTCGCGCATCGGTCAGCTCAGTCTGTCGCGCGGAAGAGCCAGTCGCGTACAGCACCACCTCTCCGGCACCGGCGCCGACTGCGTCAACCGCAACGACATATCCGGACTGAAACTCGAGCTCGATGTCGAGGTCGCGAACGAGGAGAAGCTTCATCCCTGTTAGCTTCTCGTCTTTTCGACTCGCCACCACGGCACCCACTACGCGACCCATCTTCATGCCGTTTTTCCTCCAAGCGAAAACGGGTGCGGTAGGAGCCCACCGATCGTGAACTCGTGCTTCTCGCCATCGTCGCCGATCACTGTGACCGGCAGATTTGGGGCGAACTCACTCAAGGCTTGACGACACGCTCCGCATGGATACGGCATGCGACCATTAGCGCTGACCACTAGGCGCTTGAAAGCCAGCGCGCCTTCGCTGATCGCCGAGAACAGTGCCACCCGCTCGGCGCAGCAAGTGACCGAGAACGACGAGTTCTCGACGTTGCAGCCTTGGAACACGCGACCGTCGTCGGCTTCCAGAGCGGCACCGACCTGGTAACCCGAGTACGGGGCATAGGCCCTGTCCTGTGCCGTCCTGGCGGCTTGCTCTAGGCTGTCGGGCTTCACTCGGCTCGTCAGGGGCTGAGTTGAAGAAAGCGAACTTGAAGGTCGGCCAGTAGCTGCTCGAGGATCTGGGCCTCCGCGTCCGAGAGGTTGCCCTCGGTACGGTGGTGCAGAATCTCGAGCAGATCGATGAAGTGCTTAGCCTGATCGGGCAACACTCGTCGCTCCCCGTCGGCGCCAATTGGCACGTCGCCCATGAACTGCATCGCCTGAAGCGCCAAGTACTGCACGATTTCCAGGAACGACGGCTCCGGCAGCTCGATGTGATCGATCGGATCCCGGGAGACGACTTCATCCCTGATAGGCTCGGGTGGAGCTTCTCGAACTTCGCTCGGTGTCGCCGCGCCAGACGCCGTCTCGTCGCTGAAAGCTGAGCGGCGCTCACGAAATTTACCGTCCGTCATTTTGTGACCCCCGGCTGTAGCGCCGACGCACTCGCTCAGATATCCCAGTAAAGATCGCGTAACTCATCAGATCCGCCTCACGACCAACAGCTGCCACAGTTTGAACCTCGTCGCCCTGGCGGCCAATCAGTGTCGCGATCTCGCCGACCTCGAGATCCGGGAAAGGTGTAGCATCGACCATGGTAAGATCCATGCACACCGCACCGCGAATTCGCACTCGTCGACCACGAAGCAATACGTGGCCACGATTGGACAACGAAAACGGCCAGCCGTCACCGTACCCTACCCCCAGAACAGCTATCCGTTCAGGGCCACGGGCGATATACCTTCGGTGGTAGCTGACCGACTCTCCCGCCGCAAGCGATTTGACCGCCGTTACGCGGGCGTGCCAGCTGAGCGCCGGCTCGAATGCCTGCGCATCGAACGCTCGGCCATCGTCCTTCGACTCGAAGTCGGTGTCGGCGGCGATCTCCTCGGCCGTCCCATAGACGGCGATGCCGGGTCGTACGAGCGTCCGCGTCGCGCGCCTGAACCGCAGCGCGGCGGCGCTGTTGGCCGCATGAATCCACGGCGGACGAATCCCACGTTCGGCCAATGCATCAAGCATGGCGTCAAACCGATCGATTTGTCGATCGGTTGTCGCGCGGCCTCGTTCATCGGCACTCGCAAAGTGAGTGAAGATACCGTCGACCTGGATAGCCGGCAATTTCTGGGCGCGCGCGATGAGCTCTACGGCGTCTCGATCCCAGGCACCCGAACGCCCCATCCCCGTGTCAACCTCGACATGGACTGGGGCGCGCTTTCCGGCTGCGGTCGCCGCCGCAGCCAACGCGTCGACCTGAGGCCAGCCAGTTATGGCGATCGTGACGTCGAGCGCGACGGCTCGGTTGGCTTCCGCCGGCAGGATCGGCATGAGGCAGACGATCGGTCCGCTGATGCCAGCGGCGCGCAACGCGGCAGCCTCGTCGAGCGAGGCGACCCCCAGCCCCCACACACCGGCGCTTTTTGCCGCCGCGGCAACCGGAACCAATCCGTGTCCGTAGCCGTTCGCCTTGACGGGCATCAGGATCTCGACCGCCACCGGGAGCTGGGCTCTCAGCGCGTCCAAGTTGGACGCGATTCGGTCGAGATCGATGTCGGCCCAGGTCCGGGCTGTCTCCTCAGTGGTCGTGGGCTCACGCATCATCGCCGGGCTACGATACGGAGCCAGCTCGCCGTCATCAAGCGCCATTCATAACTTTGCGTCCATGACCCACGAGCCCGACTACTCGACCGATTTTTCCGGCGTGTTGGAGCTGCTGCGAATGCTCAGGGATCCCGAGCGTGGTTGTCCTTGGGATATCGAGCAAACGCCGTGCACGTTGGTACCGCATCTGATCGAGGAAGCTCACGAGGCCGCGGAGGCGATCGAGTCCGGCGAGCGCGGGGCGATCATTGACGAGTTGGGCGATCTTTTGCTCCACCTGGCCTTTCAGATCGTGATCGCCGAGGAAGAAGGGTCGTTCGATCTCACTGACGTGGCCGGCACGATCATCGACAAGATGGTTCGTCGACACCCGCACGTTTTCGGCAGCGCTGAGTACGCCGGCTCGGCTCACCAAGCTGTGTGGGAAACGCTAAAGCGACGCGAGCGAGATCAAGCAGACGAGGGCCGCAACAGCGTGATCGGGACGCTACCGGAGAGCCTACCGGCGCTGGTCCGTGCCTATCGAATCCAGCAGAAAGTCGCCACCGTCGGGTTCGACTGGCGAACTGCCGATGGCGCTCGCGCCAAGGTCGACGAGGAGCTCGCAGAGACGGTCACCGCCGCCGAAACGGGACTACCCGAGCCACTCGAGGAGGAGTTCGGCGATCTGCTTTTCGCAATTATCAACTGGGGTCGGCTGCTCGACGTGCACTCGCACACAGCTCTCCAGCATGCCAACCGCAAGTTCGAGGCACGATTCCAACGTCTCGAAACCCTCGCCGCCGAGCGTGGTGTGTCGCTTGAGGATCAATCGTTGGATGAGCTCGATCAGCTCTGGGACGAGGTGAAACGGGAGGAACCGCCTAGGGAGACAGCCGATTGATCAAGCGCGGGAACGGGATCGCTTCTCGCAAGTGGGGCAAGCCGCAGATCCATGCGACCGTTCGCTCGAGGCCCAATCCAAATCCCGAGTGGGGCACTGAGCCGTACTTTCTTAGCTCCAGGTACCAATCGTAGGCTGCCAACGGAAGGGATTCCTCGCGGATCTGCTGGATCAACCGGTCGTGATCGTCCTCGCGCTGGGACCCGCCAATAATCTCACCAAACCCTTCGGGCGCGAATAAATCGTCGCACAGCACTAGGTCGGAACGGTCCGGGTGCTCCTTCATGTAGAACGCCTTGGCCGTCCTGGGGAATGAGTGCACGAATACCGGTCGGTCGAATTCCGAGGTGAGGAGCGTCTGATCTTCGCCTCCGAAGTCCTGACCCCACTCGATGGCGGAACCCGCTGATCGTAACAACTCGACCGCTTCGTCATAGCTGAGCCGCGGGAACGGCGCACTGACCGCCTCCAAGACCGACAAGTCGCGTTCCAGAGCCTCCAAATCGGCGCGGTGCTCGGCCAGCGCGTACTCAATCAGGTGGACGACCAACTGCTCCTGCAAGTCGATGTTGTCCTCCCAATCGTACCAGGCCATCTCCGGTTCGAGCATCCAAAACTCGGTCAGGTGACGCCGTGTCTTCGACTTCTCGGCCCGAAACGTGGGCCCGAAGCAGTACACCTTTCCAAACGCCATGCATCCCGCCTCGACGTACAGCTGCCCAGTCTGCGCGAGACTAGCGGTGCCCAGGTCGAAGTACTCGGTTTCGAACAACGTGCCGGCTTCCTCGCCCACCGCCTGGGTTAGGATTGGCGAGTCGAGACACAGAAAACCCTGACCATGAAGGAACTCGCGAATGGCGAGAATCAGACCATCGCGAACCCGAAGCACATGCCACGGTCGCTTGGAACGAAGCCAGAGGTGTCGGTGATCCAGCAGAAACGCGCTGCCATGCTCCTTGGGTCCGATCGGATAGTCGGTGGCGATCTGCACCGTGGTCACTGCATGCAGAGTCAGCTCCACCCCGCCAGGGGCACGCGCATCCTCACGAACGGTGCCCGTAGCGATGAGCGAAGACTCTTGGGTCAGCGCATCGTAGGTTTCCCACGCCTCGTCGGGGATCTCCGAGCGAACCATGACGCCCTGGACGATGCCGGTGCCGTCGCGGACGATCAAGAAAGAAATTTTTCCACTCGACCGTCGGTTGTACAACCAGCCGCGCACTTCAACCGTTTCCCCGACGTGGCCGCCGAGATCGGCGATCGCTACCCTTTTTGGGGCCTCGCTCATGGGCCCCAAACCTAGCCTGGAGGTCTTTCTTGTCAACGACTTACGCGCCTGTGCTCAGGACGGTCGTGAGCCTCGCTCTGGCCTTCATAGGCGCATTCCAAGCGGTCCCACTGGTAAGCCAGGAGTCGACCCTGCGGGTCACCGCGAGCGCCGGTGCCCAGGGCTGGAGCGAAGCCTGGCGACTGGACGTATCCCGAGGTGGCTCGGCCGAACTCGTGTGGGCCGACTCAATGCTCATCGTGGCTAGTCTTGATCGCAACGTACACATCGTCGCGCCGCGGTCGACACCCACCGTCATCTGGGAAGAGAACTTCAAGGGTGGCTTCGAGGCCAAGCCGATCGTCGACGAGGATAGGATCTACTTGGCCGAAACGCTCAGAGGCGCGCGATTGGTCGCCGTTGACCGCCATACCAAGACCATTCTCTGGACGGCGGATGCCGGGGACATGGTCGCGCCGCCTGTCGTAACCAGCAACCGCATCTACACCGTCTCTTCAATCGGCGTCGTCAAAGCGTTCAACCACTCAGGCCTCGAGATGTGGTCGACCGAGCTCGCAACCCGCGTTGTGACGGCACCTGTGTTGGTAACGGACCGGCTCGTCATCGCGGCGTCCAACGGAATGTTGTACTCCGTCGATCCAACGGACGGGCAGATCGGAGATTCGGTGGACGCCGATGCCGGACTCATTTGGGGCCAGCCCGCAGTCCGATCGTCCGGAGTCCGTGAGACCGTTCTCTACGCTACGCTCAGCGGTCAGGTGATCGAAGTTGCGGCTGACCTCTCCATCGTACAGCGCAGGTCGTTCCCGTCACGCTTTTACACCGGACCTGAAATGGCCGGAGATCGACTGTTTCTGATTGGTCACGAGGGGACGCTTTGGGCCTACGACTGGTCGACCGCCGAGATCGCCTGGCAGCGAGAGCTGGAGGGGACGTTTCGCGCTGCGCCTCGGGTTGGAGCCGGCTTTGTCTCGGTCGGTAACCTGTCAAAGACGCTCTACGTGATCGACTCGGGGAGCGGCGACTCGATATGGAGCACCGAGCTTGACGGTGCGATCACGTCACGTCCGTTGGTGCACGATGATCACCTATATGTAATGACCGAACGGGGAACGGTCTTCGCTTTTCAACGCGGGGAAGTGACGCGCTAGTAGTTGTACCCGACGAAGAACGAGAAATGGTTCTCGTCGTCCTCGCCGGGGAACAGGTTGCGCTTCTCGTCAATGTCGAACCGACGCGCCCAGTCGACTCGCAAGATGAACGCTCCGAAAAGTGGGTACCGCACAGATGCCCCATAGGACCCGAGTAAACCTGGCCATCCGAGGTTCTCGATCTCTCCGTCGTCGTTCCGCACCACCTCACCATCCGACCAGGCATTGCCCAGGTCTACGAAGGCACCGCCCCAGATCCCCTGAGCCAAGAGTAGCCCCATTCCGCTTCTAAGCCGGCTCGGGCGCAAGATGGGAAACCGCCACTCCTGATTGATTAGCAGCGTGCGGCTACCGTTTAGGATGGAGGTCGGGTAGCCCCGCATGGAAAGCGGTCCACCCAAGAAGTAGAAGGTCGGGATGTCCCCGCTGGAGTACCGAGCGCGACCACGCACAGCGAATGTCGTGTTGACTGACGTTCGCAAGTACTTACGCGCATCGACCAACACATTGGCAGTCTCCAGCTGTCCCTCACTCAGGTTGAAGATCGGTGCGACGGTCACATTGATCCGCTGTCCATCGACCGGACCCACCGGACCCCACAACGAGTTGTCAAACACATACCCGATCAATCCGGTCAACAACCATGCGTCGCGGAAGAAGAAGGGATCATCGAACTCGTCAGGACCGTCGGGTAACTCAGCCAAGTCGTTGCGTTCGAATCCGAGGCCAAGTTCCAGACGCTGGAATTTGGACATGGGGTACATGGCGATGCCCGCGACACCCCACCGCTCCTCGAAGAAATCGTTGCGTGTACCGATGCCGGGCTCGTCAAAACCGCCGCGCTCGAACTCTTGTCCCAGCAGCGAGTCAAAGAACGATCGGAGTCGATAGGCGGTGATCCCCCAGTTGAAGCGCCGCTTGAGATTGACATAGGTCAGCGCTCCAGTAAAACCGGAGAACAGGTTTGTGCGGCCGGACTGCGAATTCACCAGCGCTGCCACGAGATGATCGCCGAGCATGTCGGAGAAGAACACGGTAGCTCCCTCGCCACGGCCGCCATCTTCACTAAAAGCCAACGCCGCAGTCGCGAAGTCGAGGCCGAACTTGCGGTCGTATTCGCGCTGCACGTACTCCTCCGGCTCAGCCATATTCTTCTCCCATTCCCACCCGGTAGCTTCTCCGTCGATTGCGAGCGAGAATGACGCCGGTGCGTTCTTCACAATCGGGACCCTGTAAATCCCATAGGCAATATCTTCATAGGAAGTGAAGACGGCGCCGTCCTGACCGTCTTCCCGGTACCAACGAGGGTGCATTGCGCCCGCCGTTAGGGCCGTCACACGATGACCGTTCCCCTCGCGATCGACGACATGGACGTCAAGCGTGCCGGCTCGGTCGGATGAGAAAACGAGTTGCTTGCCATCCGGGGACCAATCGGGATCGCGGTCGACCCAACGACCAAACGTCAGCGGCTGAATCTCACCGGTCGCAACGTCGATGAGGTAGAGGTTCCGCCCGCCTTCGCTCCCAAACGGGGTTCGATCACTGCCAAACGCAATGACGTCTCCGGTCGGTGACCAGCTGGGCGTCAAGTCGAGGTACCGATCTTGGGTCAACCGTTCGAGTTGATCCGTGGCGGTGTCCCAGACGTAGAGATCGGAATAACCGTCGGCCATCTGGCCAACGAAAGCCAATCGGCGCCCGTCCGGTGCCCACGTCGGCGAGACGATCACCACGAGGTGCTTCCATTGTCCCTTAAGCTTCCGTTTCCCGGACTCCAACTCGTGAACGTAAACAGCATCCCGAGCGCCCGACTTGGCGACGAAAGCGAGCTGACCTCGATCGCTGATGTCGAGCAGGCTCAGGAGTGGGTGAACCGTTTCCAAGTCACCCGAGCGACCACCAGTGATCTTGGTGTCGACATGGTGGTTTTCTCCGAACAGATCGGCGGTATTGATGCTGGTGTAGCCGGACTGAATCGTGACATAGGCCAACCCATGTTTCTCGGTGCGGATCGACTCAGGCACGACTGCCGGGGTAAAATTCAGCCGCCCTTTCGTAACGACAGGGATCGCCGTCGTGGCGGCTGGTTTCTCGACCGCCAACGTCGGGAAGTACTGTTGCCGGAGATGGCGGTGCCAGATCTCAGTTAGCTCATTCAGGCGCAGCCCGTAGACTTTTCTGAAACAGGTCGAAAAATTAGGGTACTTCCACTCGCTCTCCATGAGCTCCACCAGTCGCTCTTCGCCAAACTCCCGGCCCAGGAACTCCATCAAGTTCTGCCCGAGCTTGTACGCGGCGAACGAGCCGGCGAACCGATCTAGCTCTGAAACCGATGGCACACGCCCATTCAGTAGCAGGTCACGAACGACCAGGTCTCCCTCTGGGGTCCACGGGCCTGACCAGTATTCGGCCAATCCTTCAACGAACCAAAACGGTGATCGCCATTCGTTACCACCGGGATGGAGCCGCTTGTAATGGGCCCCTTTACGGGCCTGAAAAACATGAACGAGCTCGTGGCGAATCACACCTCGGAAATCTGAGTATGAGCCATTGAAAGGAAGCGCCACTCGACCCTTGAGAAACTCTGTAAAACCAGCTACTCCCTCGGGGATAAAAAACGGCACAATGTTGGTCTGCTCGAAGTGTTGATGACTAGCGTAGACGACCAGCGGGATCCGGTCCTTCGGACTGTACGAGAACTTCCGCTCTAGGAAAGCAAACGACTCCTCGGCGTAGTCGAGCGCGATCAGCGCCAGCTCCCGCTCTTCAGGATAGTAGTAGAGATCGACGTGCTCGCCGGTTAGAATTTCCCACTTGAAGTCATCGTACTGGATTTTGTTCTTGCCAAAACGGGAATACTGAGCGTCGGCCGGCGTCGCCGAGAGGAAGGCTAGAGCACATATGATGGGCAGAGACGAGCCGAGCACGAGGGAGCGTCGATCAGACGAGAGTTGAGTCAACAAAAGCCTCCTAGAGCGGCAAGCGAAACCGAGTTCTCGTCTAAACGTTCGGCACCGGCCCCAGGTTGGTCAAGCCTCGCCATCCAGGGCGCGGGCCACCGCCTCCGGGATCCGGCGCGGCCGCCTATCGCTATCAAGCGCCACTAGCGTGGTCTCTCCCTGCGCGATCGATCGACCCCGGATGACCAGATCGTAAGTGAAAACGACGGTCCGGCTCTTGAGAATCCGGATCGACGTCGAGATCTCTACCTCGTCATCGTAGCGGGCGGCACCCACGTAGCGGCACTTGGCTTCGGCAACCGCGAAAAACACACCCTTTTCCTCCAGGCGTCGGTACGGGAAACCGACCGCGGCTAACAACTCCGTTCGAGCGACCTCCATCCATACCAAGTAGTTGGCGTGGTAAGCGACACCTTGTTGATCGGTCTCCGCGTATCGGACGCACACGCGGGTGACGCCGGTTACACTCATATCAGTCCGACGTCAGCGAGCAAGCGTTCGACACGTTCCTCTTCGCCCCACTCAGACGCCGTTTGTTTCGTCGCCGCGACTAGAACCTCCGGCGAAACACCAGCGTTGATCGCACCCTTCAGATGGGCCGCGAGTTGTCGATCCGCAGCCACCGCGATCAGCGCGCCGACTGCCGCCAACTCCCTGCACGCCGGGTCGGGCCCGGGCCGGCTTAGCACTTTTCCGTAACCCTCGACCAGCGTCCAATCCGCGAGTGCCGGGTGTAGGCGGCTCAACCGGCGCTGCAGTGCCTCAAAATTCTGACCATAAACGAGGCGGCAGAGGCGCTCCCCGCGCTTTCGCCATTCGGCCGGCTGGTCGGACTCCGCCCCGAGAGGCGTCTCGCGCCCACCGCTTTCGGACGCCCACGCTTGCCAGGTAAAGAACGCATTGATCGTGCTCGGGAAGCCAGCAAAGAGATAGGTCTGCAACAGATACTCCTCGACATGGGTTGCCGGCAGCAACCCACGCGCTCGCTCGAGCGCTTCGCGCAGTCGATCACGGCCGCCACGCGCGGCGGCTGCACCCAGCGCCACGATCGCTGTCGCCTCGGCGATTATCACAATGCGTCTGTAGCTGGAAGCTGAGCATCGAGATGACCAACGACGTCCCCAGCCCAATTTGTCACCTCGGGCCGAGCAAACGCATCCAGCCCCGACGAGTCGATGGCCCCGAGTTCAACCAACAGCGCCACGAGTGCTACGTCCTGAGCGCGGCGCGCGCCATCTACGATCTTCAGTGCCAGACCGCGACTTTCGCCACGCAACGCTCCACAGTAGACGCCTTCAGCGCCGGTCTTGACGACCACCCGCTCGCCATGCGCCGCCATGATCACCGTGCACAACCGATCGGTCCCGGCAACGTACTCCGGGTGCGCCGCCATCACGTCGAACACCTTCCCGACTGCGCGGGCGAGGTCCGTATCACGTGCTTGATCGGCCGCTGCCAACCGTGCGTACGCGGTCGCCATCGAGTGAATCGAGAGCGCGAACGTCGGGAGTCCGCAACCGTCGACCGCGACCCCGATCGATGACTCGTCGACACCCGCTAGCTCAGCAACTAGCGAGCGAATGCGGCGCTGCAATGGGTGATCCGGGTCAAGATACGTATCGAGGGGCCAACCTTCGGCTTTGCACACCGCCAACATCCCAGCGTGCTTGCCACTACAATTGTTGTGCAGGCACGAGGGCTCTTCGCCCAGCCGACGCAGGCTCTTCGCAGCTTGGGGGTGTAGCGGCTCGTGCGGGCCACATTGGAGCGATCCGGCCTCGATCCGAGCCTTCGCCAGGATCGTCCTTACCACATCGGTTTGAAATGGCTCGCCGTTATGGGAAGAGACCATGACCGCGATCTCCGCTGACGTGAACCCGAATCGGTCGATCAACCCCCGCTCGATCAACGGCAATACCTGGATCGGTTTGGCGGAGGAGCGCAGGTACGCACGGTGCTCTGGATCGCCGTAGAGCGCGAGCGCGGCACCATCGGAGTCAACAAACGCCGCGTCCAATGTGTGAACCGACTCGATCTCGGCACCCCGCCAGACCCGCACACTGGCATCGCGATGCGCGATTGGTGCCTTGATTACAGCCCGACGAGTCGGAGAATGTCGGCGGTAAACGCCCACGCCATTAGCACGAGCAGAAACACCAGACCAAGCTGCGAGAGGCGCAGCTTTTGGTTCGACGACAATGGCCGCCCACGCATACCCTCGATCCCGAGAAAGAGCACGTGCCCGCCGTCAAGCACGGGTATCGGAAGCAAGTTGAGGATCGCCAGATTGATCGAGAAAAGGGCGATCCAACCCAACAAGCTGCTGAATCCTCGGCGCGCGAAATGGCCCGTCATCTGTCCGATCGCCACCGGGCCTCCTAGGGCGCGCAGGCTGACGCCACCAGAAACCAGCTGATACAGGCCATTGGTAATGAGCGACCCGGCGCGCCAAGTCGACAGACTGCCCGCCACGATCGCATCGCGGAATCCGAGTTCGATATTCCCGACCGCCGCGGTCACACCGAGCCACCCCATGTCTACAAACTTGCCGTCGCTTGGGCGTGGGTTCTTCTCGGAGCCCGTCCGGACGTCAACCGTCACCAGGGTCCCACTGCCCGCAGGGCGTTCGACGACCACCGATATGTCCTGATCGGGGCGCTCGCGAACTAGCCGTGTAACGTCCACGAAGGCATCGGTCCCGATCCCATCGATCGATACGATTCGGTCGTTCACTTGAATGCCCGCCCGCGCGGCCGGCCCATCCGCTTGGAGCTCCGCTATTAGTGGCTCGACGCGCGCGATTAGCCCACTCGACAGCGCTCGTCGGTCATCATCATCGCGGACTGGCACTGAAACCGTCTCGCCAGATGCCAACGCGAGATCGATAGCACCATCTTGACCGCGGGTGATCGCAGCATCGACCTCATGCCAGTTTTCCACCGTCTGGCCTTCGACCTCAAAGATCGTCGCGCCGCGTGGCAAAGCAGCCAACTGCCCAAACCGCCTAGCAGCAAGGCTGTCCACCTCCTCGACCGTGGTGCCCAATACGGTCGGTCTGCCTTCGCTCAAGGCCAGCGAGACAAAGATCACCCACCCCAACGCGAAGTTCATGAGTACACCGGCGCTCACAACCAACAACCGCACTGGGATCGACTTGTTGTCGAACCGTTGTTCCGGCGGAACGTTCACTTCCTCGTCGATCATTTCCTCGACCGGACCACCCTCGAGCTGCTCGAACGCCTCCTCGCCCTCCATGCCGGCCATCTTGACGTAGCCGCCGAACGGAACCGCGGACAAACAGTAATCGGTCTCACCATATCGGATGCCAGCGACCCGCGGCCCGAGCCCGATCGAGAATCGAGGCACCGCAATTCCGGCCCACTTGGCAGTCAGGAAGTGACCCAGCTCATGGATGAAGACGAGCAGGCCGAGAACAAGAATGGTGAGGATGAGGGTCTGCATTTCGCTCCCGTTTACCCCGCCGTTGCGGTCGGGGTCCGTTCGATGCCGGCCCAATCGGACACCCGCTGGCGGGCCCAAGTATCGGCCGCCATCAGCGTCTCGACGGAACTCGCGTGTTCGGCGTGGTGGGCGCCGAGGACGCGCTCACACAACGACGCGATCTCGAGAAAGCCTATCTGGTTAGCAAGGAACGCGCCGACGGCCACTTCATTGGCCGCGTTGAAGACCGCCGGTGCTGTCCCGCCGATCTCGCCGGCTGCGCGGGCCAGGCCCAGCGCAGGAAACCGCTCCTCATCGGGAGCCTCGAATGTCAACCCGCTCAGCCGGGTTAGGTCTACCTTTTGGCCGGAAGACGTTCGGTCGGGATAGGTGAGCGCGGCTCGTATCGGGGACCGCATGTCGGGTTCGCCGAGTTCCGCGAACAGTGCGCCGTCGGCCCACTCTACCATGCCGTGTACGATCGACTGTGGATGAACGATGACATCGATCTCATCGTATGCGACCCCGAATAAGTGATGCGCCTCGATGATCTCTAGACCTTTGTTCGCCAGCGTCGCTGAATCGACGGTGATCTTGGGTCCCATCGACCAGGTCGGATGGGCGAGCGCATCGCGCGCGTCGACGGCAGCGAGTTGTTCGGCCGGCATTCCTCTAAAGGGCCCCCCGCTGGCGGTCAGCACAATTCGCCGCGGCCGTTCTCCTGGACGATGCGCGAGGAGCTGCCAGATCGCGCAGTGCTCGCTGTCGACGGGCAGCAATTGGTCACGCTCGGCGGCGGCCATCACCAGATCCCCCCCGACGACTAGCGATTCCTTGTTGGCCAACGCTACCCGTTTGCCGGCTTGGAGTGCGGCCAGCGTGGCCGGCAGTCCAACCACTCCAACAATGCCGTTCAGCACGACGTTGGCGCTGTCCCACGTTGCTAGCTCGGCCACCCCGTCGGGACCGCCAAGACACAGCACGCCGGGACCGAACGCGGAGGCCTCGATCGCCTCGCGGTGCGCCTTCGGGTTTGCGATCGCCACCGCCCGAGGCTGAACCTGAACGGCGATCGCGGCCAGTTCACGCCACTTGGTTTCGCACGACAAGCCGACGATCTCGAACCGACCCTCGAGTTCAGCAATCACGTCGAGCGCGCTCGCGCCAATCGAGCCGCTGGCACCGAGAACGACGATCCGGGTCCGCTCGCTCATAACACGACTCCAACCAAGTAGTAATAGAAGAGCGGTACGGTAATCAGCATGCCATCGAATCGATCGAGCACGCCACCGTGCCCAGGTACTATTTGCGAGGCGTCCTTGACGCCCGCATCGCGCTTGAATGCCGACTCGATCAAGTCCCCGCATGGTGCAGCTACGCCAACCAAAGCACCGATCGCCAAACCGTGCACGGGTCCAAGTGGCGGAAACCACCGCGTCACCAGGCTCCCAACAACCAAGCCCAAGGCGATCGTCGCCATGAACGCCACCACGGCGCCCTCAATCGACTTGCCTGGACTTACCCTAGGCAGCAATGGCCTCTTCCCCCAGCTGAGCCCAGCAAAGTACGCGACTGTGTCGTTTGCCCAGGTCAGCAAAAGCGGTACCGCCAGCAGAATCGCTCCCAACCAGTACGGCGCGCCGGCGATCTCGCGGCTGATCTCACGGACCAAGATCTGGTGACCGAACAACAAGCCGGTATAGAGCGCACCCAGCAGCGTGAAAGCCACGGTTGCGATCGCCTCGTGGCCCCGTGGATCAAGCATCTGCGCCGCGGCGACGCCGACTACCCCGGCAGTAAGCACAACAACCAGCAGCGCCGCGTCTCCCGGCGCCTGATAGAAGAACAGCGGGAAGACCAAGCCCAGTGCGATCCCTGGCACAAGTCGGGCCCGGTATGGCTTTTGCTCTGCCATACCGAAGAACTCGATCCCGGCCGCCGCGCTCAACATCATCACGGCGAGCAGGAACAGCTCTCGGCCAACAACCATGGTGAGCACAAACGTGGGCGCCAGAACCACTGCGGTGGCTAGTCGGAGGCCTAGTTTGCGGTCCAATCGCCGGTCGGGCGCTGTCGGCTCGACCGGTGCGCTCGTGGTTCTCAAGTGAGGACCGTGCCGAACCGCCGTTCGCGATTCTGGAAGGCAGCGATCGCGTCTACGAACGCCTGACGATCGAAATCGGGCCACAGCACGTCGGTCACGTACAGTTCCGTGTAGGCGACTTGCCACAGAAGGAAGTTCGATACTCTGAGCTCGCCGCTGGTACGGATCAGCAAGTCGGGATCCGGAAGATCCGACGTGTACAGGAAAGACTTGAATAGCGCTTCGTCTACGGCGTCTGGGTCGAGTTCGCCGTGGGCCACCCGCCGCGCGATCTGTCGCGCCGCTTCGACGATCTCCGCTCGCCCACCGTAAGATAGCGCCAGGGTCACGACCAACCGATTGTTGTGAGCGGTTTCGGCGATCAGCTTGTCGAGTTCGGCTCTAGCCGTCGGGAACAATCGATCGAGCTCACCGATCGCGTTCACCCTGATTCGCTTCTCGATCAGCTGTTTGCGCTCAGAGCGGATGTAATGCTGCAGTAGCTTCATCAGCGCCTCGACCTCGGGCCGCGGGCGCTTCCAATTCTCCTGTGAAAACGCATACAAGGTCAGATAGGGAATCTGAAAGTCAGCCGCCGTCTCGATGACTTCGCGCACCGCCCTCATGCCCGCCTCGTGTCCAAAAAGGCGGGGCCTGTGACGGCGTTCGGCCCAACGGCCATTGCCGTCCATGATGATCGCCACGTGGCGCGGCAAATTCTCGTGCGCCAACAGGCGGCTCACACCTCCATGACCTCCTTTTCTTTCCGCGCCAGCATCTCGTCGATGGATTGGATGTGCTGGTCGGTGAGATCCTGCACTTGTTTGAGCTCGCTGTGCATCTCGTCCTCGCTCATTTCCCCGGCCTTTTGTGACGCATGGATCTTCTTGTTCGCGTCGTGACGTATGTTGCGCACCGCGACCCGACCCTCCTCGGCTATCTTATGCGTGATCCGGACCAGGTCCTTGCGGCGTTCTTCCGTAAGCTGCGGTATCGGCAACCGGATGACTTTGCCGTCGTTAGAGGGTGTGAGTCCCAGATCGCTCGCAAGCAACGCCTTTTCGAGCGCCGTGATCTGCGACGGGTCGAACGGTGAAACGACCAGTAGGCGCGGCTCAGGAGCCGAAACAGTCGCCAATTGATTGAGCGCCATCTGCTGTCCGTAGGCATCCACTTTTACGAGGTCGAGCAGGCTCGGTGCCGCCTTCCCAGTGCGTACCGTTGCCAACTCGTTGCGGATCGCCTCCACAGACTTGTCCATGTGGGCGCTGACGTCTTTAATCTCCGTCTTGTCCATAGTTATCCCTCGACGATTGAACCAACGCTTTCGCCTGACAGAATACCCCGCACGGCGCCGGCTTGATGAATATTGAACACCACGATCGGCAAGTCGTTCTCCTTGCCCATCGTGATCGCGGTACCGTCCATGACGCGTAGGTCCCGCTCCAGAACCTCCCGGTAGGAGATCCGCTCGATAAACTCGGCATCTGGGTCCTTGCGCGGGTCAGCGGTGTAGATGCCGTCGACTTTGGTGGCCTTGAGAATCGCCTCAGCCCCTATCTCGATCGCTCGTAGAACAGCCGTCGTGTCCGTGCTGAAATAGGGGTTGCCGGTCCCGCCTGCCAACAGGATCACCCGGCCGCGTTCAAGATGTCGGATCGCACGCCGACGGATGTAAGGCTCGGCCACCTGATCCATCCGAATCGCCGTTAGTAGTCGAGTTTCCAACCCCTTGCGCTCAAGCTGATCCTGTAGCGCCATGGCGTTGATTACGGTCGACAACATCCCCATGTAGTCGGCGGCGACACGATCGATGCCGCCCTCACTCGCGGTCGCCCCGCGGAGGATGTTCCCGCCACCGACCACCAATCCGAGCTCCACACCGGTGTCGGAAATCGCCAGAATCTCATCGCTCAACGCTTCGATGACCGGCGGGTTGATACCAAACCCACGCTCACCCGCCAAGACCTCGCCTGAGAGTTTGAGAACGATGCGCCGATAGCGGAGTGGTGAGTTCACCAGGACCTGTGCCTAGACGCCGATCTCGTAGCGCGTAAAGCGTTGCACAACGATGTTCTCGCCGAGCCGCTGGATCGCTTCCGCGATGACATCCGACACCTTCCGATCCGGGTCCTTGACGAAGGCCTGTTCGAGCAAGCACATCTCTGCGTACCATTTCTCGAGCCGGCCGGTGGCGATCTTCTCCACAATATCCGCCGGCTTGCTTGATTCCTTCGCCTGCTGACGGTAAATCGCCGCTTCTCGCTCGACCACTTCAGGATCAAGGCCGTCACGATCTACGGCCAGCGGCCTCGCAGCCGCTACCTGCATCGCCAGTGATCGCACCAGTTCCTGAAAATCATCGGTCTTGGCTACGAAGTCGGTCTCGCAGTTCACCTCGATCAGCACGCCGATCTTCCCGCCCAGGTGAACGTACGATCCGACCAACCCCTCGCTGGCCGTTCGAGCCGCCTTGGTGGCAGCCTTGGCTTGCCCTCGGGTTCGCAGCAGATCGATGGCCTGCTCCAGGTCGCCGTGCGACTCCTGGAGTGCCTTCTTGCAATCCATCATTCCAACTCCAGTTCGATGCCGAAGCTCTTGAACCTGTGACGCCGTAACCGTTGCCATGATCACCTCTTGGTATCGTTTATTCACTCGCCGAGGGGATGCTCTCGCCCTCGACTGGCAGCCGTGCGCGAGGCCGCACCGGGTGCTTCATCGGCGGCGGAGCCGTCGGCTCATCCTTTTTCTCTGGCGGAGCTTCGGCCTCTTTTTCGATCTCCTCCTCCTTGACCAATCGCTGCTGAGCCTCGATGATCGAATCAGCGATCTGTCCAGTGATGAGTCGAACCGATTTGATCGCGTCGTCGTTACCGGCGATCGGGATCGTAATCCGATCGGGGTCAGCATTCGTGTCGACAATCGCGATCAGCGGCAGGCCGAGCTTGTTGGCTTCGTTCACCGCGATCTGTTCCTTCTTTGCATCGACGACGAACATCGCACCCGGTAGCTCTTCCATATCAGCTATCCCGCCTAGGTTGCGGTACAGCTTATCGTACTCGCGCTCGATCGAAATGACTTCCTTCTTCGGCAAAAGATCGAACGTACCATCCTCTCGCTGCCGCTCGATATCCTTCAACCGCTTCAGGTTCTTCTTGATCGTCCTGAAGTTCGTTAGGGTTCCGCCAAGCCAGCGATTTGTTACGTAAAACTGCCCGCTTCGCTCGGCTTCCTCCCGTACGATGTGCTTCAGCTGAC
This sequence comes from Gemmatimonadota bacterium, assembly GCA_039588915.1. GTDB lineage: Bacteria > Gemmatimonadota > Gemmatimonadetes > JACCXV01 > JAHWKZ01 > CAMYLR01. The sequence goes on from JBDGYV010000019.1 coordinate 29,329, forward strand.
GCTTGGTGCAGACAAACAGAATCTTCTTGCCCTGGCCAACAAGCTCCGCCGACAACTCCTTGGCGCGATTGAGCTGCCGTAGCGTCTTGTTGAGATCAATGATGTAGATGCCGTTGCGCTCGGCAAAAATGAACTTCCGCATCTTGGGGTTCCAACGGCGCGTTTGGTGGCCGAAGTGAACCCCTGCCTCGAGTAGCACCCGCAATTCTTTGGGGACCGCCATGGGTGGGGTGTACCTCCTGTTCGGGTTATCCCTCCACCAGGTTCATCGAAGTCCGCCTATCCAGCTATCGCCGGACACCCACGGATCTCTCCCCCGGTGTGTGGTTTTTCGTGCCGTGTTTCCGTGCTCGAACTGTCGCTCTTACCCTGCCAGACGAAAAACGCCACGGCGAATCCGCCCTACCGCTTCGAGAACTGGAACCGTTTCCGCGCCTTTGGGCGACCGTATTTCTTCCGCTCCACCATGCGCGGGTCTCGCCTCAACAGCCCCGCCGCCTTCAGCGGGCCCCTAAGCTCTTCGTCGGTCACCACGAGCGCGCGAGCGAGACCCAACTGTATCGCCCCGGCCTGACCCGTCGGTCCACCGCCGCGTACGTTGACAACGACATCAAAACTGTCTTCCGCTTTACCGACCTCGAGCGGCTGGCGGCACTGCTGTGCATGAAACGGTCGTGGGAAGTAGGCGTCGAGCGTACGGCCGTTTATCTGCCAGCCTCCCTTGCCCGGTCGCAGATAAACGCGCGCCACAGCTGTCTTCCGTCGCCCCACACCGACTGCTTGTTTTACCATCAGTTATCCGCCTGTGATCTGTGTCTGTGGCGGCCAGCTGTCGAGATCAATGGCCACCGGTTGCTGAGCTGCGTGCGGGTGATCTGAGCCGGCATATACGCGCAGCTTCTTGTACATCGCTCGTCCAAGCTTGCCCTTTGGCAGCATGCCTCGGACGGCGTCCTCGATCACGCGCTCGGGGTGTCGCTCTAGAACCCGTTTGATCGGCTCTTGCTTGAGCCCGCCCGGGTATCCCGAATGCCGATAGTACATCTTCTGGTCCATCTTCCGACCCGTCAGTGCAACCTTCTCGGCGTTGATGACCAGCACGTGGTCGCCGGTATCCAGATGCGGCGTGTAGGTTGGCTTGTGCTTGCCACGGAGGATCTGCGCCACCCGGCTCGCGAACCGGCCGAGCGTCTGACCCTCGGCATCTACCAAGTACCACCGCCTGGTGATCTGATCGGGGGTTACGACATGTGTCTTCATGGCTTCTCCAGCCCGCACCGGGGGTCCCGGTGGGCACGTCGAATGCATACGAATACAGCTTTATAACTTAGAAAAACCCTCATGATTGGTCAAGATCGAAGTGCATTCAACGACATCCCGTAGGGCGGCTCCAGAAACCCGGCATCGGTAAAGAACCCGGTCACGTACTTGGCTGGCGTCACATCAAATGCCGGGCTATAGACCTTGACCCCTGCGGGTGCCGTCATGGCACCAAAACCATGGGTCACCTCCTCAGAGGCCCGCTCTTCGATCGGTATCTCGGCCCCGGTCGGAGTATCGAAATCGAAAGTCGTTCTCGGTGCCGCCACGTAGAACGGGATCCCATGCTCTTTCGCCAAGATCGCCACCCCGTAGGTGCCGATCTTGTTAGCGGTGTCACCGTTCGCGGCGACCCGATCGGCGCCCACGATCACCATATCGATATCACCCTTTGCCATCGTCGCCGCCGTCGTGTCATCGCAGATCAACGTGACATCGACTCCGCTCTCCATCAACTCCCAGGTCGTAAGCCGGCTTCCCTGCAGCAGCGGGCGGGTTTCGTCAGCAAACACTCGGACATTCTTGCCTTGTTCGTGCGCGACATATGCGCACGCCAGCGCAGTACCGTACCCGGACGTCGCCAGACCACCAGCGTTGCAGTGTGTCAGAATTCCCGAGCTCTGGTGGATCACATGCTGCGCGGACTCCCCGATCTTGCGACACATCTCGCGATCCTCCTCGAGGATCGTCAATGCCTCTTGCTCGAGACGTTCCCACAAGGCCTGCGTCGCCATCGTACGGTGCTGATCGGCCACTCTGCGCATCCGATCGATCGCCCACTTGAGGTTGACCGCCGTGGGACGCGCAACTTCCAACTCGCCGGTGTACTCATCGAATCGTTCTCGGAAACTCTCCGGGGGGTCGTCTCTGTGAGGCGCCAACGCGGCAACCAACCCCATCGCCCCGGCGATACCGATCGCGGGGGCACCGCGGATTCTCAGGCTCTGGATCGCCTCTACCATCTCGGGAACCGTGCGGATCTCGATCTCGACCTTCTCGACCGGCAAGAGGGTTTGGTCGATCATCCGGACGTGGCTACCCTCCCAGGCGATTGTCTCCACCGGCATGGTTCGCTTCCTGGATTGAAGAAAAGATCAGTGCGAGCGGGTGGGCGCGCCTGCCGGACGCAGCAACCCGGGCGCGCGGTATTCCCAGCCCACCTCCTCGAGGAGGTCGAGCAGCCGGGCCACCGGCAGCCCCATCACGTTAAAGTAGCAACCGTCTACCCGCCTCACCAGCGAGGCCCCGAGCCCTTGGATCCCGTATGCGCCGGCCTTGTCCAACGGCTCACCGGTGGCTACGTATTCGGCGATCTCTTCGATGTCGAGATCACGGAAGTAGACTCGGGTCTTCTCGGCACCGCTGACTGGCGTGCCAACCGGTCCGACCACGGCAACGCCGGTGCACACTACATGGTCGCGGCCCGCCAATTTGGAGAGCATCGCCCGCGCATCGTCCGCATCAACCGGTTTCTCGAGCACGACGTCATCGAGTACGACCACCGTATCGGCGGCCATGACCAACGCATCCGGCCGCGTCACCGCCACCTCGTCGCGCTTGGCGCGGGCGGTTTGCTCGGCGAACGCCACAGGGTCTTGGCCACGCCGCCAGGGCTGTTCGGTCCCCGGAGCGGCAGCCACGACCTCGAACTGGAACCCGATCGTCTCCAGGACCTGCTTTCGACGCGGGCTGGACGACGCCAAGACGAGGGGTGGGGCCAGAGGCCGACCCACTTCTCTCAGCGCTCCAGCCACAGTGTGACCGGTCCGTCGTTGACGAGCCGGATCCGCATCCGAGCTCCGAACTGACCGGTCGCAACCCGGCTCGGCAGCTCAGCCTCACACCGCTCGCAGAAGCGCTGGTACAGCGCCTCAGCATCGGTGTAGGACGCAGCTCCGGTAAAGTCCGGTCGGCGTCCTTTTCGAGTGTCGGCATACAGCGTGAACTGGCTCACCACCAGCAAGCCGGCGTCGGTATCCCGAAGCGAGCGATCCATCTCGCCGCCGTCATCGGGAAACACGCGCAGGTTGGCGATCTTAGCCGCCATCCAGTCGAGTGCGGCGGGTGTTTCGGTTGGCGCAAAGCCGACCAGCGCGACCAGCCCCGGGCCGATCCGGCCGGATTCGTGAACATCGCCAACGTCGTCAACGACTTCGACCGATGCCTCGGTCACTCGCTGGAGCAAGACCCGCATGCCGAGACTCTAGCGCTCACTCCGAGTGCGCGTCAGTCATCGCTTTCGTCGTCTGGACTCTCATCCAGTGAACTCAACTCGAGTTGAGGCGTCTCCTGCCAGCCACCATCGGGGGCGTATGCTTGGGCCGCGCCGTGCCGGTACACGAGCTCACCACCTGAGTGGCCGACCCGCCAGCCAGCGACCAGCACAACCATAGCGACAACTACGCTGACGATCCGCGCCGAGCTTCCGACGACTCCTGGGGCGATCCCGGCCGCCGCCACCACAAGCGCCGCCCAAGTCAGCAGCAGGAACAGCTCGGCGGCTTCCTCGTGTGTTTCCAGCGCAGTCTCGGCAACGACCTCCTCGACCCTCTCCTCTTGCTGCTCTCCGCTTTGGACGGTCAGCCAGGAGGCCACGGTGAGAGCGCCGGCAAGCGCTACAACGAGCCCCCAAGCCCGCGTTCGCACGACGCCGGTTCGCAATGCCCACAGGACAGCGATAGCGACCATCGGTAACAACACCGCAAAGACGATCGGAAAGTGAACCAGCGCGGGGTGAAGCGGGTCCGGTAACATGGCGTTATCCTCCTCTCCAACAGATTGGCTCGAGTGTCGAACTGATTGTGACACGTCTGTGTGACGGGCACAATCCGGCATTCGACTCGTTTCACTGGCCACGATCGTGGATCGAACAAATGACGGAGGTCAATCGCCTGCGCAAGGATCCGCTCGATCATCCCCGACTCCCCCAGTTAATCGCCGGCCTATTGGTTGTGATCGTCGTAGGCGGAATCGTCGATCTCGTTTTCGACAACCCCGACTCATGGATCTCGCCACACGTGGGCTTCGAGGTCCTGTTGATCGTCGCCAGCTTGAGTCTTGCCGTCTACCTCTGGCTGGGATGGGTAGGTGCTTCTCGGACCCTCGCCGAGACCCGTGAGGCGCTCGCAAAGCGCAAGGTCGAACGAGACGCCTGGCATCGGCGAGCACAGAGTTTCTTGGACGGTTTGGGTGGAGAGATCAACCGTCAGTTTCGAGCCTGGGGCCTAACTCCGTCAGAGAGCCAAGTGGCTCTCTTGTTGATAAAAGGACTCAGCCATAAGGAGATCGCAGTGGCAACCAGCCGCGGCGAGCGCACCGCGCGACAGCACGCCGTCGCCGCCTACCGCAAGGCGAGCGTGTCCGGTCGGGCGGAACTAGCGGCGTTTTTTCTCGAAGACTTGATGTTGCCGCCCGACGAGGGCGACTAACTACTCGACGGTAACGGCCTTTGCCAGGTTGCGCGGTTTGTCAACGTCACAACCCCTGAGAACTGCGATGTGGTAGGCCAGCAACTGAAGCGGAACGACGTTTAGGATCGGCGTCAGCATGACGTCGGTCTCGGGCACTTCGATTACGTGCTCGGCTATTCGAGCGACATCACTGTCGCCCTCGGTCACGACCGCTAGGATTCGCCCTTGGCGCGCGTGCACTTCCTCGAGGTTTGAAAGCACCTTTGGGTACACACTGTCCCGCGTGGCGATCGCCACGCACGGCATGTTCTCGTCGATCAGCGCGATGGGACCGTGCTTCATCTCCGCCGCCGGGTACCCCTCGGCGTGGATGTACGAAATTTCCTTGAGCTTGAGTGCACCCTCCAGCGCGACCGGAAAATTGAGCCCGCGACCGAGATAAAGGAAGTTGACGGCGTCCGCGTACTGAGTGGCGATCTGCTGGATCTCACTACTTCGCTCCAGCACCTGCTGGACAAGGTCCGGTAGTTCCTCAAGCGCCCGCGCCAACTCCCGGCCACGCTCGACCGACAAGTGCTTTCGGCGCCCGATGTAGAGCGTCAGCAGCATTAGCGCGGTCAGCTGGCAGGTGAAAGCCTTGGTCGACGCAACACCGATCTCTGGGCCGGCGTGAATGTAGATGCCGCCGTCCGACTCACGTGGAATCATCGAGCCTACCACGTTCACGATCCCCATCGCCTTCGCGCCGCGGCGCTTGCCCTCCTTGAGTGCCGCCAGCGTATCCGCCGTCTCGCCCGATTGACTGATCGCGAACAACAGCGTGCGTTCATCGATCACCGGGTTGCGGTACCGAAACTCGCTCGCGTACTCGACCTCTACCGGCAACCGGGCCGCCTCTTCGAGGTAGTGCTCGCCGACCAACGCCGCATGCCACGAGGTGCCACATGCTGTCAGCACGATGCGGTTAAACTCGGCTAGCGATTCGTCGATG
>JBDGYV010000020.1:0-33584 GCA_039588915.1 Gemmatimonadota bacterium
ACTGCCGTAGGTCCGCGTGGACCATTCCCATGTTTTGCAGTGCCCGCGCCTCGCCATTCGTCGAGTTAGCGCGCCGGAAGGCCCCGCGCGCACAACGGTAGTTCCAAAGCGCAATCGCAAAGTCACCCTGGACGTTGGCGATTGCGCCGAGGTTGCTGATCGCCGCCGCTTCACTCTTGGCGGTGCCAGCTTTCCTCGCGATATGAAGTGCCTCCGAGAACCGTTGCCTGGCTTCGCTCAGCTGGCCCTGTTCGAAAGCGACCGCTCCGAGCACGCTCAAGAAGGCGGTGACGTTCTTGGCTGGTTGCCGTTGGCGTCGAGCCGAAGCCAAACCCAGACTGGCTAGCGCACCGGCTTCGTTGCCACGGCCCTCGCTCCAGGCGTGGCGCATGCGCGCTTCGATCGCCGTGAGCGACAACTCGGGCCAATCAGTGGCCGGCGTTATGGCTTCGTGCGTCGTGCTCACTCGATGCAGAGCGCGTAGCGGGAGAAGTGCCAAACCGGGGCCGAGATCGTCTGGGTCTCCCAGTCGTAGTCGACACCGATAACCTGCCAATCCTCATGATTGGGGCTGCTGACGTACGCGACGCTCAGCCGATCGGGATCGAGTCCCATCGACTGGAGCTCTGCGACCGTGACCTCGATGGTCAGTGTCGCCGGTGTGTTCTCGAACTGCGTTCCGCTGGGGCCGAACTCGTACGACCAAAGGCCGTCGTCCCGGGTATCTCCGGTTTGCATCCAGAGTCGCTCGGTGCGAGGGAACGAATGATTGTGAATCACCAGCTCGGCATCGCAGACCTTGAGCGTGCCACCGTTGTTGGTAATGTTCTTCGAGTAGTACGTGCTGCACTTCTTGCCGTTCAGCGCCAAACCACCTTCTGGTGCCTTGAGCAGTTGTACGCCGTTGATCGTAACGGTCGGAGCACTCGATACCGTTGGCTGGCCGCCCGGGCCCAGCGGACTGCCATCTTGCCCGCAGGCCGCGAATGCGGTCACGGCCGCGGCGACCAGCATGGACCTAATCAAGCCGTGTAGTCGCACGTCGAGTCCCTTCTCCAGTGTTGCGTTCATGCCTGGCACGTTCCTCTATTCGATGCAGAGCGCATAGCGCGAGAAATGGTCGATCTTGGCCTTGATCTGCTGGTCAGCTGGTTGATACCGGCCATCCAGGTATTGCCAGCTTGCGGGGTCCGAATCCGTCACGAGCGCGATGCGAAGTCGGCCGGGATCGATTCCGTTTGCCTGGAGGAACTCGAGCGATACGTCGACCTCCAGCTCCGCCGGCTTTTTGAACGTGAGCCCAGATGGTGTGAATTCGTAGGCCCAAAACGCTCCCTCGATCGCCCCCACGTCTTCCATCGTGATGAGCGTCCGTGAAGAGACGGCGCCCTTCGGTATGCTGAGCTCCGCGCCCATTACCCTGAGAACGCCGCCGTTCTTACCAACAACCTGCTCGGCGTAGACGCCTAGCGTCTGAGTGGTGTCGCCACCGCCGTCCTTAGGGCCACCCTTGCCGCCGCCCTTACCGCCACCACCGCCGTCGGTCTTCTTTGCGAAGACGAGATCGCCGCCTGGAGTGGACGCGAGGTCCGTCGGCCCCAGTGGCCCGCTATCCTGCCCGCAGGCGGCGAGACCCAAAGCGACCGCGACGACCCATAGGCGACTCATGATGTTGTATCGTCGCATGACTTGAGTTCTCCTTGTCTGATGGAGGTTGGAGGTGCGGCGTCGGAGTGTGAGTGCGCGAGTCATCATGCCGCGGCCTCCGCCAGCTGCTTGGTGGAATTGATCCGCTGATCGAGGCGATCGGCTTCGATCGTGTTCCCCAAATGACGATAGATCGCCTGAGCCCGCCGCCAGGCGTGCTCAGCTCGTTCCGTGTCATATCGGTCGATGAAAAGTTGGCCTAACTCTGCCCATGCCTCGGCTTCGCTGAGCGGGGCTGTGCCGCGTTCACTCAGCTGAATAGCCGTTTCGATTCTCTGCTTTGCGAGTTCCAGATCCCCGGCGACTCGAGCGACGCCACCCAGGATTCGGAGCGCGCTCGCCTGTACAACGACGTTCTCCAAACGCTCCGCGAACGCGCGTGCGCGATCGGCGAGCGACTGGGCTTGATGATCGTTGCCTCGGGTGTACGCGAGGTCTGCCCGGTTGAGCATGACCTCCGCGGCCAGAGTTCTGTCGCCTTGCCGCTTGCATTCGCGCATCGCTCGGTCGTAGACGTTGTCCGCCTCCCAGAGGCGGCCTTGAGCGACCAGCGCGATGCCCAGGTTGTTGAGTGTCCGGGCGCCACACGGGTGGTTGTCGAGCTCGTCAAACAGTTCGAGGGCGCGCCTGAAGCACGTTTCTGCCCACTTCTGGTGGCCTACTGCCGACCAAAGAGCGCCTTGGTTGTTGTCGATCTGGGCTAGGAGCCGTGTGCTGCCGGAGGCGTCCGCGTGTTCTCGCGCGGCCGCGTACAACTTGTGAGCGTCGGGCCAATCGCCACGCTCAAACGCAACGGCGGCACGAACGTTCTTTGCTAGAGCCAGGCGACGATCGTCCTTCAGCTCGGACGCCAGTGCTTGACTTTTCAGCAGCTCATTTTCAGCCCCATCCCAATTGCTGCACCGCATCTGGACGATTCCCGCGCCACGATGAGCGTCGGTCTTTGTCGCCAGACCGAGTCCGTCATTGCCAACGAGGCGTATCGCCTCTGCGTAGGCGTCCAGGGCGACCTGCCACCGTTCGGCTCGTGTCATGGCTTCGGCCTTGGCCATAGCCATCTGCACGAGCATGAACGGTTGCGATCCGCCCATGGTGTCGCTTGGTTCGTCTAAAAGCGCAGCAGGGGTAGCTGGCGAAACCCGCATCAAGTGCCTCCTCGGGCTGCGCCTGCAGGATGGCTGGTGCCGCGAGGTAGTTACGTCTTTCGGGTAGCCCGGCCATCCGCTGTTGTTTACAGTGAGGACCCGTGGCTTTGCGTCCCCCGCTCTCGCGGGGTTTGCCCTGGACCGAGGGGCTATGTCGTCGGGGGAAGTGCGCTTTGAGAGGGCAACGCCTGTGCCAGTGTCAGCAGCGGGGTGGACCTCAGAGGACGCCGCGGTCGCCGATGAGGGGCGTGGGGATTACCGAGTGGCGGTCCGGTTCCCATACCGAGGAAAAGTCTTACCTACAGAATTGGAAAGGTGTTGCCTATCGTTTTGAGATTCTGTCTTGCAGACGGCGTGGAAAGAGAGTTCATTCCTATGGAACTTGACGTCCAGAGGGGTGGTTAAGCTGCTCGGCAAAGACCTCTGCGGCGAGGGGGCGGTTGAAGTAGAAGCCCTGGGCGTCGTCGCAGTCATGCGCCACGGCAACGATTGATCAAACGACGTTTCGTTGAGCCGATCAGGGTCGTGGGCTAGCTTCGCGCCTATGAGGGTTCTCCCGGGGCGCTCCCCGGCGTCGCTCGTGGTGCTGCTCGCGGCTGCGACCCCGACTCCCGCTGCTGCCGCCCAAATCCAAGATTCGCTGCTCGTTCATGTTCAGTATCCGGCAGCCGGCCAGGCGCTGACCGCCTCGGACTCGACCTTTGTGTTCGGTCGAGTGGAGGGCGCTCCAGCGAACGACGTCCAGCTCAGCGTGAACGGCGAGCCGGTCGTAGTCCATCCATCGGGTGGGTGGCTGGCGTTCGTGCCGGTCGAGCCCGACTCGTTCACGTTCTCGATCCGCGCGGTTGCCGGCGACCGCGAGAGCCTGACGCGGCACACGGTTTGGGTTCCGGCGCCGCCGGGCACGCCGGGCGCTCTCGAGCTCGGCTACCGGCCGGAGACGATCGCGCCGGTCGGTCCGCTAGAGGCGTACGCTGGCGATACGTTGAGGGTCCAGGTTGTCGCAGCTCCCGGCCAACGGGTCTCGGCCAGGATCGGCGGTAGCCCGACGCCATTGGTCGCTGAGCGATCTCGGAACGGCAACGCGGGTCGCCAGGTGTTCGGTTCGGCCGAGCCGGTGGACGGCGCTGTGTCGGCTGGCACGAGAGGAGATCGTTGGCTCACCTACGCCGGGGATGTCTACCTGCGGATCGCCGGCTCTTTGTCGGACTCGCTGTTTCTCGATCTAGAGTCGGCCAATGGTTCGACACGATCGGTGCCGGTGACGACCGTCGACTATCTCGATCCAACCGCTATCCGCGTGGCGGTGCTCGACGATGACACGGCTGGCACCGGTCGGACAGACGGCCGGGTGGTCGCGCGCGCCGGCCCGGGTCAGGGGTACACCTTGTTGTTGCCTAACGGCACGGTGGCCGCGTTGGGCCGAGGCTACGGCGATCAACGGGAGATCGTTCTCGGGCCGGGCCAGAGCGCGTGGGTCGCAGCCTCCGAGACGATCGAGATCGACGCGCCGCGGCCGGAGAGCGCAGTAAAGGTCGTCCGGACGCGCGTTCGCGGTGAGTGGAGCGAGGTCGTAGTTCCGCTGACCAATCGCCTGCCGTTCCGAATCGAACAGCGGCTCGACCCCGTTCGGTACACGGTTTCGATCTACGGTGCGACTTCAGATACCGATTGGGTGCGTTACACTCGCGATCCGATGATCGAATCGATCGACTGGAGCCAGCCGGCTCGCGGCGTGTATCGGCTCGACATCGCGCTCGACGCCGATCAAGCTTGGGGATATCGGCCGTATTGGGAAGGCAGCCATCTGGTGATCGCGTTCCGCCACCCACCGTCCACGCTCGACGATCGTCGTTTCCGCTCACGTCTCCACGGTGTGCGGGTGGTCGTCGACCCTGGGCACAACCCCGACCCTGGCGCCATCGGCCCCACTGGGCTCGAGGAACGGGACGCGAATCTGGCGATCGCGCTCGAGCTGGCCGAGATCCTGGAGACGCGCGGTGCCGAGCCGGTCCTCACCCGTGCCGAGCCCGACTCCACGCTGGGGCTCTACGATCGCACCTCGATCGCGGTTCAGGCGGGGGGGGACGTGTTCGTCTCGATTCACAACAACGCCCTACCGGATGGCGTGAACCCGTTCGTCAACAACGGCACGTCGACGTACTTCTACCACCCGCAGAGTCGTCCGCTGGCGGAGGCGATTCAACGCGAGCTACGGATGAAGACGAAGCTGCCTGACTTCGGCGTCAACCACGGCAACCTGGCGGTGCTGCGGATGAATGAGATGGTTTCGGTGTTGGTCGAGGGCGCGTTCATGATGATCCCGGAGCAAGAGTCGCTCCTCAGAACGCCGAAGTTTCGGCGCCGCATCGCGACCGCGGTGGCCGATGGTATCGAGCGGTTCTTAGATAGCAGAGACCGATAGAACAGGAGGAGAAGATGGTGCGCACGCTTGTTGTCACCGCGGTTGCGATCGTTGCGCCGTTCACCGCGAGCGCCGCCAACGGGCAGGACGGGTTCGACGGCGACCGTCCGCTGCGTCCAGTGGCGACGTACTCGATCGTAGCCCGGGATCCGGCCACCGGCGAGCTCGGGGTGGCGGTTCAGTCGCATTGGTTCAGCGTCGGGCCGATCGTGCCGTGGGCCGAGGCCGGTGTAGGAGCGGTGGCGACCCAGTCGTTTGTGGATCCGTCGTATGGACCACTGGGGCTCGACCTGATGCGAGCCGGCAAGTCGGCGACCCAAGCACTCGGCGGGTTGGTCGGGTCGGACGCGCACGCCGAGGTGCGCCAGGTGGCAATGATCGATACCAAAGGCAACGTCGCTGCTCACACCGGCGCGAACGCGATCATTGCCGCCGGGCACCAGACCGGGGAGAACTACAGCGTTCAGGCCAACTTGATGGAGAGCTCAACCGTGTGGCCGGCGATGGCGCGTGCGTTCGAGGGCGCTCAGGGTGACCTTGCCGAGCGGCTGTTGGTCGCACTCGAGGCGGCCCAGGCCGAGGGCGGCGACATCCGAGGTCGGCAATCGGCGGCGCTGCTGGTGGTGTCGGGCGAGCCGACCGGTCGGCCGTGGGTCGATCGCACGTTCGATCTGCGGGTCGAAGACCACGAGCGCCCGCTGGACGAGTTACGCCGATTGCTCCACCTGGCCCGCGCCTATCGCGAGATGAACGCCGGCGATGAAGCGATGAGCGACAGTGACGTGGCGGCTGCCGTTGAACATTACAACCACGCCGCAGAGATGGTCCCAGAGAGCGCGGAGATGGTGTACTGGGCGGGCGTCACGCTGGCGGGCGAGGGGCGAGTCGAGGAGAGCCTGCCGCGATTCGAGAGCGCGTTTGGTGCCGATCCGCGATGGGCGGTGCTCACGCCGCGTCTCATTCCGGCTGGGCTACTGCCCAACGACGTCGAGCTGCTCGAACGGATCTTGAGCGTGGCTGGCGGCGAGCCGGGGCTGGTCGAGTGGGAGCGTCTCGCCGAGCTGCAGAAGATCGAGCCGCGATAATGTGTCTCGTGCTGACGGTACTCGCATGGCACCAGCCTGATCGCAGGTCCATTTTCAAGCGCCGATGAACGACACCAATCATCAATCCGACTGGGGCAACGTCGCGGCCGACAGCGTCATGGACCGCCTCGTCTCGCTATCGAAACGCCGCGGGTACGTGTTTCAATCGTCGGAGATCTACGGCGGGATCGGGTCGACCTGGGACTACGGCCCGCTGGGGGTCGAGCTGAAGCGCAACATCAAGGATTTCTGGTGGCGGACGATGGTCGAGCGCCGCGACGACATCGAAGGGTTGGACGCCGCCATCCTGATGTCGCCAAAGGTGTGGGAAGCCTCTGGCCACATCGACGGGTTCACCGATCCGCTAGTCGATTGCAAGAACTGCAAACATCGCTTTCGTGAAGACGAGATCGATCCCGACAAAGAGCCACGTTGTCCACGTTGTGGGATGGGGGATCTCTCGGCTGCCCGGCAGTTCAATCTGATGTTCAAGACGTTTATGGGACCGGTCGAGGATGATGCGTCGGTCGTTTACCTCCGACCGGAAACCGCTCAGGGTATCTACGTAAACTTCCTCAACGTCATGAACGCCGCGCGACAAAAGCTCCCGTTTGGCATTGCTCAAATCGGAAAAGCGTTTCGCAACGAGATCACACCCGGCAACTTTATCTTTCGGACCCGCGAATTCGAACAGATGGAGATGCAGTACTTCGTCCAGCCCGGCTCGGCTGGTGAGTGGCTGGAGCGGTGGCTGGAAGAGCGAAACGAATGGTATCGTGAACTGGGGATCCGCCACGACAAGCTGCGTGTGCACGAGCACGGCGACCAAGAGCTCGCTCACTACGCGGCGGCCGCATTCGACATCGAGTACGAGTTTCCGTTCGGCTGGCAGGAGTTGGAAGGGGTACACAACCGGACCGACTTCGACCTTGCTGCCCACGAGCGACGATCGGGCAAGAAGCTCTCGTACTTCGATGAAGAAATAAAGGAGCGGTACGTTCCCTATATCATCGAAACATCAGCCGGTGTCGATCGCACGCTGCTGGTTTGTTTGGTCGACGGATTCCGGGAAGAGGGCGAAGGCAAGGAGGCACGTACCGTGTTGCGTCTCGATCCCCGGATCGCGCCGATCAAAGTCGCGGTCTTCCCGCTCGTCAAGCGGGACGGCATGCCCGAGATGGCGATCGAGGTTCACGCCGCTCTTAAGCGTCGCTGGAACGCCTTCTTCGATGATGGCGGCTCGATTGGACGCCGGTACCGGCGTCAAGACGAGGCGGGTACTCCGTTTTGTGTGACGGTCGATGGCGAGTCGACGAGCGACGGAACGGTAACGGTGCGGCACCGTGATTCGATGACTCAGGACCGGGTCTCGGCCGACCGGTTGGCCGAATGGCTGGAGGATCACCTGAGCTGAGAGCTAACCACTTCACTTGCAACGATAAGGGAACCACCGATGACGACCGAATTGACGCAGAGGCACTGCGAGCCGTGCACGGCTAAGACGCCGCCCCTCAAGCCGCCGGAAATCTTCAAGCTCCACGAGAAAACTTCCGACTGGGCTATCACCACCGGTCATAAGCTCGTTCGTACCTTTACATGTCCCGACTTCGTGGCGGCCATCAGTTTTGTCAATCGGGTCGCCGAGCTGGCCGAAGCGGAGGACCATCATCCCAGCATTACCATCGATTACCGCAAGGTGACATTCACGATCTGGACCCACGCGATCGACGATCTGTCGGAGAACGACTTCATACTCGCGGCCAAGATCGATGGCACCTACGCCCAGGGCGGCTTCGCGGGGGCCGGTCGGGAGTGATGGTGGCGCAGACGGCGGCAACCAAACACGCCAAGACAGCCGATCGTTCGAACGACGACTTCCGCGCCCGTTTCGCTCGGCTGGCCGAAAACCCTGACCAGCTCCCCCCGGACGAGCGGCTACGTGCGCTCTTTGATCTCGCGTGGGAGCGAACGATGACATGGAGCCCTGAGTTTGCGACCCACGTCGGGTATGCGGCTGGAGACCACGGCGCCTGGAGTGACATGTCGCTGACGGCGATCGATGATCGGCGGGCCCAGACCGGGGATCCGTTGCCCGTGCTCGATGCGATTGATCCTGAGAGTCTGAGCGCCGGCGATCGCCTGAACCAGGAACTGTTTCGAAAAGAGGTCGAGGACGCGGTCGATGGGGCACGCTTCCCGGACCACCTGATGGCGGTGGATCAGATGAACGGTCTGCAGCTGTCGGCCACCCGCATGCTGGCCATGATGCCGACCCGCAATGAACCCGACTACGAGAACATTCTCTCACGATTGTTCGGGCTGCCGTTGCTCATCGATCAGACGGTCGCGCTGCTCGAACAGGGACTCGCCGATGGGTGGACCCAGCCGCGCGCCACGTTACGCGAAGTCCCTGACCAGATCGCGAGCCTTATTGTTGATGACCCAATGTCCAGCCCACTGCTTCATCCCTTCAAGACGTTTCCGGGTGGCGTTTCGCTAGCGGATCGCGAGCGATTACGAGCAGATGCCATCGACGCGTACTCATCGCAGGTCGCACCCGCTTTACGGCGGCTCCACGATTACATCGTCAACGCGTACACGCCTGGCGCGCGGGAATCGATCGCAGCCACCGCGCTGCCTGATGGCGAGGCTTGGTATGATTACAGCGTTCGGATACGGACTACGACCGATCTTTCGCCAAGCGAGATTCACGAGATTGGCCTGCGTGAGGTAAAGCGTATTCGCGATGCGATGGAGGAGGTCATGACCGAGAGCGGCTTCGAGGGGGACTTTGCAGCGTTTGCAAAGTTCTTGCGGACCGATCGCCGGTTCTTCTATGAGCGTGCGGAGGATCTGCTGGCCGGGTATCGCGATATCACGAAGCGAGCCGATGCCGAACTGCCGCGACTCTTCAAGATTCTGCCCCGGCTGCCGTACGGGGTAATCGCGGTTCCAGACTACGCCGACGGCTCTCAGCCGGCGGCTTATTACCTACCGGGCTCGCTCGAGGTCGGACGTCCGGGGTACTTCTACGCCAACACCTTTGCTCTCGACGAGCGACCAAAGTGGGAGATGGAGGCGCTGGCTCTCCACGAGGCGGTGCCCGGCCACCACCTTCAGATCGCGATTACGCAAGAGCTCGAAGCGTTGCCCGAGTTCCGGCGCCACGGTGGTTTTACGGCCTACATCGAAGGGTGGGGATTGTACTCGGAGAGTCTCGGCGCGGAGATGGGGTTTTACCGCGATCCGTACAGCCAGTTCGGTCGCCTGTCATTCGAAATGTGGCGCGCCATCCGGCTGGTCGTCGACACCGGGATGCATGCTCTCGGTTGGAGCCGCGAGCAGGCGATCGACTTCTTCGAGCAGAGCTCGGGCCACACCGGCCACGATGTAAAAGTCGAGGTGGATCGCTATGTAGTATGGCCAGGGCAGGCCCTGGCCTACAAGATCGGCGAGTTGAGGATCAAAGAACTACGCGCGGAAGCCGAGCGCGCTCTCGACTCGTCTTTCGATGTGCGCGCTTTCCACGATGTCGTACTAGGCGAGGGCTCTTTGCCGCTCGATATTCTCGATCGTCGAGTTCACGCCTGGATCGACTCTCTGCAGTAGGCTACTCGTAGGCCGGGGTGAGTAGCGGGCACTCCCGCGATCGCTCCTTTAGGAACCTCCGTTTGCGGCGCTCGAGCGAACTCAACTCGCGTTGGTACACGCCAGCGCTCTCCAGCTGATAGTTGTTGAAACCGATCCGATCGACAAAGAGGATCTGGAAGTTATTGCGGTAGTAGATCCATACCTCGAACGCTTCCGATCCCGACGGTACCGGGCGTTCGTTGATCTCGTCGGGGGAGCCGAGTGTCAAGTAGACTCGGCCGCGGTCGCTGAGGTAGCCTGGTCGAAGCGCGCTCTTCCATTCCCTGTTCGCGATCGCTATGCGGCGGAAGTAATCCTGCAACTCCTCGTTTACCGCCGTTGCAGGTATTGGGTCGCGAATGCGCCAGAAACAGTTCCACGCTTCGACTCGGGCCTCGGCTCCGTCCACGTCTTCGAGGATCTTGAGCTCGTCCTCTATCGCTGCGTACTTGATGAGCGACAGCGCGTCGTCCCAGTTCTCGGCGATCCAACCCCCTGATCCGGCAATCATGAGCGGCGTGCTTCGACTGGTGACGACCTCTCCCGTGTCATCGACCAATTCGATCTCGAACCGAAACTCACCGAACCGCGCGTTGTCGTTCTGGAGCGAGCCAAAGAGCTGGGCCGTGCCGTTGTCTTCGGAAACAACCTCCTGTGACCAAGCTGCCGCCGCTCCCCCGGCAGCTTCCGCCTCGGGGACGAGCTGGGCGCGCGCCGTGTACGGGCCACCCTGGTCAACGTGAGCCAAGTCGATCATGAAATCGAACCGGCTTGGAGCCGAAGAGTAATAGTGGCTAGGACTGACTACGTAGCTGACACCGGCATCGGTCGTTTGGTAAAGACGCAGGAGCACCGGCTCGCTAACCGCTGCGACACTTGGGAACGGTGCGATCTCGAGGGTCGTCGAGGCGCGCGACGCATCGTTGGCGTTCTGGTCTCGAACCGTGACCGAGAAGTCGTACGTCCCAGGAGCCATGGCCAACTCGGTTTGGAACACGATCGTCTCGGTCTCCAGCATCGTCTCGTCGAAGGCTTCGACCTCGACGCTCTTGTCCCAACTCCGTTCTAGCGCGTCGATATCTCCATCTTTGGGATCGAACTCTGCCTTTACTTGATAGTTCGCCTGCCACAGACCATCGGTGGTGCGAACAAACTGGAGACTGCTGTTGGAGAGCGACACGCCGACCAACACTTGCACAGAGTCAGCTGTCCCGGGTAAGAACCATGTGTCGGCGAGAAACCCGACGTCCCCTCGAGCTCGCAGTATCTCATGATCCTCATAGAACCGATCGTTCGAGAATATCTCTCTCAGGTCGATGTCCTGGCTGAAAGCCGATCGAGGTACCGCGATCAGAGTAGGACCGGTGGCGAGCACCACGAGCGCAGCGAATCGCATCAGCTGCATAACAGCACTCCTTACGTGGAACACGGGGGCGGTTTCGGGATATGCACGCTATTAAGATGCCAGGCCGGCGGGTGGCGAGCCACCGGCTTCTGACCTAAATACCCGCGCGGCTCAATCAGGTTGCATATGACGTTGGAAATGGAGAACCCCCGCCGCTTGTCTCGCGTTGTCGGTTGTCTGCTCGCCGTAGCCGGCGCGGTCGCCTGCGCCGGCAACAAAGCGCCGGTCGCAACCTACGGTCCACCGCCCAGAGTCTCGGAGCCAACGCCGAGCCGCATCGAAGAACTCCAGCTCATTCTCGGTGACGAGTTAACCGCGGAGGAGGAAGCTGACCTTCGCGCGATTCGACTTGCGCAGTACGATCCGCCAACGGAGCTGCGCCCGCCTGAGCTCGACGAGAGCTTGGAACAGTTGCTTGAGGACGAGGGAGCGGTGCTCGTCGAAGAGAGCGTCGACTACGACATACCGATCGTTCTCAACGACCGCGTGGAGTGGTGGATCAATTACTTCACCCATCGGATCCGGGGCTCATTCGAGCGGTACTTGATTCGCTCCGGTGCTTGGCTGCCGTATCTGAAGACAGAGCTGGCCCAGGCTGGGTTGCCGCGGGATCTCGCCTATATCGTCCTGATCGAGAGTGGGTTCTCGACTCGCGCCAGGAGCCGAGCGAATGCTGTCGGCCCTTGGCAGTTCATCAGGTCGACGGGTCGCGAGTACGGCCTCAGGATCGACCGTTGGGTCGATGAGCGAAGAGACTACGAACGAGCAACCCAAGCGGCGATCGCGTATCTGTCGGATTTGCATGCGATGTTCGGTTCGTGGCACCTCGCGGCCGCTGGATACAACGGTGGGCAGGGTCGGCTCAAGCGCACGATGTTGCGCGACCACGCGGTGAACTTCTGGGAGCTGACGAGCTTGCGCAACGAGACCATGAACTACGTGCCAAAACTTTTGGCCGCTACAATCGTCGCCAAGCAACCCAGACGTCACGGCTTCTACAGCGTGCCCTACCTCGAGCCGGCAGAGTGGGCCAAGGTCACGGTTCCAACCTCGGTCTCCATGGATGTGATTGCTGCCGCGGCCGATGTCCCAACCGACGTGATCGTCGGGTTAAACCCTCACCTTCTGAGGGGTCGCACACCGCCCGGTGAATCGAACTTCCCGGTCAAGATCCCGATCGATCGCGTCGAGACGTTCCTCAAAAACATCGACGGTGCGATGGCTTCGGGTGGGAGCGGTTCGACGACAGTTCATTCCGTCAGTTTGGCAGAGGCTGATTCGTCGGAGCTGCGGGTCCATCGCGTCCGGCGCGGCGATACCCTGTATGGCATCGCTCGCCGATACGGCGTCACGGTAGCGGCGATCAAGCAGGCCAACGGACTTCGAGGCAACAAGATCATGCCCGGCACGCGTCTCGAGATCCCGTAACGATTCGGTAGCGTAGCCCCAGAGCGGCGGCTAGCTTGGTTTTTCGCATGCCCGCCACGCCGCCTATTCCCGTGGTCGAAGCGCAACGACGGATCGTCGAGCGAATCGAGCCGTTGGACGCCGAACGGGTGCCGATTACGAGGGCTTGGGGCCGCGTGCTCGCAGCGGCGGTTTCTTCGGAACTCGACCTGCCACCCTGGGATAACTCCGCCATGGACGGTTATGCAGTGCGCACGGGCGAGGTACGCTCGGGAAGTCCGCTACCGGTCGTTCTCGATCTGCCGGCCGGCGCACACTCCGGCCAATCACTACCGGCCGGCAGTGTGGCGCGGATCATGACTGGTGCTCCGTTGCCGATTGGCGCTGACGCAGTGATTCCGGTTGAGGCATCGACCGGGCCAACCGGTCCAGGTGTGTTCGCCGACCCCGGGGAAGAAGTCCGCTTTGATGTAGCGCCGCAATCTGGGGCCAACATTCGATGCCGTGGGGAGGACGTCGGCCGTGACACCGTGGTCCTTGAACGCGGGGTCGAGTGTGATGGTCCTCAGATCGCGATGGCAGCATCCACCGGACACGCGTCCGTCGACGTTTTTCGGCGGCCGGAGGTGGCGATCGTCAGCACTGGGGACGAACTGGTCGAGGTCGAAGCAGCAGGTACTGAGGATCGCATCGTCAACGGCAACGCGTACGGTTTGGCGGCCAAGATCGAGCAGGCTGGCTGTGTGGCCAGGATGTTGCCCATTGTTCCAGACGATCGGGCTGCAACGAATAGTGCGATTGCAGACGCGTTGACATCTGATGCCGTGGTAACGATCGGTGGGGTTTCCGTTGGTGGCCGCGATTACGTTCGTGACGCGCTCGTAGCAAGCGACGTTGAAATCGTTTTCTGGCGCGTGGCGCTGCGGCCCGGTGGCCCGTTTGCTTTTGGCACGGCTGGCAAGCGTAGCGTATTCGCACTGCCAGGCAACCCAGTAAGCGCGCTCGTGACGTTTGACCTGTTTGTTCTTCCAGCGCTGCGCAAGATGTCAGGACATACACGATGTTTCCCGCGGCGACAGCGCGCGCGACTCGCCGAGCCGGTTAGCACACGAAGCGATAAGGCGTACTACCTGCGCTGTCGTCTTGAGTTGGACGCGTCTGAAGGGTGGCGTGCATTGATCACCGGTCCGCAGGGTTCCGGTGTGCTGTCAAGTCTGGTTGGGGCTGACGGCATGGTGATTGTCCCACAGGGAGTCGACGACTTATCCGCCGGGGCCTGGGTCGAGTTTTTACCGATCAACGATCGCGTCACCTGGCAGGAGGCGGTAGCGTGACGGGCACTGTGGGTGCCGATCGATTAGCGGATCTCGCCGCCGCACGCGAGCTGATGGAGGGTGCCTCGAAGCTCGTCCTTACGACACATGTTCAGCCGGATGGCGATGGTATCGGCTCCGAGGTCGCTCTGGCCTGCCACCTCCGGGCGATCGGCAAGGATGTTGTCATCCTCAACCCGCATCCTACTCCGCCGCGGTTCCAATTCCTCGAACCCAGTCCGCCGATCGTGCCATTTGATCCCGCGGCGGCGGAGCGCGCGCTGTCGACCACCGACGCGCTCGTAGTGCTCGACATTTCCGTGCCGAATCGGCTTGGTAAGCTGGAGAGTTACGTCATGGAGTACCGACCCAAGACGCTCATCATCGATCACCACGCTGACCAGGGACAAATCGATGGTCTAGATCTCAGGAACGTTGCCGCAGCTGCCACCGGAGAATTGGTGTACGAGCTCCTCGAGTCTTGGTCGGTTCGGTGGACGCCCAAGATCGCAACCGCCTTGTACGCCGCTATCGCGTACGACACCGGTGGGTTCCGTTTTGCTAACACGCGACAGGTCACGCACAGGATAGCCGCAGACCTGATCACACGTGGAGCCGACACCCTGCTCGCCAACGAAAACTTGTTCGAGTCGTACTCAGTACCAAGGATCAAGCTCCTAGCACGCGTGTTGGACAGTTTCGAACTGTCCGCGAACGGTCGGGTGGCAACCTCGGTTGTCTCGGTCGGTCTGATGACCGAGCTTGGCGCGGTGAACGAAGACGTCGAAGGGATCGTCGAGGTTTTGCGATCGATCGATGGCGTTGTAGTCGCGACACTGATCAAAGAGGTGGGGCCGTCAGCGACCAAGATATCGTTTCGATCGTCAGGCCCGTACAATGTGAATGCCTTCGCTAGTCGGTTTGGTGGTGGGGGTCACGTAAACGCCGCCGGGGCGTTTCTACGAGAGCCATTGGACGCGGTCGTCGAGCGCGTGATTCCCGCCGTGAGGGAGGAGTTTGATCCCACGGTAGGGGACGCCGGGCGCGCATGACGATTCGCAATCAGTTCCTGTCTGGGCCGCGGATCGCACCGCGTCCGATTGGCGCCGACGAGCGGACCGCGGACACAATCGACAATGCTTTCCTAGCCTACAACGCGGGTCGACTGCGTGACGCGTGCGAGCTGTTCGACAAGCGGATGCTGGGTGACGACGTCACGATCGGGCTCGCACTGAGCGGGGCTTTGACACCGGCTGGTCTCGGGATGACGTGCATCGTGCCGTTGATCGAGGCCGGTTTTGTCGATTGGATCGTCTCAACCGGAGCGAACCTCTATCATGACACCCACTTTGGGATCGGTCTCGAGATGCGACGTGGTCACCCGCAGATGGACGACACTGCGCTGTACGAAGCCGGCGTCGTGCGAATCTACGATGTCGTATTCGAGTATGACGTGCTACTCAAGACAGACGCTTTCTTTCGCCAACTCATGACCGCTGACGAATTCCAACACGAGATGGGAACCGCCGAGTTTCACTACCGCGCGGGCCGCTACGTTGATGAGCGCGAAAGAACTCTTGGCCAATCTGGCAGTTCGGTGTTGGCTGCAGCATACAGAAACGGCGTTCCGATTTACACTTCATCTCCGGGGGACTCGTCGATCGGCATGAACATCGCTGAGATGGAGCTCCGCGGATACAAGCTCAAGATCAACCCCTCGGCGGATGTGATCGAGACGACGGCGATAGTGTTCAATGCCAAGCAGAAGGGTGGTCGGAGCGCGGTGATGATCTTGGGGGGTGGTTCACCAAAGAACTTCGTTCTACAGACCGAACCACAGATCCAAGAAATCATGGGCCTAGGGGAAGCCGGTCACGATTACTACTTACAGGTCACTGACGCTCGACCAGACACGGGTGGATTGTCTGGGGCAACACCGGGTGAAGCGGTTTCCTGGGGCAAGGTCGATCCCAACCGACTTCCGGACGCCGTGGTGTGTTACTGTGATACGACGATTGCGTTGCCGTTGCTGACCGCCTACGCGATCGACCGGCACCCTCCGCGCCAGCCGCAACGTCTGTATGACCGTCGCGAAGAGTTGTCGGGTCAGTTGCGGATGGCGTACGAGTCGGCGGCCGGGGACCGCCAACCAGGCGAGGTTATCGATAAACCACGGTGATCGTGAGATGATCCTCCCGCTCGATCCGCTCGCTCGACCGGGCTCGGCACGCAGGTTTCGCTGCACCGTGCACGGTGTTTGTTTCGAGAACCGGTACCAGCATCTGGACGAAGTGCATGCGGGGGACCGACTCATGTTGCGGCGCGAGTCCGACAATGAGATTGGCGCCGACGCGATTCAGGTCCTGACCTCGGAAACGCAGCTCTTGGGCTATGTGCCGCGTTCGATCTCCCGTTGGCTGGCGCCGGCGATGGATGCCGGTTATAGACCGCACGCGTCGGTCGTCAAGATCCGTTCCGCCTGCCCGTACTACGAGCGACTCCTGATAGAAGTGCAGGTCGACGACTAAAAAAGGGCTCCCGGCGAACCGTCGGGAGCCCTCTTCGTTTGGGCCGCTCGTGCTCAGCCCTCGATCTTCTTGGCCGAGCTACCGCCCTCGATGGCTATCTCGCGCGGTTTGGCCTCCTCACGACGCGGAAGACGGATCGTCAGCACGCCGTTTTCGAGCTTGGCGCTTACGTCTTCGTGGTCGACGTGCCAGGGGAGCGAGAACGACCGCTCGAACGCCCCGTAGGAGCGCTCGGCCCGGTAGACTGTCTCGTCCTCGGACTTTGTCTCGTGGTGTTTCTCGCCGCGGACGGTCAGGGTGTTGTTCTCGACCCCGATCTTGATGTTCTCGGTCGACATCCCCGGGACCTCGAGACGCAACATCAGGTGGTCAGAAGTCTCTGACACGTCAGCGACGGGGAACCACTGGCGATCCGCCAACCGGAACCAATTCCGAGTGTTGAACGCGTCATCCATCCAGCGATCCATCTCGCGTGGAAACGAAAGGACGTCGCTCCAGGGGCGGTAGCGAGTCAGATAGGTCATTGTTGTTCCTCCTTTGTGCACACATGGATTGTCCGCCGACTTGACAGCTGTTGGCGGACCTTTTCTTCTCGTCGAAACTCAATCGCAACCTGCGTACCAAACGCGATTTTCTGCCGTTTTTGTCGGTTTCTCTCGTAATCAGCCCTAGAAACGGCAGGGCGCTGCCACTCTGACGCGAGAGTGTCAGTCGAGCGGAAGCTCCAGGACCTCGGAATCAGCTCCGGGTTCTTTGGCGACCGACGAATCGGCAGGCGGTCGGTGGGTTAGCCACTTCGGCTCGGCGCCCGTGATGAGGAAAGCGAGGACCTGACCCGCCAACTTCGGGACGTCCGGCCGCTCGCCACCAAATGGGCGGGAAGCGTGGTGCTCGGCACGCCCTGCAAGTGCGGCGTGACCAAACACGAAGTGGACCAGCTCCTGGTCCTCGAGTGGAGTGATCCGAACCTCGCGCTCGGTGACCGGGAAGGCGATCCGCATTCCGGCTGGCCCGTGGGGCTCGTGCTCGACTTCCGGCACGGCTTCGAGCAACGCCTCCAAGCCGCGGACTAGGTGGTCATACCGCAGTTTGAAGTTCGCGCCAGGTCCTGGTTCCTCGGGTGTCGATCGTTTCTCAGCATGGACCTCCACCCGGTCTCGAATCTCGCTCAGAAGCGCCCTTCGTTCCTCAGCCGAACTGGCATCAGGCGGGTCCGTCATGATGCGCAGTCTAGGAACGCCCCGAATCGTCGTCAACGACGTTGCCCTTGAACTGCCCGCGCCGGTATTTTCGGCCAACCGGTGAAAGCGCAACTCGCCAAGTGGATTGCGGATGGCGCCGGAAAGACTCCGCGCTGGCTCAACGAACCGCTCGCGTTAGTGCTCGGTGTGCTGCTCCTGATCGGGCACGGCCGTAGGATAGCGCTCGAGAACCTCAAGCGGGCGTTTCCCGACTGGTCGTTGTGGCGCCGCTGGAGGATCGTGTTCTCCGCCTACCGCCAGATGGCCCGCACGTTGGTAGAGTTCCTTCACACACGCAGCTTTACTAACGCCGAGATCCGCGAACGGGTCACCATGGACAACGTCGAAGCGCTCGAAACGGCCCGAGAGAAGGGTCGCGGTGCGATCCTACTGTCGGGCCATTACGGCAATTGGGAGTGGTTGGGACGAGCGGTCATAGCAGCGGGCTACCCGTTCGCGGCGCTTTACAAAGAACCCAAGGACGCTGGTTTTGGTTCCCGGCTAAAGGCGATGCGTGAAACAGCCGGGTTGGTGCAGATAGATCACGATGACATGCGAGCCGCGATCCAATGGCTTCGAAAGGGTGGCGTGCTGGGGATCATCATGGACCAGGAGCCGCGCCGCTCGGCTGACGGGGCGATCGCCCCGCTGTTTGGACACCCCGCGATCACACATGCCGGTCCGTTCCGTTTGGCTCGCCTGACCGAAGTGCCGGTGTTCACCGTTTTTAGCCGACGAATAGGATCCGCGAGGTATTGCAGTGAGCTGCAACCTTTTCGCATGAGCTCGCTCAGTGATCCTGAGCAGGCGGTAGCGGAGGACGCGGCTGTGTTCAACGGACGCCTGGAGACAGCGGTGCGCGAACGGCCCGATCACTGGTTGTGGATGTATCGACGGTGGGGTCGCTTCGAGCGTCAGCGCGCGGTTTCAAGGGAAGGTGATCAATCGACCCCGGTAGAGGCGCGTTCGAGGGGGGTTGTGGGTGGATAACCGAGCAGCGCAGCTAGTGCGTACGCGCGTCTATCCTCGTGTCGTCTGGCTGCTTCGTAGATTACCCAGAAGACTACTCACGCCGTCTGCCCTCGTGCTCGCGGCTTTGCTCTTCGTTTTGTATCGCCGCGGGGTCGTCCGGGCAAATCTCGCGTTTGCGTTTCCCGAGTGGTCCTCTACTCAGCGACGGCAAACCGTGTGGGCCTATTACAAGCACCTGGCCCGACTGATGGTTGAGTCTCTCCATACGACCGATTACACAGAAGTCGAGTTTCGGGATCGGGTGGTGTTGGAGCAAAAGGAAGTCATGTCAGAAGCCTTAGCTAGGGGACAAGGCGTCGTCTTTCTCACGGGCCATTTTGGGAATTGGGAGTGGCTCGCCCGTAGGGCAGCCATCGAATGGGGTCGGTTGGCTGTTCTCTACAGTCGACCCCACGATGACGCGTTGGACGAACTCTTGGTCAAGCTCCGAGGCGAGGCCGGCATGACGCTGATCAAATACACCGACGCTCGTAGCTCGATTAGGTGGCTGCGGAAAGGGGGGATTCTCGGGATAACCATGGATCAAGAGCCACTCACTGGTGTGACAGCCCCGCTCTTCGGCAGACCTGCGCTCACTCACGCGGGACCGTTTCGGTTGGCTCGTATGGCGCACTCGGTGGTGGTAACGGGATTCTGCCATCGTGTGGGAACGGGTCGTTATCGAGCTCGATTTGAACCCTTTCCGCTGACCGGTGCCAAATCAGACGAACGGGCGATCTTGGTTGAGGCCACTGAGTTTAATGCCCGACTGGAAGACGCTGTGCGGCGGAACCCAGATCAGTGGCTGTGGACTCATCGCCGTTGGAAGCGGGCATGGAAGCTAAAGCCGGATCAGATACAGCAGGTTCCGGCCCCACTTTCGCCTCGAAGCTAGCTTCTCAGAGGGGCTCGGTAGTGTCGAGCGTTGCGGCCACGTAATCCTCGTAAGCAGTTGTGAGCTTCGCCGTCCGCGGGCCAGGTGCTGGCAACTCAGCGGTGTCGATGCTTGTGACCGGTTTGATCCCCGCCGACGTGAACGTAAGGAACCACTCGTCCGCCTCACGGACGATGTCCGGTGGGTATCGGCCTTCGACCGTCCGGAGGCCGCAGCTCGGGGCAAGCCGCAGGACGACATCGCGGGTGATGCCGGCCAACACGCCGCAACCGGTTTCCGGGGTGTGGAGTGTGTCAGCCTCGAAAAAGAAGAGGTTCGACTGCGGGCCCTCGAGCACCCAACCGTCGGCATGCACGAGAAGCGCGTCGTCGGCACCCGTCTGGTGCGCCAGGCGTCGAGCTCGAGCGTGACTCAACCGGTTAGTGTGCTTCACCCCCGGCAGGTACGGGACGATCGGTTCCGGATGGCACGCCAGCCGCCATGGGGGGGTATCTGGGTGCGAGTAATGGGGCAACGGCTCGATCCAGACGAGCGCTGATGGGGTACCCCCTGGCGAACCACGGGTGACGTACAACCGGGCGAGTCCGGTGTCGCCATTGAAATCGTCGAACAGCCGCGTCAGGATGACTCGCAAGTCGGCGAGGCTCCACGGCACATCAAGCTCGAGCGCCGTCGCAGATTGCCTCAGCCGGTCTAGATGGGCCTCGAGAAACAACGGGCGACGAACTAGGATCTTGACGCCCTCGTACACTGCTTCGCCAAACAAGAATCCTTGGTCGCGAGCTCTGAGCGCGGGCTGATCGAGGGGTTGATAGTTGCCGTCGACATGTATCTGCATGGACTTGGTATGCGAAACAGATTCCTAAAGAGAGTCGAGCTCACGCCAGACGACGTCGATGTCGAAACCGCGCTGAGCGGCCACCCCGCCGAGCAAGTGGGGCTTGAATTCCTCGTTCAACCTCGACTGTTCAACGTCGGGAACGAGAAGATTCTCCGCGGTCGGCTAAGGTACGACTCGCCATCGGAACGCGCTCGCTTTGAGGCGGCGCTGTCAACATCCGATGTGTCGCACTTCTATGAGCAGGTCGATGGGCAAACCGTTGCCACTGTGACCCACCCCAGGGCGCCTTCGCTGCCGCCCGAATGGCGATGGAATCTGGCGCTCTTCCTGCTAACCGTTGTGTCGACGCTTTGGGCGGGAGCGTTTTTGGCCGGCGAGTCGCCCGACTTCTTCCTTCGAGAACCCGGCAAGCTCGTGGCGGGACTACCGTTTTCGGCATCGATCATGGGGATCCTCGCGGCTCATGAGTTTGGTCACTACGTCGCAGCACGCCGCTACGGACTTCACGTAACGCTGCCGTTTTTCATCCCGCTACCGCTGATCTCACCCATCGGCACCCTCGGTGCGGTGATACGGATGAAGACCCCGGTCTACACGCCCAGAATGCTGCTCGACGTCGGCGCGGCAGGCCCGTTGGCCGGTATTGTGGTGGCGATTCCAGTCGCGATCTATGGGATTCAGACCTCAGCCGCACTTCCTGTCGGTTCGATCGACGGGATCCAGCTTGGCGAGCCGCTCCTGTTCAAGTGGCTCGTGGCGTGGTTTGCAAGCTACCCGGAGGACACGCACGAGTTGTTCCTCAACCCGGTCGCGTTCGCGGGTTGGATTGGGGTGTTCGTCACCGCACTCAACATGTTGCCGATCGGTCAGCTTGATGGTGGTCACGTGTTGTACGCCCTCGTAAGTCGCGGTCAACACAGAATCGGCCGTGTGTGCTTCTTCGCCCTGTTGATCATGGGCTGGTGGTGGTCGGGATGGTATCTGTGGGCGATGCTGGTTTTGTTCATCATTCGCATCAAGCATCCGCCCGTGCTCGATTCCGATCAGCGGTTGGGCCCTGGTCGGCAAATCATCGGATGGCTGTCGGTGGCGATCCTGGTTCTTTGCTTTACGCCGATCCCGTTCAAGCTCTAGAGTCGCCTGCGGGCGTTAGCCGTCCCACCGATGAACGACAAGCGCGGAGTTCTTCGAGCCAAACGCGATACAATTGACAACTGCGACCTCGAGATCCGCCGAGCGACCCTCGTTGGGGACGTAATCCAGATCGCATACTGGGTCCGGGTGCTTGTAGTTGATCGTGGGTGGTAGCCAGCCAGTTCGCACGGCCTCAATCGTCTCGACCAGGCCGGCCGCGCCGCACGCTCCCTGGGGGTGGCCGATCATCGACTTGAGCGCCGAAGTCGGCACATCGGGCCGGTCGGCCAGCACCAGCCGGATGGCATGGGACTCGATCCGGTCGTTTAGCTCTGTGGCCGTTCCGTGGAGGTTGACGTAGTCGACTTGTTCGGGCGTTACGCCGGCATCATCCAGCGCGACGGTGATCGCCCGGGCAGCCTCCTCGCCCTCGGGCTCGGGTCGAACCCGATGGTAGGCATCGCAGGTCGTCCCGTACCCAGTCAACTCGCCCAGGATCTCGGCGCCACGCTTGCGCGCGCTGGCCAGCGTCTCGAGCACCAACATCCAAGCCCCCTCACCCATTACAAAACCATCACGATCGACGTTGAAGGGCCGTGACGCGCTGGTGGGGTCGCCGTTACGCGTGGTCATCGTTCCCATCCGACAGAAGCCAGCCATCACTCCGGGCACAATGCACGCCTCGGCTCCTCCGGTGATGATCCGATTAGCCCATCCCGAGCGGAGTGCCTGCAGCGCGTACCCCGTGGCATCCGAAGCCGACGTGCATCCGGTCGACACAACGTGACTCATGCCCCGCAGGTTGAAAGCCATCGAGATCTCGCTGGATAACATGCCGACAAACGATGCCACGACGGCATACGGGCTCATCTTGCGGTAGCCCTCACTGAAGTATGTCTCGTACTGCTCCTCGCCGAACGCGATGCCCGCTGCTCCGGTTCCGATCAGCACACCGGTTCGCTGTCGCTCGTCAGTGGTGAGTCGATCGGGATCGATGTGCGCATCCAACAGCGCTTCCTGGGTCGCCGCCAGCGCCATCGCGACAACGCGCATGTGATAGCGACCGAGCCGGTGTGGCAGGTGAGCCTCGACGTCAAACCCGTTCACTTCGCCAGCGACCTTGCAGGGGATCGTCGCCGGGTCGAACTGTGTGATTGCGCCGGTTCCGCTCGTACCAGCCGCGCACGCCTTCCAGAAACTCCGCCGGCCGATCCCATTCGGACTGACGGCGCCCATGCCAGTGACTACGACGCGGTCGGTGTCGCTCATGGGGCCCGAATATAGAACGAGGGCTGGAGGTTCCAGCCCGGCCCGTGGCGCGTGGCATTGTCGGTCGTAACTTCGGTTGATGAGTCACGAACGATACGCGCGGCAACGGATACTCCCCGAGATCGGGTCCCGGGGACAGCAGCACCTTGCAGACGCCCACGCGGTGTTGGTGGGTTGCGGCGCGCTGGGCTCCCATCAGGCGCAGTTACTGACGCGAGCCGGAGTCGGCTGGTTGACGATCATCGATCGCGACCTGGTCGAGCGGTCGAACCTCCAGCGACAAGTTCTGTTCACCGACAGCGATGCCGAAGCCGAAACCCCCAAAGCGATAGCCGCTGAGCGTGCGCTTCGTGCCGTCAATCCGGACGTGCGGATCGAGGGCATCGTCGACGATCTCAACGCGGTTACCGCCGATCAACTCTTGTCCGATGCGGACGTACTGTGCGACGGCACCGACAACTTCGAGACCCGGTACCTGATCAACGATTTCTCGGTTCGCGAAGGCGTTCCGTGGGTGTACGGCGGAGTGGTGGCGACCGGTGGCCTCGTCTTGCCGGTGGTGCCCGGTCGAACACCGTGCTTGAGATGCGTGTTTGAAAACCCACCACCACCGGGTTCACTGCCAACTTGTGATACCGCCGGTGTGCTCGGCTCGGCTGCCGCCGTGATTGCCGGCCTCCAGACGACCGAGACATTGAAAATTCTAGTCGGCGCCGAGGAGCAGTTGCTGAACGGCCTGGTGCGTTACGATGCCTGGGCCGGAGAGTTCACAACAGTACGGACGGGGCCGCCACGAGCTGAGTGCACGACGTGTGGAAAGCGCGACTTCGAGTACCTCGAGGGAGGCCGGGCATCGGGCGCGCTGCGGTTGTGTGGCAGGGACGCGATCCAACTCCTGCCAGGTGAAGGTCTGCCGCCACCTCAGCTGTCGGTGATCGCTGCCCGGCTCGAGCGGGAGTGGGACGTCACCGTCAACGAGTACTTCCTGCGGGCGCGACGCAACGGGATAACCCTGCACCTGTTCCGTGATGGACGGCTGATCGCCGACGGCACGACCGACGAGACCGAAGCACGGAGCCTGTATGCCAAAGTCATCGGGACATAAGCAGGAGCGCGAACAGCGTTCCAGCTGGCGCCTGCGCCGCTCGACGCAGCGAACGTTGATCGTCTTGGTGCTTGCGATCGCAGGCCTGGGAATCGAATACTGCAGGGACGATGGGGGGGATGAACCAAGCGGAGCCGTATCGACCGATCGCAAGCGATTCGAAGACCAGGTTTTTCGCATCGATCACGTGATCGACGGTGACACCGCGATTCTCTCGGACGGAA
The DNA here is from genome assembly GCA_039588915.1 of Gemmatimonadota bacterium. Lineage (GTDB taxonomy): Bacteria > Gemmatimonadota > Gemmatimonadetes > JACCXV01 > JAHWKZ01 > CAMYLR01. Next base: position 24,366 of record JBDGYV010000020.1, read on the forward strand.
CCACGGTGCGGTTCATCGGGATCGATGCCCCCGAGATGGTGCCAGTCCAGCAATGTGGCGCTGCGGAGGCGACCCGACTGAATCGCAACCTGCTCGACGACCAGACCGTTACGGTACGGCTCGACCCGGCCGAGACTCGCGATCGCTTCGGCAGATTGCTGGCTTATCTAGAGCGCGAAGACACGATCGTAAACGTCGAACTCGTTCGGTCGGGGTGGGTGTGCGCGTTCCCGTTTGCCGACACCCGGAGATTCCGCGCTGAGATCTCCGCCGCCGAAGCCGAGGCCCAAGCCGCGGGCCGGGGCGTGTGGGAGGGGTGCCCAACAATCCCACGTGGCTGTCCCTGATGATCGCTAGCGCCGACCCACACACCCTCGCGCTATTCGCCGTCTTGGCGACGCTGTTTTTCTATCTCTATTGGCAACACCGGATGGTGCAGTTTCTCCTGTGGGGGCTCGCTTGGGTCGTCCTATTGGTGCGCCACATGATCGCCTTCCTGTATGAACCGCCTCTGCTCCCGTGGCTGGGTCTGGACATCTTTCTGCTTTCACTTGCCGGTGGACTCGTCTTCTTGGGTGGGTTGGCGATCGCCGCCTCGTCTCAGTTGGGTCGTCCCCGGGCAGCCTTGATCGGGCTCGGTGTGGGCCTGCTCATGGTGTTGGCGGTCGTCGCCATCGTCGAGCTGTTGCCCCAGTCCGTACGACCGTGGACGACTACGCTCGGTGCCGTTGGGGCGTTGTGGATTGCCGCTGGTTGGATGGTCGATCGCTTTGGGCGGCGCAAAACTCCGACCGGAGCTCCGGTAGCCGGCCTAGCGCTGGTGGCTTGGGGGGCCCTGCTACCGGTCAGCTGGGCGTTGGCCGCAGAGCCGACCCCTCCGGCCTGGCTACCCTCCATGGAGATCGGCCTGTATGTGATCCTGGCGGTGGGGATGATCATCCTCGGCGTCGAAGAGGCACGTCTCGTATTCGCGCCGCGCGGCATGCTCGACGAGGATCCGAACCTGATCGTCGTCTACCAGGGAGAAAAGTACTTGTTCTCAAACCGGACTTTTGAACAACGAACCGGGTGGAGCTTCCGAGACCTGGATCGTCAAGAACCGTTCGAGTACATCGCCGAGGAGTACCGAGAGGAGGCCGCGAGTCGTCTCCGCGGCCTGCTCGACGGAGAACACTTCGATACGGGTTTCGAAGTCGAGATCGTGCGCTCCAACGGGGAGATCGTACCGGTTGTCGTTTTCGGCGATTCGATCGCTTGGGAAGGACGGTCGGCGATCAAGTTCGAGTTGATTGATCTCACCGAGCAGCGAAGAATCGAAGCTGAGGTTCGGGCGATGAACGCCGAGCTCACCGAAATCAACGCGGAGCTCGAGAGTACGAACGAGCTACAGTCGGAGTTTCTCTCCAACACGAGTCACGAGCTCAAGACGCCGCTGACCTCGATCATCGCCAATACCGAGATCCTGGAGTACGAGATGTGCGGCCCGGTGAACGAGGAGCAGCGGCGGATCCTGAGCAGCATCGGTCGCAACAGTCAACACCTGCTCGAAATGATCTCGCAGCTGCTGGATTTCGCGCGCCAGGAGGAGGGGCATACACCGATCAAGTACGAGCAGGTCGACCTCGAGGTGTTGATCGGCTCGGTGGTCGAAACGGTGAAACCGCTCGAGGCCGGCGGGCTTCGCTTCGTTGTGGACATCGATGATCGGCTGGAGCCATGCTACTTGGATGGGGAGAAGATCTACCGGGTCTATCTGAACCTTGTGGAGAACGCGGTCAAGTTCTCGAACGAGGGCGAGATACGGGTCTCGGTGCGGCTCGTCAATGGCGAGTTTGAAGGATCAGTGTCCGACCAGGGGATCGGCATCCCGGTCGAGAAACTGGACGAGATCTTCGAGGCCTTTCGTCAGGTCGATGCATCGCCGACGAGAGCCTATCAAGGCGTGGGTCTGGGCCTCGCCATCACCCGTCAGCTGATAGAGCTCCACGGCGGACGGATCTGGGCTGAGTCGGAGGCTGGCGAGGGCAGCGTGATGCGATTCCGCATCCCGTACCTGCTGCGGGAACCGGAGCATGTGGTCGAGGCGGGTGCGGCACCCACCGCCTGAACCGACCTCCGGGGTCCGGTTGCCAGGCCAGCGCGGTCCTCTATCTTCGATTGCAGTCTCTTCACGACCCGGTTCAGCCTGTCGTCGCGGCTGAAGCCGGGCCCAACCGGTTGTGACTGTGGAAGATCTACTGTTTGAGCGGCTCGACCGAATGCAGTCCCGCGTCGAGCCAGAGATCGTTCTTCAAGATCTGTACTTTATCGATCGCGTCGTGCGTCCGATCGCGGGCCCGCAGGGCGACGATTACCGCATCCCATACCTCGCCGAAGCGCTTGAGGAACGAGGCTTCTTTGATTCGGGAGATGAGAATTGGGAAGCAATCGACGTGTACTCTGACCTTTGTGACCTGTGTGGAATCCGATCGTACGCTGCGCTCGATGTCGTGCTGACTCGCTTCCGCGACTACCGAACCGCCCGTCAGGCGGCGTCGGTCGAGAACCGCTGAGCCGAATCGTTCACGCCCAATGAGTGAGTTCCTTAACACCGAGCTGTGGGCAAAGCTCCTGCTTGCGCTCGCCTGTGGCGCGGCGATCGGCATGGAGCGCCAGATTCGCGACAAGCCCGCTGGGGCTCGCACAAACATGCTGATCTGCGTGGGGTCGACGCTGATCACGATGGTGTCGATACATGTCGCGCTGTCGTACGCGGAGCGCGGCATCAACATCAGTGACCCTGGGAGGATCGCCGCCCAGATCGTGACGGGCGTGGGCTTTATCGGCGCCGGTACGATCATCCAGGCTAGGGGCGCGGTGCATGGCCTGACGACGGCGGCGACAATCTGGGTCATGGCCGGCATCGGTCTGGCGATCGGGAGCGGCTTCTACGCTCCGGCCATTGTGACAACCGTCTTGATACTGCTGATCCTATGGGCGCTGCGATGGCTCGGACGGCATACCGCTCGCCCGCAGCGATTCGTGGAGTTCCGCGTTGGCGCCAGTCGGAAGGCGGGTGTCCTGGCGGCCATTCAGGATGCCACGGCAGCAGCCAATCTGGACGTCGACGAGGTTCGCCTCGCGCGCGTCGGCGAGGGGATGACCGTCGAGTTCGCCGCAGTGTGCACGCGGCAGGTGCGTGACCAGCTACTCGAGCGGTTGCTCGCGGTCGATGCCGTCGAGGACGTCCAAGCTCACGCGTGAGCCATCAACCAAAGAGCCTGTTCGTTCCGGTCACCACACCTTTTGGTGACGACGGAGAAGTCGATCTCGATCGATTCACCGAACAGATCCGGATCTACAGCGGTTACGCGCTGTCGGGGGTGATCGTCTTTGGCACCAGCGGCGAGGGTCCGTTGCTTGAGGCCGACGAGGAGCCAGCGCTGCTCGAAGCGGCCAAGCGCGTGTTACCAAGAGAGTGGAAGCTGATCGTGCAAGTTGGACGCGAGAGCGTGCGTGCCTCCCGCTTGGCAGCGGAGCGGGCGAGCGCGGCTGGAGCCGACGCGTTGCTATGTCTGCCGCCGCGTTACTACGCGCTCAACGACGTCGTGATCGCCAATCACTTTCGAGCGGTTCACGCAGCGACCCAGCTGCCGCTGCTCGCGTACCATTTCCCGGTTCGATCAAAGGTCGACCTCCGAGCCGAGTTGCTGATCGAGCTGGGTCGGGAGGAGACGATCTCGGGCATCAAGGACTCGGCCGGAGATCTAGCGCTTGAGACGTCGCTGCGACGCGACCTGGGAGCCGACTTCGCGATCCTGTGCGGCAAGGCATCGGCGGTTGCGGAAGCGCTTGCTGCCGGCGCTGATGGGGCGATCCTAGCGGTGGCAGACGTCGCCCCGGAGACGGTGCTGACGTTGTTCGACGCTCACCAAGCGGCCGACGCGGCGGGGGTCATCGAGGCGCAGGCGTCACTGCTCCCGTTGGCTGAAGCATGCGGACCGAAGTTCGGCATCGCCGGGATCAAAGCCGCACTTGACGCCCGCGGCTGGCCGGGCGGCGGCGACCCGCGTCCACCGCTTTTGCCGCTTGGCAATGGCGATCGCGAATTGGTCACCGCGGCGCTCCAAACGGCGGGCATCGAGTTATGAGTGCGGGCGTCGGCAGAGACGAGCTGGTTCAGTACCTCGACGACTACTTGGCGATTCGAGAGTGGGAGGACTCCTCTCTAAACGGGTTGCAGGTGGAGGGAGGCCCGACTGTCGATCGAGTTGCCCTGGCGACCGACGCCGCGCTGGCCACGTTCTCGCTCGCAGTCGACGCCGGTGCCCAACTGCTGATCGTCCATCACGGTCTCTTTTGGGGGCAGCCGATCGCCGTCACCGGTACCCACCGGACGCGCTTGGCGACTCTGCTCGACGACGGTGTTTCCCTCTACGCAGCGCATCTGCCGCTCGACGCCCACCCCGAAGTGGGCAACAACGCCGTGCTGGCAGGACTGGTGGGGCTTACCGAACAGCGACCGTTCGGCCGCTACGGCGGCCGCGAGATCGGGGTGATGGGTCGGCTGCCACAGACGCTGTCACGAGCGGATCTTGCGGCTCGGCTGGAGGCGCTGCTCGGGACCCCGCCCGACGTCCTGCCGTTCGGCGGTGACTCGCTCAACGCGCTGGCGATCGTCTCCGGAGCCGCGGCCGAGATGGTACCCGAAGCAGCTGAAGCCGGCGTCGACGCGTTCGTCACCGGCGAGAGCAGCCACATCGCTTGGCATATCGCCCGCGAGCATCGGATGAATCTGATTTACGGCGGACACTACGCAACCGAGACCTTGGGCGTGCGAGCGCTCGGCGATCACTTGGCTGAGCGATTCGGCATCGAGGCGATCTTCCTCGACTCGCCGACTGGGTTCTAGTGCGCGGCTTCCGGTAGGAAGAAAAAAACCGCCGCCAGGATCAAGTACACCGCTAAGAGTTGAACCCCCTCCAGCCAGTTCGACTCGCCATCCATCGCCACGAGTGAAACGATGATCACCGATAGACCGATGGCCAAGACCTCCGGCGAGGTGAATACGAGGTTCATGGGCTCTGGCCCGATGGCGTAGCTGAGAAAAACCAGCAAAGGGGCGGCGAAGAGCGCGATCTGCGTGCTGCTCCCAATGGCGATGCCAAGAGTGAGATCCATTCGGTCCTCGAGTGCCATCAGTATCGCGGTCGAGTGCTCGGCTGCGTTTCCCACGATGGCAACGACGACGATCCCGATGAACACCTGGGTCATGCCCAGCGCCTCGGCCGTGGGCTCGACCGCCGAGACGAGGATCTCAGCCAGCCAACTCACGAAGACGGTGGCGACGGTGAGGACGATCAGCGAACGCCGGATACTCCAAGTGTGGTGCGACGACTCGACATCCGCGGCTCGGGCGGCGTCTCGAGTGAAGTAATCGGTGTGGGTGTGGAGCGCGAAGATGAGCGATAGAAAGTACGTCGCTATCAACACGATCCCGATCGCTAGGCTGAGCCGGGCCTCACCTGGGGCCGCTCCAGGACCCGCCAAGTAGTGATATGCGGCGGGTGCGATAAGTGCGACAGCTGCCAGGGTCAACGTCGTTGAGCGTGTTCGCGCTCCCGCCCCACTAAAGCTCTGTGTTTTGAACTTCAGCCCGCCAACGAGCATCGACAGGCCGAGGATGAGCAGGGCGTTGCCAATGATGGAACCGGTCAGCGACGCTTTTACGATCGAGTACAAGCCCTGGCGCAACGCCAACACGGCAATGATCATCTCGGCCATGTTGCCGAACGTCGCGTTCAGCAGTCCCCCGATACCCTCGGTCGTCTTGTCGGCTAGATGCTCGGTCGCGCGACCCATGATCCCCGCCAACGGGATAATCGCGATGGCGGCGAGTGCAAAGATCAGCGTGTGCGACTCTGGCCACGCGTAGCGGACAACGAGCGCGAGCGGTACGAAAACCAAGGCCCAGTACAGGATGTTTCGCGCCTGGATCTTCAACACACCTCCGCGAGCTCAGGGATCGATTTGACGAGCGCTAGCAGAACGCAGCACCTTAGGGGAGTGCGTTCGCGCCCTGGTTCGGGCGCGTTTTCTTTGTCCACCCGCAGCGCGTCGAGATCAAGGACGGGAACGGTACAACATGCGGCCCGCTGAGGGCACTTGCCAAGTCGTCGTCGGCGCCCAATGGGGCGACGAAGGGAAGGGGAAGATCGTCGACGTGCTCGCCGAGCAGGCCGATGTCGTGGCCCGCTATCAAGGCGGTGCGAACGCGGGTCACACGGTGGTCGTTGACGGCGAAGAATTCGTCCTGCATCAGGTGCCATCGGGCGTTCTCCACCCTGGAAAACAGTGTCTGCTAGGCAATGGTGTGGTGCTCGATCTGGAAGCGTTCTTTGGGGAGCTCGATTCGCTCGAAGCGCGCGGCGTCGATACTGCGGGTCGAGTGTGGATATCCAACCGCGCCCACCTGCTACTGCCCTATCACAAAGCGCTCGACAAGGCAGCCGAGGGTAACCGCGGCCAGACAGCTATCGGCACGACGGGCCGCGGCATAGGGCCCGCGTATGAGGACAAGATCGCTCGCGTTGGGATTCGGGTCGCCGACGTGCTGGACCCCGATCGCTTGCGCGAACGGGTCGACGCCAACGTTGAGATCAAGCAAGGATGGTTGGAGCGACTCGGCAGCGACGAACGGCTGGACGGCCAGCAGGTCTTCGACCTCATCATGCGTTTTCGAGATCAACTCGTTGAACGGGCAACCGACATTTCTCAACAGGTGGCGCGTGATCTCGCTGCCGGTCGTTGGGTCTTGCTTGAAGGCGCTCAGGGTTCGCAGCTTGACATCGATCATGGCACCTATCCATACGTGACGTCTTCGAGCACGACGGCCGGCGGCGCAGCGACCGGAATCGGTCTTGGTCCCAAGTACATCGACCAGATCCTCGGAGTGGTCAAGGCGTATACCACGCGGGTCGGCAATGGTCCGCTGCCAACTGAGGTAGAAAGCCCGGTGCAGGAGGTACTGCGGGAAGCGGGCGGCGAATACGGCGCGACCACCGGTCGGGCGCGGCGTTGTGGCTGGTTCGATGCGGTGGTCGTCCGCTACGCCGCTCGGGTAAACAGCTTGACGGAGCTGGCGGTGACGAAGCTCGATGTGCTCGATGGTTTTGAATCGATTCCGCTGTGCACCGGTTACCGCGTGGCCGATATCGACGGCGGCGGCGAGCTAGCTGAGTTTCCAGCCAATCTCGCCTTGCTCGACCGATGTGATCCCGTCTATGAGGAGCATCCAGGGTGGAGCACGCCGACGGGAGAGGCGCGAAGTTGGAGCGATCTCCCGGCCCAGGCACGGCAGTACCTAGAGCGGATCGAGGCGCTAGTTGGCGTTCCGATCACCTGCGTATCGGTCGGCCAGGCGCGCAGGCAGGTACTGAAGCGGTAGGGTTTGCCCTCGCGGAAGCTCCGCTGTTACGCCACTGGGCCAGCGGCGGAGATGGTCGTAGGAATCTCGAACTTGGCGAAGTTCTCACGAAAGCGCCGGGCGAGATCGGCCGCCTTGGCATCGTACGCTTCGGGGTCACCCCACGTCATTCTGGGGTCGAGTACATCGGTCGGAACCCCTGGGCACGCCTTGGGCACGGCAACGCCAAAAACCGGATGTGGCGTGCACTCCACGCTTCGCAGGTCACCGTTCAGCGCGGCGGTGACCATCGCCCGCGTGTAGTCGAGATCCATCCGCTTTCCTTCTCCGTACGGCCCGCCGGTCCACCCGGTATTGACGAGATAGACGGCGGCGTCGTGGCGATCGATCTGCTTCCCAAGCATCTCGGCGTAGCGGATTGGTGGCAGCGGCAGGAACGGCGCCCCAAAACAAGCCGAAAACGTGGTCGTGGGTTCGGTCACCCCGGCCTCGGTCCCGGCGACCTTGGCCGTGTAACCGGAGACGAAATGATACATCGCTTGTTCCGCGGTCAGTTGTGAGACGGGTGGAAGCACGCCAAACGCATCTGCGGTGAGAAAGATCACTGTGTTTGGATGCGCGCCGACTCCCGGAATCGCTGCGCCGGGGATAAAGTCCACCGGGTACGCGGCGCGGGTGTTCTCGGTGATTGCGTCATCGTCATAGTCGACGGTGCGAGCTGATTCGTCGATCACCACGTTCTCGAGCACGGTCCCAAAACGGATCGCCGCCCAGATCTGCGGTTCCTTTTCCTCTGATAGTCGAATGCACTTGGCGTAGCATCCGCCCTCGAAGTTGAATACGCCATTATCCGACCAGCCGTGCTCGTCGTCTCCGATGAGAGTCCGATCGGGGTCCGCTGAGAGCGTGGTCTTTCCGGTTCCAGACAGGCCAAAGAACAACGCCACATCGCCATCCGCGCCGATGTTGGCCGAGCAATGCATCGGCAACACGTCCCGTTTCGGCATGAGGTAGTTCATCACCGTGAAAATCGACTTCTTCATCTCGCCGGCATAGTGCGTTCCACCGATCAGGACGAGACGCTTCCTGAACGAAAGCAGTACGAATGCTTCGTCGGGGGTCCCATCGACGGAAGGTTCGGCGGTCAGGTTGGGCGCGTGGAGGATCGTGAATCCCGGATCGTGGGTCTCGAGCTCGGTTGCTAGAGGTCGAAGGAAAAGCTGGTGGACGAAGAGGTTGTGCCACGCGTACTCGTTCACGATTCGGACCGGTAGCCGGTATTGCGGATCGGCACCGGCGAACCCGTCGAACACATAGATCGGGCGTTCCGACAAATAGGCGGCCACTTTTTGATGCAGACGATCAAACGCTTCCGGCTCGAGCTTCTGATTGATCGGGCCCCACCAGATCTCGTCATGAACCTCGGCTTCGTCGGCGATCGCTTTGGCGTTGGGAGAACGACCGGTCCGATTGCCGGTTACGGTGCGCAGCGCCCCAGACTCGACGAGCACGCCTTCTCCTTTGAGCAGGCTGTGCTCGATGAGCTGTGATACTGAGAGGTTGTTGAACACGTCGCCGGTCGGGGTGAGACCGACTCGCTCTAGATCGGGAGTGGTCTTGACCATGGCGAGATGATAAGACAAGCCCATGGCACGGGCCACTTCGTTGCCCGGGCCCACGTCGGGCCGTACCTTGCTCCCGGGCCTGTAACTCAATTGGTAGAGTATCGGCCTTTTAAGCCGAGAGTTGTGGGTTCGAGTCCCACCGGGCCCACCAATTCCAACGACATAATACGTAACAACTTGTGCTGCGCG
>JBDGYV010000021.1:0-36461 GCA_039588915.1 Gemmatimonadota bacterium
CTCCCAACCGAGGGTCATCCCGCCCTCGATCGTGAGTCCGTTGTCGGGTCCCTGGCAGCTAAAGGGGAGTGCCCCGTTGGCGACATGGCTTCGGAATCGCAGATAGCATGGATCTCCGGCCCCGTCGCCGGGCCGACGCTCGCAGATCTCGAGGTCGGCATCGAGGCTCTGCAGCTGGTCGAGTACCGTTGGCTCGGCCCGCGTGGGGACAAAGACTCGCAGCCGTCGACCGGCCGCGCGGGCGACTATCGCCGCCGCGAGGGCAGCGTTGCCACAGCTCGCGATGGCCAGCGGTCTGGCCGCTTCCTCCGGCGACAGAAGACCGGTTTGCTCGGCGACCGCTAGAAAGATCGCGACACCCATCAGATGTCGTGCTTTGTGTGAGCCGCTCACGTTGCCGGTCTCGTTCTTGACCCAGAACCCGCCACTCGTAAGCCCGAGCTCGGCCTCGAGCTTCGGGACTCTCGTGTACGGCGTCGTGGAGAAGCCCTTGCCGTCGATGTCGGCGATCGCACCGTCGAGTGTGCGCACGATGCGTACGTAGTCCGCATCGGTCAGGCCCCGCTCGCGCGCAACGTGCCACGAGTAGAGCAAAGAACGAAACCGCAGGAACGGATTGGAATCGCTCGCAGTCGGCCATTCCGCACCCGGCGGCGGACCGGCTTGCGTGATCACATGATCGATATCGTCCTGGGCGGCGTCCGCGAGGCATCGGAACGGCAGAGGAGAGTCGGTGGGGATCGCCCGGCCGCATCCTGCACATACAAGCCGTGATCCTGATTCGCTCATTGTTGCTGTGTTACGCCCGTCTCGCGGTTGAACTCCTCGATGCGTTGGTCCCAGAACGGGACGAGCTCGCGGAGCTCCTTCCAGAACCCCTGGCTGCGCCGACGTTCGAAATCGTCGAGCGGGACGCCTTGCTGCTCTACCCACGTGAAGTAGCCGAGGTTGAAGATCCGATCGCGATCGATCGGTGACAGTTCGAGCACATGCTCGGTGCTCGCTCCCAAGAGATGTTGCTCGACCGTTCGCTCGGCTGCTTCGCGGTCGAATCCGCTCGGAAACAGCCGGGGAGTCGCCTTGTCCAGTTCCGTTCGGTATAGCTCGGCGCCGTCAGTGGCCACCGTGATCAGCGCGTCGTCGGGTCCCAGCTCGAGTTGTTTGGCCGTTTTGATCGCACCGACGACGTTGCAGATGCTGGAAAGACCAAAGCTCGCGAGCTCGCTGATCAACTCCGGAGCCAGCCGATGGGCGTCGCGCAGATATGCGCCGCCCACCTCGGTGTTGAATACGACGTTGAGTGCGTCCGTGCTCTGGTCGGACACCGCGACCACGACATCGGTGTTGGTGACGTTGTGAATCAGCGGGATGTGCTTGTCGCCGATGCCCTGGATGTTGTGCTCCCCGAAGCCGTTGTAGAGCATGGTCGGACACTCCAGAGCCTCGGCGGCGATGATCTTTGTGCCGTGACGGTCCTTGAGGTAATCACCGGCGGCGAGCGTGCCCGCTGAACCGGTCGCAGCCAGGAAAGCCCTCAACCGCAGCGATGGACGATCCGCGCGGACGGTCTCAAACACTTGCTCGAGTGCCCTACCAGTGGCGTTGTAATGGATCAAGTGGTTGGCGAACTCGCGAAACTGATTGAACACGACGTTGTCGGGGTCGGTTTCGAGCTCCGCGCACTTGTCGTAGATCTCTTTGACGTTGCTCTCGGTGCCGACGGTGCGCACGATATCCGCCGGATCGCCGACCCAAGCCTCGAGCCATCGAAAACGCTCATCGCTCATACCTTCGGGAAGAACGGCAACCCCACGGCAACCGAGTATGCGTGAGATCGCGACCCCGCCGCGACAGTAGTTGCCAGTCGATGGCCAGATGGCCCGGTGGCGGGTGGGGTCGAACCGTCCGGTTACGAGACGTGAAACGATGCAGCTGTACGCGGGGAGCACCTTGTGGGCGTGGATCATCGGGAATCGGTCGCCGTACACGACCACAATCGGACTCACGACCCCGGTAAGCTCTGGAGGCAGGACTATGTGATCCGGTACCGGAACCTGGTTCCGGGCTTGAACACCGTTGTACCAGTGCACTCGATAAAGGTTTAGGGCTTCCGGCGTGTGGGGATCGATCGGACCGAGCGCTGTTTGTAACCGCTCGTCGATTGTTGACGGGTCAGCGAGTTCCGATAGCGTGGGCAACCCGATGCAACGCTCGCGAAAGTGTGCGATCGTCCTATCGCGAACGGCGTGATCAACGATTTCGTATTCCAGTTCCAGTGAGTTCATACCACGTCAGATTGTCTGCTCTGTGCCTACAGCGCCTGCATCCGCGTCCAGAGTCTCTCGGCTTGCACTTGCGCCTCCTCGCGAATGGCGACCATCTCGGATGTTGCTTGCGTGCGCGTCTCCTCCGTTTCGTCGGGTGTCGCCGCGCTCCCGAAATGCTCCGCGATCAAGCGGGACCCCGCCTGCAACCGTTTTTGTGCGTGTGAAAGATCGTCCCCCGCGGCGCGCGCCTCCTCGATCAGTGTCTCCTCTTCGACCCGCATGTCAGCCGGATAACCATCGGTGCCGAGCGCGACCCGGTCGCTCTTGGCGAGCGCGCCCGGGTAGCCGACGCGATTGCCGCGGTTGGAGCGCGGATTCTGCACCAACCAGCATTCGTTGGTCGCGCAGCAGCGGACCTCATCGGCCGTCAGGTGAACGCCGTGGGCGAAGATCGAACCGGGGATCAGTGCCCCCAATCGATCAAACCGATCGATAACCCCAGCGTAACCCCGCTCGCGCGCGTCTCGCACGTCGGCGCCGTCTTCGGCAACGTGGACATGCAGCACCGTCGAGTGTTCACGCGCCAGCACAGCCGCTTCTCGAATGGTATCGTCGGATACCGTGAACGACGCGTGCAGTCCAACGACGCCGCGCACCAACGGACGCCGGTTCTCACTCAGAAAGCGCCGGCACTCTTCCAGGCCGCGACGCGCTTCGTCACGTCCTGCATTGCGCTCGGTAGCCCCGTAGCAGAGCACGGCGCGCGCCCCGAACTCCTGGCACGCGTCGGCCAGGATATCGAGTGAGCCGTCGATTATGCACGGAGACTCGTGGTGATCGATCAGCGAGGACGTCCCCTGCTCGACCGCCTCGGCCACGTACAGTCGCGCGCTTGCGCGTAGCGAGTCGGCGTCCAACGCGCGGTCGAGGCGCCACCAAACGCGTTCGAGGATCTCCACGAAATTGCGCGGCTCAGGGTCTGGCCGAGGCATCCCAAAAGGCGCGAGGCCGCTATAGATGTGGGTGTGCGCGTTGACGTAGCCGGAAGCTATCGGTTGTGCTCTCGCTGCCGGATGCGGCCGACGCTCATCGCGCGGGCGGCTGGCGAGTCCTTCATCGGCAGCGTGTAGTGCCGTGTGCCATCGAACGTGGCCAAGGCTCCCGCCACCGCCGCCGCTGTGGGCACGAGTCCGATCTCGCCGACACCCTTGGCGCCGAACGGCCCTTCCGGCTCGGGCTCCTCGATGAGGATCACCTCCACGTCGGGCATGTCGCGTGCGCGTAACGGGCCGATCTCCCGCATCTTGAACGTCACCGGCCAGCCGTTATGGCACGGCAGCTCCTCGGTAAGCGCATAGCCGAGCCCCATGTGAACCGACCCCTCGATCTGTCCTTCGCATAGTGCCGGGTTCACAACCCGACCGACATCGTGCGCGGCGATGAACTTCTCCACCCGGCCATTTGGGTCGAGGATACAGACCTGGGTCGCAAACCCAAAGGCCGTGTGCGTCTTGACTTTATCCACTTCCATTTCCGTGCTGGTGGTGTCGTCGACCATCACGTCGGCAGCAAACACGTGTCCGGCCAACTCTTCGAGGCTAAAGCCTGCGTCGAGCGCGGCCCTGAGCTTGGTCGCGGCCCCCACCACCGCGTTGCCGCCAAACAGCGTCGCCCTCGAGCCCGTCGTCTGACCACAGGCCAGCGCGAAGGTCGAGTCCACCTTGGGGCGGAAGATCGACGCAGGGAGCTCGGTGACTTCAACCGCAAACTGCACCAGCACGGTCAGCAGTCCCTGTCCCATCTCGGTGTAACCATTGTACAGCGAGACCGTGCCGTCCGGCTCGACTACGAGCCGCGCCTTTCCCCACTCTACGGCGCCGTTGCCGATGCCGCTGTTCTTGATTCCACAGCCGATTCCGACAGCCCGGCCCTCGCCGCGCGCTTGGTAGTACTCGTCGTGGACCGCTTGGAGTGTCTTCTTGAGTCCGACAGATTTCTCGAACACCTGCCCGGTCGCAAACTGGTCTCCGATATCAACCGCATTCCGCCACCGCATCTCCCAGCCATCGATGCCCACTTTTTCCGCCAGGAGATCGAGACAGCCGTCGACGGCGAAGTGGGCCTGGTTGGCGCCAAAGCCACGCATGGCGCCGCACGGCGGGTTGTTCGTGCAGGCAGCGATCGCGTCCACCGCGACGTTGGGAACCCGGTACGGACCGCAAGCGTGGCCGGCTGCGCGCTCGAGGACTTTGGCTCCGACCGACGCGTAGGCACCGGTGTCGCCAAGCATGTGCGCCTCAACCGCGGTGAGGTGGCCGTCGGTGTCACACCCCACCTTGTACCGCATGCGGATCGGGTGCCGCTTCGGGTGCACGCGAATCGACTCTTCCCGATTGAGCGTGAGCTGAACCGGCCGACCGGTCATTTTGGCGAGCAACGCTGCGTGCGGCTGGATCGACAGATCTTCCTTGCCGCCGAACGCGCCGCCGTTGGGGACAAGCTCGACTTCGAGCATGTCCTCGGGGATACCGAGGAAGGCCGCCACCTGCTGGCGGTCGTCGAATACTCCTTGGCCCTGTGTGTAGAGCCGAAACGTTCCCGGTTGTTCGCCCGGTTCTGCGAGTGCACTCTCGGGTTCCAGGTATAGATGCTCGACGCGCTGCGTGGTCCACACGCCTTCGACTACATAGGCGCTATCCGAAAAGCCATGAGCGACATCGCCGCGCCGAATCACCGTGTGCGACAGTTTGTTCGGATGTCTGGGATTGACCTGTGGCGCTCCGTCGGCGATCGCGGCTTCCATGTCGAGTACCGGATCCAGTATCTCGTATTCGACATCGACCAGCGCGGCCGCGGCTCGCGCGGTCGGCACATCGACCGCGGCAACAGCTGCTAGGAAGTCGCCCACGCACCGTACTTCCTCATCTTCGGCGACAAAACCGGGCCAGTCGTTAGCGGTCGCAACGGCGATGACACCGGGCGCGACCTGCGCACGTGACACATCGATACGAAGAACGCGTGCGCGCGCGTGCGGCGAGAGCACGACCACTCCATGGAGCATGTCGTCGCGGGTCATGTCCGCTACGTAGGGTCGATCGCCGAGAACGAGCTGCCGGCCCTGGTAGCGCGCGAGACGCTCGCCGACCCCGCCGTTGTCACACACGACGGGCGCGCCCTCGCCATCACGGATACCGGCAAAGAGCTCAATAGCGTCCAAGATTTTGGTGTAGCCGGTGCAGCGACAAAGATGGACGTCGATCGCTTTCGCGATCTCAGCCCGCGTGGGGTGTGGGTTCTTCTCGAGGAGGTGTTTCGCGCGCAGGGCAATGCCCGGGATGCAAAACCCACATTGGAGGCCAGCGGCAGCGACAAACGCGTCGGCCAGCCATCCGCGCTCCTGCTCCGAGACTCCTTCGAGGGTGAGTATCTCCTTGTCGGTCGCTTTCTCGACTGGCATCGCGCAGGTGACGAGCGCGCGCCCACCCACAATGGCTAAGCAGGCGCCACACTGTCCTTGTGGGGAGCAGCCATCCTTTATCGAGTAGACACCGCAACGATTGCGCAGCGCCTCCAGCAGTGTCTCGCCCGATCGGGGTTCGAACTCGATCGGGCGACCGTTGAGCGAGAACCGGACCTTTGCGACAGCTTTCGTCAACCGTGTTTCACCTCGTTTTCCTGATCGAGCATCTCTTTGATCTTGCGCTCGTAATCAGGAAAATAGCGAGGAAGTGTCGTAAGCTCGAATCGCTTCAGAATCAACGTGTTGGACTCCCGCTTTAGCATGAACTTGAACGTTTGCTCAAGCAGTGACTCCGTTGTGTGCCATCCACCAGTGAGTCGCTCGACGTACGGGTGATCGACCGTCACTTCATGGTTCGTCGTTGGAGGGCCCTCTACGGTCACGCGAAACTTCGTGTCGTCTAACTGCTGAACCTCGATCTTCGCCATCTCAACCCTCCTCGGTTTTGTACGGAAACTGCTGGGCCAGAATCTCTAGTCGTTGAAAGCGGTCCCGGCACGCTCGCTCGGTCACCTGGAGATCGATCTCCCCGTCCCGGAACCGCCGTTGGCGCTGGAAGTACTCCATCGGATCCGTCCAGTCGGGTTCGACGTTGATGCGCCAGGCGCGACCGTCCCACACCTCGTAAAGGGAAAAGAGCCCGCTGGCGACGGCCAACCGTACCAGCTCCACCGAGTCGGCGGGCTCCGACTTCCACCCCGTTGGACAGGGCGAGTGCATCAGGAGAAACCGCGTCCCGGAAATGTCAAAGGCGGTTCTTAGCTTGCGGGCGAAGTCCTCGGGGTGGGCGATGGAGAGGGTGGCCGCGTATGGAATTTGGTGTGCCGCCATGATGGCCATGATGTCTTTCTTGTCTTCGCTCTTTCCGCCCGGCGTCGTGGTCGTGCGGGCGCCCGGTGGTGTGGCGGACGAGCGCTGTCCACCGGTGTTTCCATAGATCTCGTTATCGTAACAAATGTAAATGATGTTCTCGTTGCGCTCCGCAGCGGCGGACAGCGTGGCGATCCCGATATCGTAGGTGCCCCCGTCTCCCGCCCAGCAGATCACCTGGCCACGTTCTTCGTTCAGATCGCGGATGGTCGCGATCCCGGCAGCGACCGCCGCTGCTGAGGCAAAGGTCGTCGCTACCGTCGGCACGCCGTAACTCGTGGTCGGGAAAGCGCCGGCGGTGACGATGCCGCAACAGGCCGGGATCGCCAGCGTGCAGGTGTCGCCCGCCTCGGCGAGCGCTCGGCCAAGCATCGTCAACCCAACCCCCATACCGCAGCCGCCACAATTCGTGTTGCCGGGTCGGAGCAGACACTCCTCGGTGCATGGGATCGGCGGAACTCCTTCCAACGTCGGCATCGGTCGATCCCCGTTCATTGTGCGGCCATCCAGACGGGCTTCGTTTCGGCGCTACGGGCAACGACGTCGGCGATGATCTCCTCGACCATCGGTGGTGTCACGTCGCCTCCGCACAGTCCGGTCAGGTAGTTCTGAATGAGGAGATCGTCGCGGTGCCCTTGAAACGCGGCTTTTGTTTCTTGCCAGAAGATGCCGCCAACGCCGGCTGCGTAATTCCGGTCGAGGATCGCCACTTTGTTGGCCGTACGGCAGGCCTCCCGCAACGCCTGTTCGGGGAACGGACGAAACATCTTGATCTTGACGAGGCCGATCTTCTCTCCGGCGTGCCGCCGCTGCTTTACGATTTCCCGGACCGTCGTCGCGATCGACGAGGAGGCAACCACGACGATCTCTGCGTCCTCGGTTCCGAGGGTCTCGACGGCGCCGCCCGGATCCCGATCGAAGACGTCGACAAACGCGGTTCGACACTGTGCAAGCACTTCATCCACGCGACCCATCGCCTCGTCGATTTCCTGTCGGAGTGACATCGCAACCTCCGGCCAAACGAGTCCACCCAACGTTTTTGGGTCCTCGTGTCGCAGCTGATGCGGTAGGTCCAGCTCGGGGAGGTAGCGATCCACGGTGGGCTGATCCGGCAGTTCGGTCTCGGCTTGTGTGTGCGAAACGATAAAAGCGTCCATCGCCACCAGAGCGGGCAGGAGAATCCGATGGTCTTCAGCGAGCCGGAATGCCATCAGCGTCATGTCCAGGACTTCTTGATTGCTCTCGCAGTAGAACTGGATCCAGGGGAAATCACGCAGCATCAGCGTGTCTCCCTGGTCAGCCCAGATGTTCCACGGTGGGCCCAGCGTCCGGTTCACCGCCACCATGACGATCGGTAACCGGTAATACCCGGCCACCATGATATTCTCGACCATGTAGGCGATTCCGTTCGACGAGCTGGCGGTGAAAGCTCGCGCACCGGCCAGCGACGCCCCGATCGACACCGCCATCGCGCTGTGCTCACTCTCGACCGGTACCACCCGACTCTTGTGGAACGGGAAACTGGCCACGTATTCGACGATCTCGGTCTGTGGTGTGATGGGGTAGATCCCACAGCTCGCGCCACGGGCGCCTCGGTTGGCCTCGCCCGCCACGCTGAGTGCGTAGCCGGCCGCGTGGTTCCCAGATACGACTTCGATGCTCATCCCCGTCCCCGCTACAGGTGACTCATGAAAACAACGTTGCGTGGGCACTCGGTGACACAGATCCCGCACCCTTTGCAATGGGCATAGTCGAACACCAGGTCGTGCCCGACCCGCTTTAGCACGCCCTCCGGGCAGAACGTCACGCAGAGGTCACATTCGTTACACACACCACACGATAAGCACCGCTTCGCCTCGCGGGGATCGGTGAGGCCCGCGTGGACCTCGTCAAACGTCGCGCGCCTGGCTTCGGGAGTGACCGCGACGCCCTTGGAAGGGAGACGGCGTTCGAATAGGTGGAGTTTGAGGCTTTCCGATTGGATCACCTCGTCGCGCCACACCTCCACGTTGCCCGACGATTCGTTTTGGCGCGTGACCGGGACGTCGATGTCATTCAGAGTATTATGGATGTGAAATGCCGAGCGGCGGCCGCTGCCGATGGCGCCAGCTACAGTCCCGTCCCGGGTGGCGAAATCACCGATCGCGTACACGGGAGTCTCCAAGAGTCCCAACAACTTCTGGCCCTGCCTGACCTCGGTGCCCTCGGGGAAGACGCTCAGATCGGGAGACTGCCCTAGCGCCAGGATGACTCGGTCGCACCCGATCTCGAAATCCGACTCGGCCACCTCCACCGGCCTTCGTCGACCCGATTCGTCGGGCTCGCCGAGCTCCATGTGACGGCAGACGACCCGGTGTTGACCCTCGTTTGAGGCGTCGTGTTCGTTGAGCTGCAGAGTGATCGGCTGGATGAGGAAATCGATCACCACGCCCTCTTCCAACGCCTCTTCGATCTCTTCTTCGATGGCCGGCATCTCGTGCCGAGTGCGGCGGTATATCACTCGGCTGCTGGTAGCGCCGAGGCGCAGCGCTGACCGTGCCGCATCCATGGCCGTGTTTCCGCCCCCCACCACGACGACGTGCTCCCCGTCCACTCGCACCTCTCCGTGGTGCGACCGGTCCAGGAAGTCGATCCCTTGCTCTACGGCTTCGGCGTCACCAACGCCAAGGCGCAACGCCTGAAGCTCCTGGAGACCGGTGGCCACGAGCACGGCGTCGTGGTTTTGTGCGAGCTCGAGCATTCGATTTCGGTCGATCGGTTCGCCGAACTCTACGTCAACGCCGAGCGAGAGAATCCGTCCAATCTCCCGGTCGAGGACATCGGCTGGCAGGCGATACCCGGGTATCCCCGTGCGCAGAAGCCCACCGATCTCCCAGCCTTGCTCGTAGATCGTCACGTAGTAGCCGAGCCGGGCGAGATGGTACGCAGCGGTGAGCCCGGCGGGCCCGGAGCCCACCACCGCTACGTGCTCGTCGCGCTCGGTCAACGGTTCGGCCTTGGCTCGACCGTGGTCCCCGGCGTACCGCTCGAGCTGGCGGACGTTGACAGCGCCGTCGAGTTCGATTCGGTTGCACGACGCCATGCAAGGGGCCGGACAAACGCGCCCGCAAATGGACGGGAACGGGGAAGTGCGGACTATGATTGCCAACGCATTATCGACGTCGTCATTAGCGAGGGCCTGCAGGAACCCCTGGACGTCGTTGCCGGCCGGGCATACGTGATTGCAGGGTGGGACGAACTGCTGGCGGTGCGGTTGTTCGGTCGCCCACAGGCCGGTTTCGATTCCGGGGAGACCGCCGCCCGCCCCTTCCACAAAACTCGGGCCCCGCTCCTCATCGGCATGATAGAGGCCGGTTGACGAGACGCTTTTCGATCGAGTAACCGATGACAGTTCTGCCGGTTCGGAGGTGCGCAGCTGATCGTACGCTTCCTTGGCTGCGGTCAGGTTGGAGCCGGTGAACCCCAAGTGCTCGATGGCAGCTTGCATCTCCTCGAGGTCGAACTCCAGCATCCGCACTGCCGCACCGGCCAGCGCCGTGTTGACAATCGGGACAGTCCGAGTCCCGAGTTTGTTGCGCCGGGCGATCGAGGTCGCATCGACGGTGGCCAGCCGGTTGTTTGAAAACTGCTCCTGAAACGTGTCGGGCGACGCCGGCGTGTTGATGAGGATCCAACCGCCCGGCTTCAGGCCGCCGGTGATCCCGGGACCCACCAGCGTAGGGTCGAGGACGATGACGTGATCCGGCTCGTAAATGAGGTTGCGGTTGTTGATCGCGTCGTCGGCGTAGCGGCAGAACGCTTGGATCGGGGCGCCCGAGCGCTCGGCGGCGTACAGGCCAAAAGCCTGCACCGACTGGCCCTGGAGGAACCGGGACGTCGCGATGAGCTTGGCCAGCGTGACACCGCCCTGGCCCCCTCGACCGTGTATGCGAATCTCGACCATCGTATTCTTCGCCAATTCCAGCATAAGTGTTAGGAAATCGGCCTGTCTGTCGGAGGGTCTTTGTGGCGGGTTGTAGGGGTTTTTCCCCTAGGGTCGGATGTCAACCCTCCGATCACGACGTTTCGTCATGACCAATCCGCTGTACCAGCACCGTGCGTGCGATGTCGGAGTCGAGGGCCAGCTCGGTTTCGCCGATTCTCAGAACGCAGGAGGGTCGCTTCTGCAGGAGCGTGATCTCCGCTCCTGGGACGAGACCGAAGACCGCCAACGTGTTTTGACGCGTCGGTTTCTTTGCACCCAGGCAGAGCACTTTCGCACGGTCACCACTCTCGAGTTCTCCGACCGGACGGACGCCCACCGGCAAGTCTGAATAGTCGGGCGACTCCCTCCGGAGCAGCTCACGAAGCCAGGACACACTGCGCGGTGTCTCGGGGAACTCGAAGCCACAGCTCGGACACCGGACCAAGTTGCAGAGCGCGCCGAGAGGACACCCGTGCGCACAGAGCGTGTCGAGTTTCTCGAACTCGAAGCCGCAGAGCGGGCAGGTCAGGTAGCCAGCAGCCACTTGCCTACCTGATTCACGATTCCTCCGACGAGGAACGCGAACGGAAAAATGAACCCGGCCATCCTCAAGGCGACCTTTGAACCGTGCTCGTTCGCGATCATGAGAACGTTGGCGATGCACGGTACGAACAGCGTGATAGTGACCATCGACACGAAGATCTGAAGCGGCGTCAGCAATGGTTGCGGGGCGGTAGCTGCATCGAGGATGTACACGGCTCCGAAGTCGCGCCGCAAGAACCCCATTAGGAAGGCGTTCGTCATCTGTGACGGCAATCCCAACCAACCAGTCACCAGCGGCTCTCCGATCCGCGTGATGAGGCGGAGAAGTTGGAGCTTGTTGAGCAGAAACAGAATCGCGGTCCCGACTACGAAGAGGGGGATCACCTCTCTCAGATACCAGTTCAGCCGACTGTATGTCTTGATGAGCACGTTCGAGAGCTGAGGTCGCCGGAGTGGCGGGATCTCCAGGATAAAGTCGCTCGTGTCGCTGTTGAACAGGCGACTGCTGAGCCAGCCGACCAGGAGGATGACCCCAACGATCAGTCCAACCCATAACATCGCTCCGACAGGCGACAACACCGACATCATGGCCAACAGCACGCCCAACTGCGCGGAGCAGGGTACGGCCAGGGCCAGTAGCAGAGTGGTGATGACTCGCTCTCGATTGGTGTCGAGGATGCGTGTCGTCATGGTAGCCATCGTGTCGCAACCGAGTCCGAGGATCATCGGCAGTACGGCCTTGCCGTTCAGTCCCATGATGCGAAACGCCCGGTTTACCATTATCGCCATGCGAGGGAAGTAGCCCGAGTCCTCGAGCACGCTGAAGACCAAGAAGAAAGTCGTCACGATCGGGAGCACGATCGCAATCGCGTAGCTCAGGGCCATTGTGATCGCGCCATACTCGCCGATGAGCAAATCGTGCAGGAACCTGAGTATCGTCTGAAGCCAACCCAGCGCCGTGTCTGCGGATAGTGAATAGGCCGGGCGGAGCGCCTCTCTCGTGCCTGAACTGACCGTGACGTCGTGGAAAGGGCTCACTGGGAGGTCGATCGAGTGAGGAATCGCGGCCGTTTCGTGCACGTGGGGAAACGGCAATACGGTGTCCACAGCTTGGATCGCTGCTGGGGTAACCCGCTGCTCGAAGACCATACCCTCGAGGACGTCGACCAGGGTGCCAGCGCCAAACAACCCAACAAACCAAAAGACGGCCAGTAGGATCAGCCCCAAGACGGCCAACCCCTTTACCGGGTGCATCGCCCAAAAACCGAGCCGGACGCGAAGCGAAGCGCTGCCCGGCTGGGTTATCGAGTACGTCCTGGAAACGATCTCGTTGACCTGTTCGAGGCGCGCGCGGCTGCGCTCGTACGCGTCGCCGGTGTCGGTAGCCGGCTTTTTCGCCAAGTGCGGTGGGGAGGCGCTCTGGAGTGCGTCGATGAGGTCGGTGGTACCAAAGTCTCGGGTCGCAACGGTCGAAACAACCGGTACACCTAGGATCTTGCTCAACGCGCAGGTGTCGATCTTCCCTCCGCGCTCATCTAACTCGTCGAGCATATTGAGGACGAGGACCAGAGGACATCCCATCTCGGCCAGCTGCATGGTCAGCAGGAGCGCGCGTCGGAGGTTCTTGGCGTCTGCTACTTGGACGACGGTGCATCCTTTGTGCTCGTCGAGCAGATCCCGAGTGGCGCAGGCATCGTCGCTGGTGGGCGAGAGATCGTTGAGGCCCGGCGTATCGATGACTTGTAGTTGCCGGCCATTGAAGTTGGCACCAGCGCGAACGATCTCGACGGTAGTTCCAGGGTAGTTAGAGACGGTGACGTAGCGGCTGGTGAGGTTCTTGAACAGAACGCTCTTTCCGACGTTCGGGTTCCCCACCAGGACTACGGTGTCTCCCGTCGCGCTCGCCTTGATCAGTGTGGTATCGCTCATGTCCCTTGAAGACAACGCATTGGAGAGATTGCAGTCTGTCTCACCATGCTAGAGTGACACGCCGGCGCCGTCTGTCGGGCGATAGCTGTCGTCTTCTGAGGGGAAAATCCCGACGGTTGCCTGCGCTCACCAATGCGTTTACGCTTTTCGTAGCTCTTCGGAACGGCCATACTCGCAACTAGAAACGACTTCACACCAATCGGAGGTGGTAAGAGTGCCGAGACTCACACCCGACCCCAGCTTCTATCCCTCGCCCAAGCTGGCGACCGAGGCACCACCCGAATCGCTGGCCTACGTCGCAATGCTGAACCCGACACTGGAAGGTTTTCCCGACGCGATGGGCGTTGTCGACGTCGATCCCGACTCCGAGTCCTACGGCCAACTCGTTGGCAAGGTCGACATGCCGGAGGTGGGTGATGAGCTCCACCATTTCGGTTGGAATGCTTGCAGCTCGTGTCTGTGCCCGACCGCATCACACCCCCACATGGAGCGTCGATACCTGGTTGTGCCCGGGTTGCGTTCGTCGAGGATTATGATCGTCGATACGAAGCCCGATCCGCGGAACCCAACGATCAAGAAGACGATCTCAGCGGAGGAATTGGCCGAGAAGACCGGCTACTCGCGGCCTCATACGTCTCATTGCGGCCCCGACGGAATCTACATGAGCGCGCTCGGGGCACCCGACGGAGAGGGTCCCGGGGGGATCTTCGTTATCGACCCGGAGACTTTCGAGATTCGTGGGGCCTGGGAAAAGAACCGTGGCCCGCAGCACCTCGCCTACGACTTCTGGTGGCACTTGGGACACGACACGATTATCACCAGTGAGTGGGGAACACCGAGCATGGTCGAGAACGGTGTGAACCCCGAGCTGTTGCTCGGCGGCAAGTACGGGCACCAGATCCACATTTGGGATCTCCCGAAGCGCAGTCACGTCGAGGCGATCGATTTTGGCGCCGAACAACAGATGGTGCTCGAGCTCCGGCCAGCTCACGATCCCAACAAGACCTACGGGTTCGCCGGTGTGGTGACGTCGCTTGAGGATCTGTCGGCATCGGTCTGGGTTTGGCACCGGGACAAGACCAACGGAACCGCGACATGGAAAGCCGAGAAGGTGATCACGATTCCGGCGGAGCCAGCCGACGCCGACCAGCTGCCCGAGCTACTCAAGGGGTTCGGCGCGGTGCCGCCGCTGGTGACGGACATCAACCTGACGGTCGACGACCGCTTCCTCTACGTGTCGTGTTTTGGGACCGGGGAGATAAAGCAGTACGACGTATCTGATCCGTTCAACCCCAGGGAAACGGGTTCGCTCCGGATCGGCGGGATCGTCGGTCGCAAGCCGCATCCGAGTCAACCGGACAAGGCGCTCAACGGCGGACCTCAGATGGTCGAGGTCAGCCGCGACGGGCGCCGCATCTACTTCACCAACTCACTGTACATGGCGTGGGACGATCAGTTCTATCCCGACGGGCTCAAGGGTTGGATGGTGAAGGTCGATGCCGATCCGGACGGGGGCATGCGGTTCGACGAAAACTTCATGCTCGAGTTCGATGAGTTCAGGCCGCATCAAGTCCACCTGGAAGGTGGCGACGCGTCATCGGATTCGTACTGCTTCTCCTGAGGTAGACGTTGAAGGCTGGCGCCTTCCAGTGGTGGGCGCTGCTCTTCGGGCTTGGTGCGTTCCATGGCGTGAACCCCGCCATGGGATGGCTGTTCGCCGTCGCTCGGGGCATGCAGGAGGAAAGTCGCCAGGCGGCCTGGTGGGCGATGGCGCCGCTGACGGTCGGCCATTTTCTGGCGATTGGTGCGGCGATTGCCGTGGCGGTGATTGCTGGCGATATCGTCCCGCTTGCGGCGCTGCGTTGGCCGGTCGGGGTTGTGCTGATCGGTCTGGGCGGCTACCAACTCGTGCGTCATCGTCACCCGCGTTATCGAGGCATGCGGGTCGGGACGTGGGGGTTGCTAGTGTGGTCGTTCCTTATGGCCTCGATCCATGGCGCGGGATTGATGGTGATCCCGCTGTTCCTTGGCCCCTCCAATTTCACGCTCGCGGCGATGGCCACTCTGGTCCACGGGGCCGGGTACGCACTGGTCACTGCCTTTCTGGCTGGGCTCTTCTATGAAAAGATCGGCGTCGGCGTGCTGCGGCGGGCGTGGCTCAACGTCAACCTGGTCTGGGCGCTCGCGCTGATCCTGATCGGAGTGGTAACGCTTAGCGTCTAGCCGTTGCGGCGGCTTTCCGTCCTCCTGGGGACTCTCAGGCCGGGAGCCAGCGGCTTAGGTCCCTGTGCAAGATGTCTTGCAGGCGAAGTATCTCTGGTCTGAGATGAGAGTCGAGAATCGCGATGTCTTGTTCCGTCATCGGCGGAACCGGGTGTCTCCGGCCCAACCAACCATAGGTTTTTTCCACCACTGGCCAGAGACGCATCTTGAGTAGATGCTTCCGGGTCAAACCGAGGTGTTTCACCATGTGCTGGGTGCGGTTCAACGTCTCGTCCATCCAAGAGTGCTGCCTCCCCACGTTGATAGGCTCCAAGAGTTGATCCGGCACGAAGGCAGCATCGACGCCGGCGAACTCGTAGATCTTCCGTACAAAGGCCTGGGGATCCTCTCCGAGGTCGTCGTACAGGGCCACGTGGAGCGTTTCGGGGGAGAATCTGTTCAGATAGCTGACAACACCGTCTGAGTATCGGGTGTCCTCGAGGAGCTGGGGCAAGTCCTGAATGGCGGCACTCAGCGGTCCTTTATGGGTGCCGGTCCGGATGTTGTTCCAGTAGCTGGACCATGCTCGTTCGTATGGATTGCGAAGCGACACCATCATGCGGGCGTTGGGCGCATGTCTCGCAATTCTGTCCAAAGAAGTATCATCTCCAAGGTATCCCACGGAGACTTCGGCGTAAGCATTGTAGGCGCGATCATGAGGGAACTGATGCGCATACCACTCGAATCCCTTGTCGAAATTACTGCTCCAGAAGTTGATCTCTTTCGAGAACGTGCAGCCGACCTCAGGATGAGCCTCCAGTTGCCGGTGAATCCAGGTGGTCGCCGCTTTGGGAACGCCGAGGCAGATGAAGAGCGGTTGTACCGATTTGAGCGCCGACTCCGAGCTGTTCAGGGGTGTTTCAGTCATCAGTGCCGACTGTCGCTCGCTTCAATGTAGCCCTGGCTCTCCAGGTGCAGGATGATTGCATTGGCGGCTTCTTCGGGGCTCACGTTGGTGGTGTCAATCATCACCTCGGCGTCGTCAGGAACTTCGTATGGATCCGAGATGCCAGTGAACTCCTTGATGATGCCAGCCCGTGCCTTTGCGTACAGTCCCTTTCGGTCGCGCTCTTCGCATACCTTCAGCGGAGTGGCCACGTGGACGAGCGTGAATCCTCCTCGCGGCTCGATCACGCTGCGCACTTGCTTCCGGGTGTGGTTGTACGGGGCGATCGGCGCACAGACGGCGATACCCCCGTTCTTAGTGATCTCAGAGGCTACGAACCCTATCCGCAGGATGTTGAGATCCCGGTGTTCCTTAGTGAAACCGAGTTCTGACGACAGGTTTTTTCGAACGATGTCCCCGTCGAGCAGGGTCACTGGTCGGCCGCCTAGCTCGAGCAACTTTACAAGGAGAGCGTTGGCGATCGTCGACTTACCCGCGCCGGACAAACCTGTGAAGAACACAGTGAATCCCTGCATCGAGCGCGGTGGGTGGGCGCGATGGAGTTCGCGAGCTACTTCCGGATAGGTAAACCACTCGGGAATCTCTCGACCGGTTGCCAACCGTTCGCGCAATTCGGTACCGGAAATGCTGAGCGTCCGAGCCCCCTCGGGCACTTCATCGACGGGCCGGTACTCGTCGAGATCTTCGACGTACACCATCATGTTGAACGGGACCATTGTCACTCCAAGCTCCTCGCCGTGCTCCTCGAGCAGCTGCTGAGCGTCGTACGGTCCGTACAACGGAGCGCCGCCGGAGTCATTCCCTGGCCCTGCGTGATCGCGGCCAACGATGAAATGGGTGGCTCCGTAGTTCTTGCGGATGATCGCGTGCCACACAGCTTCGCGCGGGCCACCCATTCTCATCGCGAGTGGCAGCAGAGAAAGCTTGGCAGTGGACCGGGGAAATCGTTCAAGCACGGCCTGATAGGCTCGTACGCGCGTATAGTGATCAATGTCACCGGGCTTCGTCATGCCGACGACCGGGTGGATGAGCACGTTCGCCTCGATTTCCTTTGCGGCCCGCAGGATGAGTTCCACGTGCGCCCGATGCAGAGGGTTGCGAGTCTGGAAAGCTACGACTTTGCGCCATCCCAACTGGGCAAAGTTCCGACGCAGTTCTGCTGGTGCCAACCGAAGCGATCGGAAATCGTAGTGAGCCGGCAGCTGCACCCCTTCGAGCCGTCCACCGACGTACACGGGGTTGGTGTGGTTAAGTAGGTAAGCCACCCCCGGGTGGGCGGGATCGCTGCTCCCGAAGACAAGTTCGGCTTCTCGTTCGCGATCTGGCTCCCACATCTCCTCGACGTGAAGGGCCGCCAGCATCAGTCCCTCATAGTCCCGCAGGGCCAAGGTCGAGCCCGGTTCGAGGGATGAAGCGAGCTGCTCGGAAACGTCGAGCGTGATGGGCATCGGCCAGAGCGTGCCGTCGGCGAGCCGCATGTCCTCGACGATGCGGTCGTAATCCGCACGGGTCGAAAAGCCGGCGAGCGGCGAGAAGCCCCCGTTGAGGATGAGTTCGAGGTCACAAAGCTGACGCTGGTTCAGATCCAGCGACAGCCAATCTCGTGCTGCTTCCATTAGTTCACGGGAGCGTTCCTCGTCGTCCATGAGGTCGACCAGGGTGCCACCGTGAGGTTCGATGAGATTATGAGGCAAGCGGCCTCCCATTTGATGTGCTGCAGATTGGGTGACCACTGAGCGCGGCCAGTTTGCCGCAAATTCTAGATCATCAATCTGTTGGAAGCCAGCTCGTTTGGCACGGGTCGAAACATCTCGAGCGGTGTTTTATGGTCAGTACTGCAGCGATCGGAATCGTGTCTGCGGGGTGGTGACGTTTATCGTCTAGCCGTTGCTGTTTCTTGTGCGCCGCCCGATACGATGATGTCGTCAAGCGCGAGGATCAGCTTTTCGAGGATTCGGCCCCCGCGCGGATCGTCGACCAGCGCGGCGGCGATGTAGCGGTGTCCGTTGTGCTCGATCAACGCGGCGTCCGCGTGATGCTGTCGGAAGGACCCGGATTTCCGGTAGATCGTCGCCCCGGGACGCGCAGAGAGACCTCTGACGAACTTGTGCTTGATGCCCGGGTCGCCGAGGATCTCGAGCATCTCACGGCTGCGCTCGCGGCTTACGAGAAGGCCCCGCTCGAGCAGCGCGAAGAAGCGTGCCGCTTGACGGGCGGTGGCGCCGTGCGAGTAGTTGAACAACGGATCGCGCCGGACTGCGGGTGTGGGATCGTAGGCCTTGCCGACCCACAGACCGCCGCTCCCAGTCAGGTCGTAGAGCCGGTATTCAGGTTTCTCCAATGTTTCGGCTATCGAATCAAATCCCACCAAGCGGATCGCCCGCGTCGCCGCTGAGTTGCTCGATACGCGGATCATGTCGGTGAGTGTTTGTCGAAGGGCCTTGGAATCATCGAGCTCACCTGCCTCGATCTTCTCGAAAACCGTCAGCAAGATCGCGATCTTCGGGAGGCTGGCGGCGTAAAACATCACGTCGTCGTTGACCCCAGCGTAGCGAAGCTCCTCGGGCACGGTGAGATCTACCAAGGCGACCCCGATCTGCTGTCGGCGGACCAGCGGTTGCAGGTCGAGCTCGGCCAAAGCCACTTCGAGCTCAGTCTGGAGCCCACGGTCGACTTGTTCGAGCGCCATCGGTGTGGCAAGTACGTTCGACGCCTTGTCGCCCGCCTCGGACGGAGAGTACAGGCCGCAGGTCGACGTCACCCCAACCGCAACGATCAGAGGTATCACGGACGCGGTCAGGCGCATTGGGGCTTTAAGGCCGATCGCGGATCAACCGCTCGACGAGGGTCGCGATGGTTTGGTGCTCGACGGCGGAGTTGATCTTGAGCACGTTCGACATCAGTGCTACCAGATAAACCCTCGGGTTGTTGGCGCCAGCCGGCGACTCGACGATCGCGACCGAGTTCATGTAGTTGAGTCGGTTGCCCCGATATTTCCCGCACGTGAAGCCAGCTTCCGGTCGACAGCTGTACAGCGAGCCGGACTTGAAGTAAACGGCTGCGTCGTTGAGTGCCGGAGAAGATGCGTAGCGGTAACGCCGGCGGGTGAAATAGACGAGCTTCTTCATCTCGAGCGATGACCATCGATCGATCGCCTTGCCTTGTTCCAGCTTAACGAGCCATTGCAGCAGCGCGAACGGACTGGCGTAGCTAGAAATCCCAGGAACCAGGTTTTGACCCCCACGGGTGAAGAACGTTCCATGCCGCCAATCGTCCTCGGCGATACTCATTCTCCTCAGCGGTCCATTAACTACTTCGATCGAGGCCGTCTGTAGCTCCGGCTTGGATGTGTCCCGGAAGTAGGCGTCTTTCTCCTCCAGCGAAGCGGGGTAATCGCGACCGAAACGCGAGAGGTACATCGCCTCGCGCCACACCGTGCTGGCGGCAGCGTTGGAGCTCGGGGACGCCATGTGATCGACCCACTCCCAAAGGCTGAACACATCGCCGACGCGAATCGGACGGTGAACGAGCGAGTTCTTTTCGATGTCGACGATCGGGACCGAGTGAGAATCGGTGTGAATGATCGGTTCGGCGGTGATCTGCGTATCGCGAAGAACGCGCAGTCGGTCACCCGGGGCGGGCCAAATCCGCGCCAACTCGGAGAAGATCCCCGTCATTACGACCAACTTGCCGATGCTCCCCGGTGCGTACGTTTGAGTCTCCCGCAACGCCGCGTACTTCGGACTGGCCGGATCGGTGATGTCCAGCAAGGCGATCGAGTAACTCCGGTTTCGTCCCCGGAAGATCCGCTCGATTCCCTGCTGCAGATACCGGTCCCGCGGTGTGTCGGCGGTGAGTTCGAAGGTTTCGTTGACCCCAGCCATCCGCAGGTGGATGTCGGCCTCGCCGAGGAGTGCGCCGTTGGGCACCTTCCGCCCCGGGAGCTCACCTTCCTGAACCTGCCGATACGCCTCCAACCGGCGGATCCGCGTGCGCTCGTACCCGTCGAGCGGGTAGCTCGGGATCGAGGACGGCACCAGCAGCGCCACCCCAGCGATCGCCAGGACCGTCGCGGTCGCCCTCATGCTCACGGACGCTCGCGAAGCGGTGCGTTGAGCCGTACCGGTCGATTGGCACGATCAAGCACGGCACGGTCCATCGCCGCCAGTCCAGCCAGCTGGGCGGTTGGTGAATCGGATGACAGCGGACGGATCTGAAATAACCACAGCGCGCCGTCCAGGAATCCGAACTCGATGTCCCAGGGAAGCGTTCGACCGGCTTCGTCTCGTGGCGGGTCGAATCGTTCTCGTAACGTCTGGACGAGATCTTTCAATGCCGCGACCTCCAAGTCGAGCAGGACACGCTCCGCGCCGGATGGACCCACCTTCTCGAAGCCGCCCTCGCCGGTCATCTTGAGCTGGCTGCGAAACGGTGCCTTGTACTGGTCGAGCAGGATCGGCTCGTCGCCATCGATTGGCAGGAGCAGGGCCTCCGAAGCTTCGCCTCCAACGACCCCGCCGACGCCCTCCGACGCGGTCGCGGTCAGATATGTGGGATCACCGGTTACCAGATCCACGGTAACGAGAACGCCCGACTTCTCGACTGGCACGCTGCGCTGAATCAATACCGAAACGTAGGTGTGCTCCGGGTTCTCGAGGATCGGTCGGCGCCACGCGAAAGCGCGCTCGGTGAATGGAGATGCCCACACCCGCTTGATCGAGTGGAGAATGTCTTCGAACCGGATTTGGTTGGGCACCGTGAGGTTGAGACCGGCGCCGCTGAACTCAGCCAAATCTTCGACGTTGGTATCGCTGCGAACAAACACACCGAACGACCCGGACGGACCCCAAGCCGCCAGCTGTTCTCTCAGACGTGAAACCAAACCGGGATCGAGATCGACCCGGAGGATTTCGCGACGAAACGAGGCCAGCCGCTCGGAGACGAACGTATCGATCTCCGATGTCGGTCTGCCCGCGCGCTCCATTCCGCTGAGGTTGTCGTAGAACGCGACCATCTCGTCGTAGAGGCTAGCGCCGTCGGTTGTACGATGACGTTCGAGATGAGAACGAAAGATTCCGAACGGAAGCGCGACGCCGGGAGAAACCTGCGTTGGAAAGGCGCGTTGGAGGCGTGCAACGCCAGCCGCTTTGGGCCCCACGACCGCTCCAACACGGGTGAGATCCAGCGCTTCGAGCCGGAGCACCCGCTGTTCGTCCAGGTTGAGCGCGGCCTCGTCAATCCGAAACGTGCGCACCGGGCCGGCCTCCTTCTCGGCAAGCAGGGCGCGCTCATCGGGGGTGAGTTGATCGATCTCCTTTAGGATGACGACGCCCAAACCGGAAACCGCGTAGAACAACTCTTCGCCCACATGCGGCAGAATCGCTTCGAGCGCAGTGCTGGCGATGACGCTGTTGGGAATGCCAAGGCTCCGCGCCAACAATTGAAGGTGCGATAGCATGTTTCCTTGATCGAGTGACAGGATTCCACCCACCGGGGGCAGGTCGGCAAGCGTTTGCGGCAAGATGTAGATACGGTCGGGTTGATAGTTGAACGTTGCAGCCTCGGCCTCGGTGACGTGCTCGAGCACGCCGCGGGCAACTCCCGGGTTGAGCCCGTAGATCGCGCCGCCGAGCGAGCGTCCAAAGGCGGTGTGCGTGACGCCGAGTTCATCGTTCGAGTCCCGCGTCAGCGACTCGACGACGTTGGCCAGGGGTAGAAGTGCCGTCGCACGCAGGAGATCGGCCGAGAACGATTCGGCCACCGGCTCGATGCGTGCGTACCGCTCTACGGTCTCGCCGAAAACCGATTCGATCGTCGCCTGGACCCAGAGTCCGACTCGTTCCAAGTAGCGTACCGAGCTGCGATACCGATCCGCCGTCACCTCATCCTGTGCGGCCACCTCGTCGATCATCTCCAGCTGCGCCGCCAGCTCGAGACGTGACAGAAGACCGCGGCCATAGGCACCGACGAGCAGGCTCCGCGCTACGTCGAGTGCTTGTCGGCGGTTGGCCAGGCGGCCTGACGCAGCGACTCCGTTCTGAAGCAACAACTCCTGGAGCACGAGATCGAGGTCGAACCGCCGGAGGTTGGCGACGCCGTCATTCAATGTCTCGATATCGTTTCGAAGCCTGGCGGTCAGGTCACCGATGTGCTGGCTGACTTCAGCCGGGGGTGCGTTCCTGAGCAGGCCTTGCAATGCTCGCAGCTCGTCGCGCCAAATCCCATCTCGAAAGGGATCCACAGCGAGGAACGGTTCGATTCGCTCGGCCGGATCGCGGTCGTAGTAAGCACGTAAATCAGCGAGCAGCGACCGCAGCGCTTCCTGGTGACCGCTGCCGCCGGCGGTGGTCAGAAAGTTCTCGACCGCCTCGACATCGCTGGCATCGGGGTAGGAGTGGATCTTGACTCGAATCGGCTGGAAGGCCGGGACGGCGTTCCCGATCTCTTTGGAAACCTGCCGGATGCGATCGATTCGAGATGATTGAGGTGCGTGCGGCACCTCGCGTACCAACTGAACCGCCAGCAAGAAGTTCTTCCGGGTCCACGCTGGATCGCTCAGCAGCCGGGTCAGCAACGCTCGCCCGGCGGCCTCCTCGTCTTCGGCTTGGCGTGCCCCACGATAGTACTGGGCTCGGCGGAAATCCCAACCGTCGTCGGCACGTCGGAGGTATCCCTGCAACGCTGTTGTCCGCAATCGCTCGTGGTAGTGCTCGGCGTTGAAGAACTCTTCCCATGGGAGCGCGATGAACAGAGTGCCCACCGGGTAGCCCAACTCGCCGAGCCGGATGGCGTCGGGGGAGAGTTGTCCGTGTTGGTGCCCGTCGCCCCGATCGCCACACGGGTATGGTCTGGGCGGGTGATTCGTGCCGTCGTTGCAAAACCAGCGGAGCCCGATGAATGGACCGCGCTGGACGGTCTTGACCCGCTCCAGTAGGACCCGGGCCTCCTCACTCTCGGCTTGACTGCTCTGCGACACCGCCAGCGAAGGGATCGCTAGCCCGAGCGCGAGGAGGCCGATGAGCGGTGACTTGGCTCGCCTGCTCACGCGCCCGGATTGGATAGTTGGTGAGTCCTCAACGGTTGCGTCGATCTTTCCCGCTCCGTCGATCTTTTCCGCTACGCCGGTCTTTCCCGCTCCGTCGGTCTTTTCCACTCCGCCGTTCCTCAGGGACGGGGACATCTTCCTTGCGGCGCTCCTCGTCTGACCGCCGGTCCGTGCCCGACCGTCGGTCTGTGCTCGAACGCCGATCCACGCCGGTGCGTCGCTCCGATCCATCGTGGCCCTGCTGGCTGGCTTTGTCGTCCATGGCCGGTCCTCCCGTGCAGAGATGACCCGTGATCGGGTCAAAAATTGCCTCATACGGGGCTCCTCAACAACCCCGTCAGTGACCCCGGGCTTTCATTTGGTCCCAACTTCACGTGGCCGCTCGTGATGTTCTCCGGAAGCCTATCCGAAAGCGTCCTCGCCAAGAGGGGTAAGATCTATATGGGTAAGCCGATCGAGATCAAAACGCGTGGAGAACTGCTTGCCTCTTTGCGGCCCAATTACTGGCAGTTCCTGCGCGAGGACAACGGAGACGTGCCGACCGAGGAGCCTCTCCAGGCCACCGGGTAGACCGGACTAAGACTTTCCTGCTTTCATATCGAGCTGATCGACGGCGACACACGCATCGTGCGCGTTTCGGTTGAGGTGGGAGTATTTCCTACGCTAATCGTTGTCGCCCGGTGCCCGTGGACCGGGTAGGTTATCGGTGATGAGAGGGCGCGAGATCCTCAATGATCCGAGCGTCAACCGAGGCACTGCGTTCACGCGGGAAGAGCGAGATCGGTTGGGGCTCCACGGTCTGTTACCGCCCCGGGTCGAAACCCAGGAGGAGCAAGTCGCGCGCATTATCGAGAACTGCGATCGAAAGCCGTCCGACATCGAACGGTACATCTTTCTGATGGCGCTTCAAGATCGGAACGAAGCCCTCTTCTACCGCACGATCATCGATCATCTTCGGAAGATCATGCCGCTGGTTTACACGCCGACGGTAGGGCAGGCGGGCCAGGAATACGGTCACATCTTCCGTAGCGGCCCAAGAGGGTTGTACGTCACCGCCGAGGACCGCGGGTCGATCGGCCGCGTGCTCGACAATTGGGCCGAGCGGGACGTGAGAGTGATCGTCGTTACGGACGGAGAGCGGATCCTCGGCTTGGGCGATCTGGGAGCCAATGGGATGGTGATCCCGCTCGGGAAGCTCGCGCTGTATAGTGCGGCCGGTGGCATCGATCCCGCCAAGACGTTGCCGATTCTGCTCGACGTTGGTACCAACAACGAGTCGCTTCGCGCCGACCCAATGTACTTGGGGTTGCGCCAACCACGCTTGACCGGCGACGAGTACCTGGAGTTTATCGACGAGTTCGTCGAAGCGGTGGAAAAAAGGTTTCCGAACAGCC
The DNA here is from genome assembly GCA_039588915.1 of Gemmatimonadota bacterium. Taxonomy (GTDB): domain Bacteria; phylum Gemmatimonadota; class Gemmatimonadetes; order JACCXV01; family JAHWKZ01; genus CAMYLR01. Next base: position 24,702 of record JBDGYV010000021.1, read on the forward strand.
TCATCCAATTCGAAGACTTCTCGACCCCCAACGCTCACAAGCTGCTCGCGCGGTACCGCGATCGTCACTGTTCGTTCAACGACGATATCCAGGGCACGGCAGCAGTCGGGCTAGCGGGTCTGCTCGCCGCACTCAGAATCACCGGTGGTGACTTGGTCGATCAACGCGCGGTGTTCCTCGGGGCCGGCTCGGCCAACACCGGAATTGGCGATCTTTTCATTCACGCGCTGGTAGAGGAAGGCGTGGATCAAGCTGATGCACTCCGTCGCGTCTGGCTGATCGATAGTGGCGGGTTGGTCGTCCGCTCGCGGTCTGGCTTGGCGTCGCACAAGCGCCCGTTCGCCCACGAACATGAGCCCTTGACCGACCTGGTCGAAGTCATCGAGACGATCGCGCCGACTGCGTTGATCGGCGCGACGGGATACCCAGGGACGTTCGATCGTCCGGCGCTGGAGGCGATGGCTCGGATCAATCGGCGACCGATCGTCTTTGCGCTGTCGAACCCGACCTCCAAATCCGAGTGCACCGCCGAGCAAGCGTACGAGTGGACCGACGGCCGCGTGGTTTTTGCGAGCGGGAGCCCGTTCGACGCGGTCGAGTATGGCGGAAAGACGGTTTCCCCTGGTCAGGCGAATAACGTATACGTGTTTCCGGGAATGGGGCTGGGAGTGATGGTGAGCGAGGCGCGGCGCGTGACCCGGGAGATGTTCCTGGATGCCGCCCGCGCAGCCGCCAGCGTGGTCACGCAAGAGCGACTCGACGAAGGCTCGATCTTTCCACCACTCGCCGAGATTCGGAAGGTCTCGGCGGCGATCGCAGTAGCGGTATGTCGGCGAGCGGCCGAACAAGGGTTGGCCCGCGCTGAGCTCCCGGCTGACCTCGAGGGTCACGTGCTCGCTTCGATGTATTGGCCGGAGTACACCCCAGTCGATTGATGTTTGACACCCCCAGTGGGGGATGCTGGGGTGGGTTCATCGTGTAAGGCAAATCCTTACGCGACCATCCCAAATGCATCCAGCGAACGGGGGGTCCATGCCGGCTTCGAAGGTCACTTCTCTCTTGGTAGCGGCGCTCGCGACGATTATCGTCGGAGCAGAGTGCGCACCCGCGCCCGACACCGCTGCGACGAACGGCGACGAACACGCGGCGGCTTCGATGCTCCCGAAGCCCGCGTTTAACGCGGCTGGTGAGCTGGAGCGAGCCGTAGACTACCGAAAGAGGGTTTACGTCGGGACGCCGCTCACGCCCAACGATTTGAACCCACCCGAGGCGAATTTCCCGGAGTTTCACAATGTCTACATCCACCCCGATGATTTCGCGCACTGGGAAGCGACCGGAGAGTTCCAGGACGGCACCGTTCTAGTCAAGGAGCTGGTCAGCGTGGGGGCCAAGCAAGCGACGAGCGGCAACGGATACTTCATGGGCGAATTTTTGGGACTTGAGACGACCGTCAAGGACGCCGCACGGTTTGCGGATGAGCCCGGCAACTGGGCCTACTTCACGTATGGTCATTCGTACCCGCTGGCGGAAACGGCTGTTGCGCAGCCGACCGGCGCATGCAACGTGTGCCACGACGCGTCAGCGGCCGACGACTGGGTGTTCACGCAGTACTACCCGATTCTCTCTGCCGCGAAGGGTGGGGCGGCATCGGCAACTGCAGACGAGGCGGCGGAGGAGGGCGCGACGGCGAGTGCGACCCCGACCGGCGCGGACGTCGTGCCGACCAACAAGGATGAACTCTTCTCGTACTTGCAGGCCGGAACGTACAAGTCATTTGCGCGCGAGGCGGAGCCACACACATCCGTGGGGCCACACCCCTCGCCCGCGGCTCAGCCCAGCTCAACCGTGGTGGCGTTTTTCAACGGGCCAATGGACGCGTCTCTGAAAGCGGGGAACGCAACCCACCCAAAAGGAGCGGCGATCGTTAAGGAGTTCCATGACTCCGACGGTCAACTGTCCGGCTGGGCGGTCAGCGTGAAAACGGCCGAGGACAGCCAAAACGGTCAGGGCTGGTATTGGTACGAGATCTTGAGTACGACCGATGGTGGTGATCCCGTCGCGGCAGCGAACGGCGTCGCGTTGTGTGCCGGGTGCCATGCGACCGGAAAGGACCTCGTGCTCAGCAAGTATCCGTAGCCATGGAGGAGTTGGTCGGGAATCCTACTGGGCGGCGGGCAAGGCCTCGGCTTCGGGCTCGAGGGTCTTTCGGCGCTCCATCGGGAGCGACACCGTGTACGAATCGATGATGCCGCCCTGGGTGTCGACGGTTTCCAGCCGGACCGTGTAACCGTTTACATGCACCCGAACGTAATGGTAGACCTGCTCGGCGTAGGCGGTGAACCACTCGTTGCCAGTGCCACGGAGCGTGCGGCGCCCGCCGCCCCCACCGCTCACGATGTACACTGTTCCGTAGCCGTCCTGAACGATCTCGTCGCCGCGTAGCGATCGCGACCGCTGGTAATCATGATCGTGCCCGCTGAATACGAAACCGACTCCGTACTCATCGGCTAATGGGGCGATCACCTCCTGGATATCGTCGTCCGACCCGTGGCCACCGAACCCGGTGGATGCGCTGTACGGTGCGTGATGAAAGAAAAGGAAAATCCAGTCGACTCCGGGATCCGACCGAGCGGCCTCGAGTTGGCCGACCAGCCATTCATACGACTTGCCAGACTTGTCGGTCAGGTTTCCGTACAGTCGTTCATGTCGGTCCGAATCTTTGGTGTCGAGCGCGATGAAACGAACGTTCCCGTGATCGAACGCGTGGTAGAACGGCGAGCCTGAGGCCCAGCCGGCCGGTGGAGAAAAGGCGGCGATGTATGGCTGCCCCATCCGCGTTTTCAAGTCGTGATCGCCGGGCGTAGGATAGAGCGGGGCCCTGCTGAGCAGCGGCGCGTAGACGCGAAAGTGACTCTGGGTGAGCTCATTCTCAGTGCCGGACTTATAGGCGAGATCCCCGGTATGAAGGACAAGCGCGGGTTCCTCGTTGTTGAGCTGTTGAGCCACCGCCAGCTGGCCGGCGTTAAGCGTGCCTGAATCCCCGAACACCAAGAACGTGAACGGATCCTTCGTCCCTGGGGAGGAGAAGGTTCGGAATGTCGCCGGCCCGGTCCACACCGAATCGTCCGTTTGCACCTGGTAGGTGTACGGGGTGGCCGGGTTCAAGTCCTTTAACAGAACGGTGTGGTCGGTGGCTGGGCCTGGCAGGGGGACGGGGATTGTGTCGCCCGTGCCCCAGAACCGGAGGTTTGGGGTCGAAGGCGCGAACGTCCGCCAACGAACGATGGCCGAGGAATCGGTTACGGCGACCAGGTACGGCCGGCGTTCGAGTGCCCCGGGTGCCACGGGCCCGCCATCGAAGTTGGTGACCTCGGACACTGCCGAGCACGCGGCGAGTAGCAAAACAGTCGCCGACACGATCGAGCGATAATGGTTGATCACGTCTCTACGATTCATGGGCATCGACTTCTACACTCGAATGGCTGACCGGGTTCGTGCTGGTCAGCCACTGGGTGTACAGGTTTGGCCGCCGATCACGTAGGAACAGACGCCGCGCGTGTGAATCGTGCACCGCTTTCAAATCGAGGTCGGCGTACAGTATGCAATCCTCCCCACTAGGGGAACGCGCCACGACCGTACCATCGGGCGCGCAGACAAACGACTCGCCGCTGAAGGCGAGGCTCTCTTCTTCTCCAACCCGGTTGCAGAGGGCGACGAAATAGCCGTTTTGAAACGCTGCGACCCGCATCTCGGCCTCGTACAGACCATCCGGCCACTCGCCATCGACGCCAGCTTGCGGTACGACCACGATCTCCGCGCCGGATAGCGCCAGCGCACGCATGTACTCGGGATAGTGGCGATCGTAACAGATCGCGACTCCCACCGAGCCAACCGCGGTGGTGTAAACCGGAGCACCCGTGTCACCGGGCTCATAGTAGTCTTGCTCGTGAAAGCACGGATAGTCCGTAATGTGAACCATCCGGGTTTTCCCCAGCAACGTGCCGTCGGCATCGATGATCGGCGATGTGTCGAAGGTCTTTTGACCGTCACGCTCGAAGAGGTTGAGCACGATGACCACGCCGTGTTCGCGTGCGGCAGCGGTGAAGGCGTCGGTGAGGGGGCCCGGCACCGGTTGCGCGAGGCCGGCCACCGGCCCGTCAGCCGGGCGCTGTGGATGAAATCGTTCGAACGCCAGCTCGGCGAAGGACACCAGCTGGGCGCCGTTTTGAGCCGCTTCCGCCAACGCGAAGAGTCCACGAGCGATGTTCTCGTCGCGATCGGGAGAGGCGTGCTGTTGGATGAGTGCGAGGCGAAGCAAGCGCCGTAATCTATCGCTTGGTACGAAGGGTGGTTAGCGGGGGTTCGCGTCGCGGTCTAGAATGCCCGCCAGTGATCACCGAGCCCGCAACGACAATAACCGACTACGTGCTCGGCGGAGTCTCACTCGCGTGGGGCAGGATCGTGTGGCGTCAGGCCCGCATCGACGAGGTCTCGGCCGGCTGGTGGTGGGCGATCGGCTTCTTCGCGATTGCGCTGGCCGCATTGACCGGCGGGACAGTTCACGGGTTTCGCGGTCTGCTCGGTCCGAGCTGGGAAGCGGTCCTCTGGAAGCTGAGTCTGTTCGCGATCGGCGGCTTCGCGTTCGCCGCTGTGATGACCGCAATCGCGGGCGGTGCGAGCCGCCGGTGGCGACCGTTGGTGGCCTCGATCGCGGTGGTCGCTCTGGCGGGCTATGTGGCATGGGTCGCGGGCCACCCGGAGTTTCTGTACGCGAGCGCTGCTTCCGCGGTCGGGCTAGGGTGCTTAGTGGGTCAGCAGGCGATTGGCTGGATCCGCAATAGGATTCCGAGCGCGCCGTGGATTGCGACCGGTGTCGTAGCCGCCGCGATAGGTGCGGTGATCCAACAAGCCGGGCTGGCGCTTCACCCGCGATTCAATCACAACGACGTCTTTCACGTGATCCAGATCGGTAGTAGCTACCTGTTTTACCGCGGAGGGTTGTTGTTCACCGATCGCAACGGTGTCAGGTTCGCATGAGCGGGTTGGCGATCACCACTGCCGACGTGACGGCGGCCTACGAGCGCATCGCAAACGGCGTTCACCGGACACCGGTTATGACCTCGCGGTTGCTGGATGAGATCGCCGGGCGGCACCTCTTTTTTAAATGCGAGAACCTCCAGCGTGGCGGATCGTTCAAGATCCGCGGCGCGACCAACAAGTTGCTTCAGCTAAGCGACGACGCGCGACAGCGCGGGGTGGTCGCTTACTCGTCCGGAAATCATGCCCAAGGGGTGGCGCTGGCGGCACGCGGCCTGGGCGTCAGTGCGGTAATCGTGATGGCGGCCGACGCGCCTAGCGCCAAGGTCAACGCCACGCGAGGTTACGGAGCCGACATCGTGATGTACGACCGGCGCACCGACGATCGGGAGGCGATCGCCGCCGAAATCGTGGCCCGCGACGGACGCGTCTTGGTTCCACCCTACGACGACCTGGCGATCATCGCGGGTCAGGGGACTGCGACGCTCGAGCTGCTGCAAGACGTTGCCGATTTGGACGCAGTGGTCGCTCCGGTTGGCGGGGGCGGCTTGTTGGCCGGCGCCGCGGTAACTGCCGCGGGCCAGGATCGGCCGGTGTTGGCGTTCGGTGCCGAGCCCGAAACGGCAGACGACACCGCGCGTTCGCTCGAGGTCGGCCAACGGGTCGGGATCGAGCCGCCAGAGACGATCGCCGATGGGGCTCGAGTTCAGATGCCGGGCGAGCTGACGTTCCCGATCGTTCGCGAGCTAGCGGCGGGCGTGGCCCGAGTCCCCGAGGCCGCGATTGTCCGTGCGTTGACACTGGTCATGACGCGGATGAAGCTGGTCGTCGAGCCCACTGGTGCGCTGGCCGCTGCCGCCGCGCTCGAAGGGCTTCTGCCGACCGATGTTCAGCGCGTGGGTGTCATCCTATCGGGTGGCAACATCGACTTGGAAACGCTGGGTCGGCTCGTCGGCTGACTGCGACAAGAGCGAAGCTCGGCCAGACCCTAGGGTTCCTCTGCTTGGCGTCGTGCGGCCGTTTCGGCGTCGGCCAGTAACGCGTCAAGATCGTTTCGGCCGAGCAGCTTGCCGTTGAACACGACCGCGACGATCCGTTGGGTGTTTCGGATGTCCGCGAGCGGGTCGGCGTCGAGTAGAACCAGGTCCGCCAGTTTGCCAACCTCGATCGTCCCCAGTGAGTCGGCGTGACCGAGAAAGTTCGCTGAGCTCGAAGTGGCGGCTTGAATCGCCTCCAGTGGCTCAAGCCCGGCTTCGACTAATAGCGCCAGCTCGTCATGGAGGCTGAACCCGGGAAAGACATTCGTCTCGTCGCTGGCATCCGTTCCGGCCAGGATCGTAACGCCGGATCGGTGGAGGTCGCCCACGATCTCAACGCGCTTGTCGTACATCATGTCGATGATCGCGTCGTCTACGTCGCGCCTGGGTTCCCAACGGGAGACGATTTTGTCCGGGATGTACCGGCGGCGTGGGTCCGCTATGACGGCGGGATCGCTGGCCTGGGCGTGCCCCCGGAGGACGACGAGTGTCGGCACGTGTCGGGTCTGGTTGACGATGAAGCTCTCGATCGTGGGCGCGCAATGCTCCAAGCTGTAGGCGGCCAAACCGTCGCGGACCAGCACCTGCACCGCTACGCGCACCGAATCCGCCGGTAAGCCCGAGCCCAGCAGGTCCATGACCTGGGCCTCGACATCGCTCGCCCCAGGGGTGCACACCTCGAGGATGCCGGTTAGGTGTTCGATTGATCGCTGACCGGCCTCGGCAGCTTCAATCGGCGTGATCGCATCGGGCACGTGGCCGGCGAACGGAACGCCACGAGCACGGGCTGCTTCCGCCACGGCGAGGTACGCCTCTCGCGAGAGGCCACTATACACCTTGATGAAATCGACCCGGTGCCGGATCAGTGAGTCGACGACGACTCGCGCCTGATCGGTACTCGTTATTGGGATCGCGAACACCCACGCGGGCGTTGGCCGCCCCGGTGGTGGTCGAACCACTCCGGGTGGTCTCGGACCGTCGACGATGTGACCGGCAGCGACGATCCGCGGTCCAGGGTATCCGGCTGCCAGCCGCGCTCGCCAACTGTCGAGTGAATCCAGGAACGTGCCCATCTCGCGCACGCCGGTGACACCGTTGGCCATGTATAAGGGGAAGTGCCACGCGGAGCGGCCTTCGCGCATCGCGTGAACGTGAAGATCCCACAGACCCGGGATCACGAAACGGTCCCGTCCCTCGATGATCCGCGACCCGTCCGGTATCTCGATCTCGCTCGCGGGCCCGAGGGTCGCAATCCGCCGTTCTCGAATAATGAGTGTGGTATGGGGAGCCGGCGCAGCCCCGCTGGCGTCGATCAAGGTGACGTCGCGGATCACCAGCGGCGTCTCGGCCAGCTGGCCCACAAGCGAGGTCGGCACGCCCAGCGCCACTACCAACGCGATGAGAACAATCCTCATGCGAACAACTCGCGGTAGTGGCGGTACCAGTCGCTCTGAAACCGCTCCGCTGGATCGTACACTTGCTTGAGCCCCAAGAATCGGGGGAAGAGCGGATAAGCCGCCTCGACTTGCTCACGGGTGGCGAACCGATGATAGGTCAGGAAAAACGGTCCCTCTCTCGCTAATGCTTCATCGATCAACGCGCGAAACGCGGTTGCCGATCGCTGGAGACCTTCGGGCGTGTGCTCGGTGTGGAGGTTGAACACGATGCACGCGTAACGGCGGGACGCCCACGGTAGAAACGTCTCGATGTCGGGTTCGATGAACCGCACCGTGCCGTAGACCACGCGAACACCGCTTGCACGCAGTCGCCGCGCTGCGGCGGCCATGAAATCGGCCAGCTGCTCGGGCGGAACGTACAACTCCGAGATCACCTCGGTCGCCGGGGCCGGCGCCGACAGCAGCTGATCGAGCTCGACGTGGTACCCCTCGCGGTAGTACCCGAGCTGCTGCGTATCCGCCCAGTAGATCTGCCCGTTCGTCTTCAAGTAATGGTCGACGTACGCTTTCAATGCATCCGAAGGCCTGGTGTGCGCCAGCACAAGCAGCTCTTCCCAGTCTCGGGATGCCAGCCTCCGTTGATCGGGTGGGATCAGCCTCGCGAGCGGAACCGGCCGATAGGTGGAGAGGATCCCGCGTCGGAGAAACTCGGTCTCAGAATCGGGGTCGATCCCAAACTGGAAGTCGCCGTAGAGGTGACCGTCGGCGATCCGCTCGCGCATTAGGTCGGGCACCTCTTCGATCATCGCTTCACGCACAAACCGCTCGACCTTGCGACGCGGTGCAAGCCGGAGGGTGACCCGGGTAATGACGCCGAACAGGCCGTAGCCGCCGATCGCCAAGCGGAACAGGTTGCGGTTTTCCTGGCGGCTCACGGTGTGGACCCGACCTTCGCCATCGACCAGGATGAATCGCTCGACGTCGGCCACGATCGGTGGTCGAGTCAACACTCGGCCGTGCGCATTGGCAGCCAGCGTTCCGCCAATCGAGAGCCGGTCAGCCCCAGTCTGTTTTTGCACGATGCCCCAGCCCGAGCCGTCACCCCCCCAAGTTGTCTCGAGAAACGCAAACACGTCTGGCCAAAACATGCCGGCGTCGACGGTCAGCAACCCGCGCTCAGTGTCGAAGTCGCGCACGAGGCTGAGCGCACGCATGTCGAGCAGCCACCCATCGCGTAAAAACTGCTGGCCACCCATTGCGTGCCGTCCGCCGGCGATCGCCAAGTTCTGGCCTGCGTCGCGAGCGGCGACGACCGCCGCTTGCACATCGTTCGTCGATTGCGGGATGATGACGCGTTCGATCCAAGTTTCGTTGAGGCGAGTGTGAACGTCGTTTACGCGTTCCCCGGTCGGGACGCGGACGACCCGTTCGGCCGCGCCGGATGCACACGCCCAGGCGCCGATCGGAGTAGCAGCTAGGAAGCGGAGAAAATCGCGTCGGGTCCCCATCGTCACGGCCGCAACTTATCATAGGGTCACGAGCTATGCAGAGTCCTGATCGAACCGCTCAGCCGAGCGTCGAAACCAGACCGTCTAGGATGACGATCGTCGGCCTCGCGCTCCTCGGGTTGCTGGCCACGTTGCTGGTACTGCCCGCTTTCCAGGGTCATCCGGTCGGCGGCGCGGTGCTTTGGGTGATCGGGTATGGGACGGTCGCGCTACTGATGCGACAAGTGTGGTTGGGGTCGGCCAGGATACGCGAATGGTGGCGATCGATGGCGCGATCGCAACGCTGGAGCGGGGTGCTCGTGGTCGTTCTTTTCACGCTCGTTGGCGGGCTCGTGATGCGGGAGACCGCGCCCGAGTTGTTTCGCCGCTTCTCACGCGAGAACGGTCTGTGGGAGCCACTTTGCCTACTGATGTATTGGGGTGGCGCGCTGTTGCTGTATCGGCACGTGCGCGGTTTCGAGCTCTCCGAGCGCAAGCCATGGCTGCTGCTGGTCGGCGTGTATGCGCTCCTCGGCTTAGAAGAGATCGATTACTTCGGCATCTTCGGCGGGTTGATCGGCAGGATCGATGGCGTGTACACCGGCAGCCTCCACGATCTGATCCGACTCGCGTCGGAGCGGGTGCTGTCACGGAACGGGATTGCGATCGTGGCCGCCGTGCTCCTGATCGTGGCGGTCGCGTTCTGGCGCGCGGGGTACCTGAACTTCGCGTTTGTGCGCCTATCCCTGGCGCGACCGGAGACCGTGTGGCTCGCTCTCGGCTTCGCGATCCTGGGAGTTGCTGCCAGCCAGGAGGCACAGTTCTTTGGGTGGGTGCTGGAGCGGCCGAGACCGGAGGAGGTGATCGAGCTAGCGGGTGCTGTCTGCCTCGGTGTCTACGCGCTCGAGCTGACCGCCGAGCGACTACCGACCCCCGCTTGACGGGGTCTCGATCGCGCTACGGTCGTGGAATCGATCGCTGGCGGTGACCGTCGCATCATCGGTCTCGAGATCGTCGATCGCGTCGTCGATTTCGTCCAACCGATCATCGATATCGGGGTGCGTCTTGGCGAGCAGCGACCGCCGCTCGGCTTCGGCGTTTGGCAGCGCTGCCAGGAAGCGCGTCAAGCCCTTGGGATCGTAGCCGGCGCCGGCAGCGACCTTGACGCCGTAGGCGTCGGCCTCCAGCTCGTCTTCCCTCGATAACCCCATGAAGAGCGCCGTGGTGCCCAGCTGGATCGTTTGCTCCAGATACTCCTCGCCGGTCAGGTTGATCTGCTCGGTGATCTCTTCCAACCCGAGCTCGGTTCGGGCGCGGGCTCGGATCTCGTTGACGACGTGACGTCGGTTGACGTGGCCAACCTCGTGGCCGAGGACGCCGGCCAACATCGCCTCATCGTTCATCAACGCCAGTGCGCCGCGGGTTACGAACACGTAGCCACCGGGCGCAGCCAGAGCGTTGACGTCGTCGCTGTCGAGCACCGCGAATCGGTACGCGATATCCGTCCGCGGATCGACCGAGGCGACCGCTAGGCCGACGAGATTGACGTAACGCGTCAGCTGAGGATCCTGGACTACTCCGTAGTAGCCAGCGATCGTGGCGGCGATACCGCGACCGATCTCGACCTCTTGCTCGGTCGAGATGGTGATTACCGCCGGTGCCACGCGTTGGGCGATCCCGGCCGCTTGCTTGATCCGATCGAGGAGCTGGGCCTCGGCCGGTGAGACCGATGCGATCGCGCTGAGCAACGTCACGATCGTGGCGACGAGTTGGCGGCGAACGATCGTCTTCACGCTTCGGGATCTACCGTTTGGGGTTCTGGCAGGTCGTTGTACGGCGCCAATCTGGCCTCGATCCGGAACTCTTCGAATTCCAACGGTGGCACGGAGTGCTCCTCCATCCACCAGACGGCCTCCGGGTCTGGTGTGACCGAGACCTTGCCGTTGGCGGTTTCGATCTCGTCTACGCCACGGGCGCCGGCCGAAGCGGCGACGTGTCGGTCTTGAGCCGCACTGAATGACGATAGCCCCTTCTTTAGCAGGCTGGACTCGACCTGCGGGCGCTTGAGCTCGAACGCGTCGTCCTCGTCGAAGTCGGGGTCACGCTTGTGACGCAAAACGATCGCAGTCGTTGTCCCATCGCTGTCGGTTACGGTGCGGTGTGGCTCGGCGCGACCGGCCGGGCTGGCCAGAACGAGTTGCACGAACGGGTCGGCAACGGGCTCGCTGGAAATCAATTCTGTCGCCCCGACGCGTGTAACCAGGTGATAGCGCCGACCGTCGCATACGATAACGATCGGCTCTTCCAGTTGGTCCGCGGCCGCGCGTCGGATCTCGAGCCGTTCTTTGGGCCGATCCTGAAACACTACCACGCGACCGGCGAAGCGCGGCTCGGCATTGGGCTCCGCTCCGTCGGCGGGGATGAGCCACGTCTCTTCGAACACCCGTTTCTGCTTCGGGATCGCCTCTCTACGCGCGTCGAGCATCGCCCCGAGGTCGTCCTGAGCAGCCAACTGCGAAGCGACCATCAAGCCTGCTATAAACACTAGCGGGATCCGATAGGATGCCATCATCATGTCCAAGCTATAGCTCGGTCGACCGAAAGCCGAAGAAATCCCTGATACGCGACAGAATCTGTCGCTTCTCTTCCTCGACCTGCTGGGCGCCCGCCTCGTGAAGCGCGGCGTGCGTCTCCTCCAGCTCCTGGTTGCGTTCAGCCCGTGTCTGGGCGATCCGCTCGGCCAAGCTGGGGTTGGCCTCGAGCGTGTCGCGGAAAGCCTCGCGATCGATAACAAAGAAGTGG
>JBDGYV010000022.1:0-42187 GCA_039588915.1 Gemmatimonadota bacterium
AGCCGGCTGGCGGTCTTCCGGCCGATGCCCGGAAGCTTCGCCAACTCCTCGATCAATGTCTCGACCGCATCCGCCACGCGCGCCTCCCGGCCTTCAACGTCCTACTCGAGGAGACCCGGGAGGGGGAGTCCGCCAGTGAGCTTCTTCATCTCTTCGCTCGCCATCTCGCTGGCCCTCCGCGTGGCTTCGTTTACCGCCGCCACGATCAAGTCCTCCAGCATCTCCACGTCATCCCGATCCACCGCACTCGGGTCGATTGCGATTGAGATGAGCTCCTGTCGCCCGTTGACGACGGCAACCACCATCCCTCCACCCGAAGACGCCTCGATGCGGCGCTTCCCCAGTTCGGTCTGTATTTCCGATACCTGGCTCTGAATTTTCTGAGCCTGCTTCAAGAGGTTTCCGAGATTGTTCATCAACTATCGAGTGTTCTCCTTTCGATCACGATTGAGCTGGAGAGGATCGATGTACGCGAACGACGCTGGCATCAAAAAGATCAACCGCCTGTTGCAACTTCGGGTCTCCTTTGAGCCTCGATTCAATATCGCGGGCGGTGAGCTCGCGGCTGCTCCGTCGTTTTTTCTCGGTTGATTGCGCATCGGCTTCCGCGACCGCGGCTTCAGTTACCAAGACTCGACCACCAAACTGCCACCGTTGGCCGAGGATCTCGACCAGCGGTTCGAGCATCCCACCTCGAGACAACTGCTCCAGGCGAAACTCCGCGTCCGTCGGAGCGGCAAGCACGATCTCGTCCGCCGTGCACCGACTTGGAACCACCCCCTGCAGGAGCGCTGCGACCGTTGGTCGGCGCGCGTGAACAGCCTCCAGAACCTCGTCCCATGCAGCCTGCAAGTGATCGAGCGTCAGTGACGCACCACCGCTCGTCGTCTCGGCGTCGTCACTGCCTCTCTTCTGCATGGCGGACCGCGTCTTGGTTTTGGTCTTGGTCGTTTCACGCGCGCCCGGACGTCCACCCTTCTCGAGCGATCTCAAGACGAGGTCGAGGTCGACGCTGCGGTCCAACAACGCTAAGCGCACGAGCAACACCTCGAGCACCAAAGACTGCCGGCTCGATTTTCGAAATGGCTGTTCTTCCTCGGTCGCGAGTGTGAGCATGCGCAACAGATCTTCGGTCCCCAGCTCGTCAGCTGTCTCTTGATAGCGGGTGTGCAACCGCTCGGGAACCTCAGCCAACGAGCTACCATCGCCGATAGCGAACAGCAGGCAATTCCGAAGATGCTCCAGTAGCCCGACGTAAAACTCCTCCAGATCGTACCCTTCACTGCGCAGTTGCCGCACGAAGCTCAAGGTCTGACCCGTCTCGCCAGCGACCAGCAGCTTCGTCAATTCAAGGTAACGCTCTTCGTCCGGGATCCCGATCAGTCGATGGATCGCGTCGAGACTCACGTCATCTCCGCCGAACGCCACCACCTGGTCCAGCAAAGACAACGCGTCCCGCAAGCTGCCGTCGGCCTTCTTCGCGATCGCGAACGCCGCCTCCTCTTCGAGGCCGATCGCCTCACGCTCGGCGATCCATACCAGTCGATCGCGTATCTCGGCCAGCGGGATCGGTCGAAAATCAAACCGCTGACAGCGGGAGAGGATCGTCGCCAAGATCCGGTGTGGCTCGGTAGTCGCAAGAACAAATACCACGCCGGGTGGCGGCTCCTCGAGCGTCTTTAAGAAGGCGTTGAACGCATCCTTCGAGAGCTGGTGGACCTCGTCCACGATGTACACCTTGGAACGCCCCTGCGCGGGGGCGTACTTGACCGTTTCCCGTAGCTCTTTGATGTCGTCGATCCCGCGGTTGGAGGCGGCATCGATCTCCATTACGTCGAGTGATCGACCGGTCGCAATCGATACGCAATTGTCGCACTCACCGCATGGCTCGCCGCTGACACCACGATCACAGTTGAGCGCTCTAGCGAGAATGCGAGCGGTGGAGGTCTTTCCGCTGCCCCGCGGTCCAGCGAACAGATACGCCTGAGCGATCCGCTGTCCATCCAGCGCATTTCTCAGCGTGCGGGTGACGTGATCCTGGCTGATAACGTCCGCGAACGTCGTCGGACGGTACTTCAGCGCCAGCGGCTGATGGGACATCGGGGCGGTCGTCGACTCTCTAGCCAGATGGTCAGGGAACGTGCGAACAAGCAGATACCCCAGGCTGACCACAGCGACCCGAGCTTCTACTTACCGCTGCTACCTTCCGGTCCTGACGGGGTTGGTAGTATCGAGCCCTGTGAGCCTGGGGCAACGCCAAACCTACCCAGCCCCTGGACGGATTGCAACGCCGGTGCAGGTCCTGGTCGAGAGGCTTTACCGCCCTACCCGCTTTACGTGAGGAAGTACGACTCGCACGCCTCCTCGAGCCTTCCATCCCCCATCATCGGCTCACTCCGCTCGTACCGTGCAAGATCACAAAGGTGCAGCACGATGTCGCGTGGATGACAGCCGCGGGGCGGGATGCCGTGGCGATCGTAGTAGGCGTCGTAGATCGTCTCGACGCTGTTCGGGTCGAACTCGATCGACTTCTCCTCACAGCAACGCCGCAGGATCTTCGCGTACTCCTCCCTCGACGGGCTCCGCATGTTGATCTTGTAGTGGATCCGGCGCAGGAACGCTTCGTCGACCAGCTCGGAGGGCTCCAAGTTGGTCGAGAAGATGAGCAGGCAATCGAACGGCACCGGGAATGAGTGTCCGGTGTGGAGCGTGAGGAAGTCGGCCCGTTTTTCCAGTGGAACCATCCACCGGTTGAGGAGCTCATCCGGACGAACCAGCTGCCGACCCAAGTCATCGATGATCAACACGCCGCCGTTGGCCTTGAGTTGCAGCGGCGCCCGGTAGAACCGGGCATGGGGATCGAACCGAAGGTCCATCTGCTCGAGGCTCAACTCCCCGCCGGTGAAGACCACCGGCCGAGGCACGTGAGCGAACCGGATGTCAAAGGTAGCCTCCTCCGCCAACCAGCTGTCGGATTCGCTCTTTCTGATCTCTTCGCCAAGATCGAAGTCTTGAACCGCGACGATGACGCGACCTTCGACTTCGATCGCATATGGAACGTAGATGCTGCCGCTGATCATCTTGGCGATCGATTGGGCGATCTCGGTCTTGCCGTTGCCGGCATGACCGTACAGGAACATCGATCGACCGGAATTGATCGCCGGTCCCAGCTGCCTGAGGATCTCCGGACCCAAGACCAGGTGATTGAGGCCGGCGTCGATCTCCTCGGGCTCGATCACGACGTCCAGCATCGACTGCTTCAGCACCCACTCGTGATACACCTTGAGTGGCACCGGGGCGGGACCGACGTAGTGGCTAGCTTGAAACAGCTCCCGCGCACGGTCACGACCGGTATTCGTGAGATCGAATACGTAACCAGCGCGGCTGTGACCACGGACGCCAGAGACCTGGACCATGTGCCGCTGTTGGGCGTCGAACAACGCCTCGTCCAGGACCTCGAATGGGAGCCGGATGTACCCGGCGATCTCGCGGCCGGTCCGCGCGCCCGCTACGTACACCGTCTTGAGGGCTAGCGCTGTGATCGTCTCCGGCGAAAGTCCGGTGTCGCGAATCGTACGGGGTACGGGGGGGACGTCCGATTCGGTCGCCGGTTGGCCGGATCCGGCCAAAACCTGCTCTTGCAGCGTCATTGAGAACTCCTTTGCATGGGCTCTAAACCAATCCCCCCATCTGACGAATGATGTGGAGAACCGCTGGCGCCAAGATCACGACGAACATGGCTGGGAAAACGAAGAAAACCAGCGGAAAGACGAGCTTGATCGTCGTCTTTGCGGCCGCTTCTTCCGCACGTTGCCTGCGCTTCGTACGAAGCGACTTGGAATGCACGCGCAACGCGCGTGCGATCGACGTACCGAAGCGGTCGGTCTGAATCAACATCGCGACCAACGAGCGAAGATCCTCGTTGTCGGAGCGGTCGGCGAGGTTGCGCAACGCATCCTCGCGCGGAGTGCCAGTTTCCATCTCGATGTTGACGATTCTCAGCTCGTCGCTCAGGATCCTGCTGAGTTGCGTCAGCTCGGAAGCCACACGATCCATGGCTTGGTTGAGACCTAGACCCGCCTCGACACAGACGACCATCATGTCGAGCATGTCGGGCAGCGCGATCTGAATCTCAAAGGACCGCTTGCGTTTCCGTCGCGACACAATGGACCGAGGCAGGAGCCAGCCCGCCGCTGCGAACACCAACATGCCGAACACAGAGCCGTACGCCGGCGCCCCGGCGACCGTAGCCAGCACGGTGGCGCCAAAAGCGAAGCCCGCGCTCAGCAAGATGCGCAGCGTGTAGTACACAGGAACGGCGTTGGGGCTCCTGAAGCCCGCCCGCAATAGCGACAACCGGATCTCGCTCACATCCGAGCGATGGCTAGCGACCCGATCGCCCAACGCTTGGGCTAGGGCCTCCAGTTGCTCGCGCTTTTGTCGGTTTCTGCGTTGACGGCGCGGGGTCATTCGATCCCGCTGATCGTCGATCGTCGCCAGCCGACGGCGTATCGTCCGCGGGCGTTCGGGCACCGCCACGGCAACGACAAACACCGCCATCGTAACGGCGGTCATGATGAGAACTGCGATTACGTAGACCATACGCCCTCTATACCTTGATATCCACGATCCGGCGGATCGTGAAGAACCCGAAGATTTGCATGATCGCCGCCATGGCGATCAGCACCCTGCCGATCGGCTCTTCGACCAGGATGCTGATGTACTCGGCGTTGAACGTGTAGATCACGAACGCGAGCGCGAGCGGAAGAACCGCCAGCAGGTAGCCGGTCAGCCTCCCTTGCGCGGTGTAGACGCGCACCTGACGCTCGATCACGAACCGCTCGCGGATCGTGTCCGCCAACGTGTCGAGGATCTCTGCCAGGTTTCCACCCACTTCGCGCTGGATCAGCACGGCGGTAATGAAGATCTGGACGTCGACCAGGTCGATCCGGTCGGCCAAACCGTACAACGACTCATCGAGCGGGAGCCCGAACTTCTGCTCCTCGAAAACACGGCGGAACTCCCCGGCCACCGGCTCGCCCGTCTCCTCGGAGACCATCTGGAGGCCGGTCGAGAACGCGTGCCCGGCCCGAATGGAGCGACCTAGCAGATCGATCGCATCCGGGAACCGCTCGAGAAAGGCCGTCATGCGCTTGCGCTTCTTCCATCGAACGTAGAGGTACGGCAGCGTTGCACCGAGCCCTGCGGTACCGATGGCGACGAGTAGGAATTTGGTGAACAGCATCCCGGCGGTGCCGAAAGCGACGGCCGCACCGATGGTCAGGATTATGAACGTCCCGAAGTGCCACCGGAGCTCCGCCTGATCGAGCAAGATCTGGAGGTCGTAGACGTGCGGTAACCGCTCCGCAAGCGGCCCCAGCAAACCCTCACCCCGGTCATTGGCGCTCTTGAAGAGATCGTCGATCGTTTCGCCTCCCGAGCTCGTCCGCTCGGGGTCCATTCGCTGCTTGAGCTCCCGATGTCGGCTGCGATCCCGCACCCACTCCCACAACAGCGCCGCCGCCAGCACCGTCAGCGCGACCGCGACAAACGCCAGCAGAACCGGGATCCACGGTCCTTGTTGAATCTCCATTAGCGCATTCCTCCAGCGACGTGCACGGTCTCGGTATTCGAGAACAGCGTGACCGGCAGATTGATGCCGGCGGTCTTCAATCGGTCTGTGAACCGCGGACGGATCCCGGTCGCATGGAAGTGACCGATAACGTTGCCATCCTCGCTGATCCCCTCGCGCTCGAACACGAAGATGTCCTGCATCGTGATCACATCGCCCTCCATGCCCACCACCTCGGAGATCGACGATACGCGGCGCGTGCCGTCGGCCAGGCGACTAACCTGAATGATGACGTCGATGGCGCTCGCGATCTGCTGCCGCATCGCCTTCTCCGGCAGATTGAGGTTGGCCATCCCGATCATCGTCTCGAGACGCCGCAGGCCGTCACGCGGGGCGTTGGCGTGGAGCGTGGTGAGCGAACCATCGTGACCGGTGTTCATCGCCTGCAACATGTCCACCGCCTCTGATCCGCGCACCTCACCGACGATGATCCGATCGGGCCGCATGCGCAAAGCGTTGATCACCAGCTGGCGCGCCGCCACTTCACCCAAGCCTTCGACGTTTGGCGGCCGCGTCTCCATCCGCACCACGTGTGGCTGCCTCATCTGCAGCTCGGCCGAGTCCTCGATCGTGACGATCCGCTCGGTGACAGGTATTGACGACGACAGCACGTTCAGCAGGGTCGTCTTACCGGCGCCCGTGCCACCCGAGATCAACACGTTGAGCCGCGCTTTCACGATCCCCTCGAGCAGCTCCATCATCTGGGGTGTCACCGTTTCAAAGCGCAGCAGATCCTCTGCCGACAACGCGTCCTTCTTGAACTTACGGATCGACAAGTGGGGTCCGTCGATCGCCAGCGGGGGGATAACCGCGTTGACGCGCGAGCCGTCGGCCAGCCGGGCGTCGACCATCGGGCTCGAGTCGTCGATCCGCCGACCGACCGCTGACACGATTCGGTCGATGACCTGCATCAGGTGGCGATCGTCCTTGAATTGTACTTCGGTCTTCTCGAGCCGCCCGTCGCGTTCTATGTACACTTGTTTATGGGTGTTGACGAGGATATCCGAGATCGTCGGATCGTTTACGAGTGGCTCGAGCGGGCCCAGCCCGAAGATCTCGTCGATGACCTGTTCGATCAGCGACTCCCGCTCGTCGTAATTCAGCGGGGTGGATTCTTCGTCCAGCAGGTCGTGGACGACCTTCCGGATCTCGACTACGACCTCGTCGCGCGCGTACGCCTCGAGGTTCGAGAGGTTGAGCCGTTCCAACAACCGCCGGTGGATTCGGCTCTTGATCTCGAGCGCGTCACCCATCTCTTCTTCGTGGCGAACGGGTAGGGTTTCCATCCCCCCAACCCCGTTCTGACCCTCGTGATCGAAGAGGGGGACGGCCTGCGGATCTTGCCGTCGGTTCATAATCCCTCACTTTCAGCCGCGGTCGGCGGCATTAGGTACGCTTCTGATGTCTTCGATCCGGGGGAAGATCCAAGGCGGCCACGTAACCGCCGAAGGGCGGAGCCCAGGATCCGACCCTTCGAGTCGGATCCACCGGTGACACCCGCGATGCGGGCCGCCAAGCCCTCTAGCTCGCGCGCGCACACCGATCCCGGCCGCATGATCAATGGCTTGCCGGAATTGGTCGAGTACGACACCGATTCGTAGTCGTTGGCCACCGTCCAAAAGACTTCCATCTCGACGGAATGCTCGAGATCGTCGATCGTGATTTCGCTGTTGGAATCGTACCGGTTGACGACCAACCGTACCGGCCGACCCCGGCTCATATGTGCAAACAGAGGTTGAGAACGCTGAATGTTCTGGATCGACGGCACATCGACCTGAGACACGATGTACACCCCGTCGGCCTCGTCAAAGACCCGCGTGGTCCGCGTGGTGAGCGCCTTTGGGCAATCGACGATCACGTAATCGTAGTGGCGTTTGAGGAGCTTCAGAATCTCGGTCACCTGTCCGACCGAGACGGCCTCCGCTTTCCGCGGATCGTAGGGAGCCGACAGCAGGTCGATGCCCGACTCGTGGGTCGCCATGTAGGAGTTGAGCAGGTCCTTGTCGACGCGGTGCAGGTTGACCGACAGGTCGACGATGTTGTAGCGCGGCTCGAGCGCCAGAAAGAGCGCCGCTCCGCCGAGCTCGAGATCGAGGTCGACGAGCGCGGTCCGCCGGCCCGTCAGCCGGTGCAGCTGGATCGCCAGGTTGGTGGCGATCGTCGTCGCGCCACCGCCGCCCTTCGGGCTGAAGAACGCGTACAGCTCCCCATGCCGCTCGGCCACATCGCGCGGGGCGAGCGCTCGACGCGAGCGTTCGATCACGCCCGCGATCTGTTCGGCCGTGACCGGCTTGCTCAGGTAATCGACGATCCCTGACTGCATCGCCTCGAGGAGAAACTCGGGAGATTGCAGCGGGCCGGCGCCGATCAGCCGACGACCGATCCCGGCGTCCACCATCTTCCGCGCCAGTTCGCACCCCAGATCTGGATCTTCGACCAGGTCGACGAAGATGAGGTCCGGTGCCCGTTTCTTCAGGTCCCGGATGTGACCTTCGCTGACGTCGGCGATCGGGACCGGCAGATCGAGCACGATCTCCATGCCGGCTTCGCTCGCGGCTTCGCGGAACGTGGTCCGGAACTCCTCGTCGGTCGAGATGATCGCGCTCGTGATCGGCGCGTTAGGCGTTTTGTCCTTTGCCACTTTGCTCCTTACCGGGGGTTATTCGACCAGCTGGACGATCTTGGGGGAGGCGCCGATCGCACCACCACCGGGGACACCGGCCGCATACATGATTCGGACGACGACCTCCTGGTCCTGACCGGTGCCGGTCACACCTTCGAAGAACATCGCGATAAAGTTCGTGAACTCGATCGGCTGCTTGCCTGGATCGAACGGACGGCCGGGATGCCACACCGGCACGATGCCGACGCGTGGGCTCGACGCCCAGTTGGGGTCCCGGTTGCTGTCCTTGACGATGTTGTCGACCGGGTCCCAATAGGCGGCGGGGTCCAGGGCGATCAGATCGAGCACGCCTTGAGCGGTGGGACCGATCATGTTCCCGTTCTCGATCCAGTACTCTTCGCCGACCGTGACCACTGTGGGATTGCAGTTGGCGATATTCCAACGGTACTTGTCGCCGCCGACCGCCGGACTGCCGTCGATCTGCGGGATATCCCACGGGTAGTACCAACCTGGTTGCGGCGGGTCCGAGGGACCGCCCTGCTTGAGCTGTGCCGTGCGGCCGAAGTCCTCTATGAAACCAAGCCCATCGTCTCCAAGGCTTCCGGGGTCTCTCCAATCGCTTCCGTATCCGTGAGTCAACGGGTCGTAGTTGTCCCCCAGGTCGAAGACACCGTTTCCGTTGACGTCATCGAACGCATCTGGGATCGCAAACGGCTTTAGACACGTGGCCGATCCGGCGGGTACAACTTGGGCCGCTGCCCGGGCCTCGACGTCGACCGCGTTGACACCGAAGATTCTCGCGAACCACGTGGGGATCGCTGTGCCTCGGTCGCCCCTCCGGCGCACAGTAACGGTGACCTTTTGTTGCGGCAGGTCGACGTCGACGTCCTCGGGCAAGAGCGTGACCGGGATGTCGGTCACGTCGTTCAGTGCGCCAAACTTGATGGCTTCGACTTCGGCGCCCACGTCGTCGGTGGTATCCTGGATCAGCCAACCTGCGCCGGCCAGAGCGGCCGAGTCGGCCGCTCGCTGGGCTTCGGTCCGAGCATTCAGCAACATCCCGATGTCGACCGCCAACGCCACCGCTGACATCGCCGCCACGATCGTGATCGCCACGAAAACGATCGACACCCCCCGCGTGTCTCTCAACGTTCTCATCCCGTTACTCATCCTCTTATCTCCCTCTGGCCTGTCTCCTACTACTCATGCCCTCGCTGCCTATTCGACCAAGACAACAGAGAAATTGTTCGGCGCGACGGTGCCGCCACCGGTAACGCCGGTCGGGAACATGACCCGGACGACGACCCTCTCGTTCTGACCGTTGCCCTCCACGTACTCGAAGAACATCGCTATAAAGTTGGTAAACTCGATCTCCTTCTTTCCGGGCTCGAACTCGCGTCCCGGGTGATGCGTGGGCACGATCCCGATCCGCGGGCTCGCCTCCCATGGATTGGCGATGCTGTTATCGACCTCGTTGGTACCCGGGTTCCAGACCGCGTTGTCATCGAGGTCCATAAGATCTTCCGCCCCGTGCACGGTCGGACCCCACATGTTGCCGTTCTCGATGTCGTACTCCTCGCCGATCGTGACGGTGTACGGGTTGCAGGTCGCGATGTTCTCTTCGTAGTTGTGGCCACCGGAAGCCGGGCTGCCATCGACATGCGGGATATCCCACGGCTGGTACCACCCCGGATGGGCGAGCCCAGGTCCGCCCTCCTTGATGTTGATCCGCCGGCCGAAGTCGTTGATGTATCCCAGACCGTCGTCACCGGGTTGTCCCGGGTTCCGCCAGTTCGACCCGAAGCCGTGAACGGCGGGATCGTACTGATCGATGCCTTCGTCCCACTTGCCGT
Source organism: Gemmatimonadota bacterium (assembly GCA_039588915.1). GTDB lineage: Bacteria > Gemmatimonadota > Gemmatimonadetes > JACCXV01 > JAHWKZ01 > CAMYLR01. Next base: position 10,109 of record JBDGYV010000022.1, read on the forward strand.
TGCCATCGACGTCGAAATAAAAGTCGGGGATCGTGAACGGCTTGACACACCGGGCTGCACCGGAGGGTTGCGCCTCGGCTGCGGCGCGGGCCTCGATATCGACCACGTTCACCCCAAACACTCTGGCGAACCATGTCCCCACCGCGCTTCCGCGGTCATCGATCCGGCGCACCGTCACCGTGACGCGTCTCTGTATCAGGTCAACGTCGACGTCCTCAGGAAGCAGCGTAACCGGGATGTCGGTAACGGTGTTTAACGTGCCGTATTCGATCGCCTTATCCTCGGCTTTGGTGCCGTCACCCGGGAAAACGATGAGTGACCCGGCACCCGCCAATGCCGCGGCGTCGGCCGCTCGCTGGGCTTCGGTCCGAGCGTTTAGCAACATCCCGACATCGATCGCGAGTGCTGTCGCCGACAAGAGGGCGACCATCGTGATCGCCATGAGGACCATCGATGCACCACGCGAGTTCCCCAAGACTGCTTCGTTCCGTCGACACTCACGCATGTTCTCTCCTCGTCTCACTCTAGAAGGTGGTTACGCTACGCTTCGCGCCGTTGTAGACCTCGACCTGTGGTCGCACGCGGCGTTTCCCGGTCTTCTTGACCACCGGTCGCTCAGCCTGCTGGATGAGGTTCCCGGCTCGGATCGCCGTCGTCTCGACCTCCTCCAAGTCGAGCGTGTTGCGGAGCGCCAACTGGATCCGCCCCTTGGTCGCCGCAAGCGTCAGCTTCTGTGCCTCGTCCGGGTTCACCAGGAGCGTGATAACGGCCACCGTCACCGGTGTACCATCCTTGTCGCGCTGGATCATCTGCCCGGCGGCCAACGTCTGGACGTTCTGCAGGATCACTCGCGTCGCCGCCGCTTCGGGCTCGGAGCTGGGGTTGAGGGTCACCAGGACGTCGACCCGGGTCCCCGGCAAGACAAAACCGGCCACGCCGATCACCTCATCGACCTTGACGCTCACCGCGCGCATCCCCTCCGGGATCACGATCGACAAACCTCCACCCGCTTCCTTGCTGGCCAGCTTCGTCTCGAGCAGCGGCTCGCCCGCGCTGACCGCGGTGATCAAGCCGCGCCCCACAACGTCGTCGACCGACCGGGCGTAGCTGAGTGGCACACTCGTATTCGGCCAGTTGACGATCTCGACGTCGGCCGGGTCCAACACAGTACCCATCGCCAGATCCCGCGCCGCGATCGCCACCGGGGTGCCCGACGACGCCACCGCCGGCGTCGGCACGATGTTCGCTCGCCGAAGGTAGCCGAGCGCCAGATACGCAGCGGCGATACCGGAAACTACCGCCAGCGCTAACGCAATCATGATTCGTCTACGTCGCATGGGTCACCGCCTATTCGTGTCGCATGGTCGAAGTGGTTGTCATGTTGATCGAGCCGGGGATGGAGCCTCCACCGCCCAGCAGATCGACGATCGGCCCGAGAAAAGTGAACTGGAACGGGTAATCGAGTTGCACCGAAACCTGCTGACCGACACACGCCGCTCCGGCACACATGCCAGTGATGTTGATTGTAGCGAGGCCGGGGTCGAGACCGGCATCACTCATTCGACCTTCGATTTCTCCTTCAACAACCAGCTGATCGGAATTCTGAATGACCGCCAACCGGGAGCCCTCGCGGGCCGCGTTGGTCGTCACCTGACGAACGTTCCAGGCGCGGCCAAACTCGAAGATCCCGATTACCAGCCCGAGCAGGATCGGCATCGCGATCGCCACCTCGACGATCGACTGGCCGGAAACGGACGCCAATCGGCGACGTCGTGTAGCACGTTTTTGCAAAAGCGGATTGATCATGAGCACCCCCCGTGCGAGCCCGATTATCCGTAGATGAGAACTGCTAGAGCACCGATAGCGATCGGTACCGCGTACGGAATCGTCAAAGCTCCAGCGGTGCCGAGCGTTCGGCGCGGTTCAGATTCAGGACCCAACCCGACCAACTGGCCGGTGAGCCTCCAAGTGTTACGGAGCGTCTCGTACATGACCCCCCGCCGAATGGCCACCACTACGGTCAGAACACCCCCGACGAGCGCCATCGCGAGAAGCGCCCCGACCAGTTGTCCGGGGCCCAGGAACGCGCCCACCGCCGCCAGCAGCTTGGCGTCACCGCCACCCAGCCCACCGGCGAAAACGAGTGGCAACGACATCGCGAGACCCAAGACCAGTCCGAGCGCGCCAAACCCCAACGGCTCGAAGCCCTGAACGGCGCGCAGCCCCAACGCGGCACCACACGCCCCGACGGTCAACCAGTTCGGGATGCGGCGCGTGCGGAGATCCCACACAACGGACAGTGCGAGAACGAGAACGAGCGCGATCAGACTAGGGTTTGCGGTCAATAGGACCTCTCGACCAGGCGGGGGTCCTGGACAGCTAAAGTGTTTGTCGCCACAGTACCGTCGCGGAGTTCGGGGCCACCGGTAAACCGGCAACCCCGATTCCACTTACTGCTTAACCGTGACTACGATCCACCACCGAGTGCGTTCGTGATGTTCGTGAATACGGTGTTGATCTGGCCGCCGAGCAATGTCACTGCGCCGATCACAACCAGCGCGATCAGCGCAATCAACAACGCGTATTCGGCTAGATCCTGACCGGAGTCGTCGGCCCAGAAGCGAGTCCATAGGCTCATGGGAATGGGTCCCTCCGGTTTGAGTTGCAGTTGATTACGATCCACCACCTAGTGCGTTGGTGATGTTCGTAAACACGGTGTTGATCTGAGTTCCAAGCAACGTCACTGCGCCGATCACGACCAGCGCAATCAGCGAGATCAGAAGCGCGTACTCGGCCAGGTCCTGCCCCGAGTCGTCGTTCCAAAAGCGAGTCCAGAGGCTCATTGGGATGGGTCCCCTCCAGTTTGAGTTACAGTTGCTGCGCGAGTTAAGAGCCACCGCCGAAATTCAGCGTCGCGGTGATGTTGTTGTACGCCGCGATGAGCTGAGTTCCCAGCAGCGTGACCGCCCCGATGACGACGAGCGCGATGAGCGAGATCAGGAGCGCGTACTCCGCTAGATCCTGTCCGCTCTCGTTCAAGCCGCACCCGTCTTCGGGGGTCTGGCTCTTAGCGTCGTCCTTGGGCCCCCACAGGAGCCGGCTGGCCTGGATCAGCAAAAACGTCACGAACACCAGCCTTTCCGGGTTCGGTTTGGTACTGCCCCCACGGGACCACCCCGTCGCGAATCCCCGCGGGCCTGGACGCGGAAATCAGGGGACAATTCGGGTTAGGTTACGGTACCACGCCCAGAAAAAAGAGTCAACAAAATAGTCCTACAATTCCAATGCATAGCAATTCTGTTCCCAAAAGATGGAAAAGTGTTGCCGCCGCGGGAGGCCGGGGCCGGTGTCAGGATGGGGGCGGTCCCGGCTCCGCGACGGCCGGGGGTAGTCGAAAACCCCACGGTCTTCTAGCTCCCGCCGCCGGCCACGCCGGTCATGGCGGTGGCGACGGTGTTAAACGTGGTGACCAGAGTGGAGCCGACCAAGGTAATGGCCGCTATGACGACGATCGCGATAAGCGAGGCGAGGATCGCGTATTCGGCCAGATCCTGCCCTAAGTCATTGTCTTGAAGTTGTTTACAGAGTTTTTCAAGGTGTTTGATTCCAAGATAAACCATCTGTCGCTACCCCCTAAAACACACTAGGTTCTCTATGTGAGCTACAGCCTACCATTTATCTATCAGGTTTGTCAACGAAAGTGAAGGACTGTTCTCAATTATGGAAAGTCGATTCACAGAGGCGGTACCCTAGCGCCACACTCGGGTCGCTGTACGGTTGGACGGTTGGCTGGGCTTCTAGGGCGTCGGGGCGTCGTCGCCGGCTCGAACCGTGGGCAACCGAACGTGGATCGCCGTCCCGCCGTCGGGCGGGCGCTCGTAGTCGATCGTCCCCCCCCAAGCCTCGACGATCCGACGCGTGATCGCGAGACCGAGACCCGTGCCGCGCGTCTTGGTCGAGAACGACGGTTCGAAGAGCCGATCGAGGCCTTCGGCGGGGAGCCCGATGCCGTCGTCGACGACCGAGATCCAAGCCCAACCCGTTTCACGTTTCCAATCGAGTTGCAGGCGCACGCTTCCGCCGTCTGCAGCCAACACGGCTTCGCGGCTATTCTGAAGCAGGTTGACCAAGATGCGGCGGAACCCTTCGGGGTCACCGCGCAGGTGCCGGGGCTGCCCAACGACGTCGAGTGAGTAATCAACCTCATCTTCGCCGGGCTCGAATAGCGCCACCACCTCCCGGGCAGCCACCTCGGCGTCGAACGGTTCGTTAACGGCCGGGTCGGGAACCGCGAAGCGCGCGAAGTTGCTGGCGATTCGCTCGAGCCGTTCCACCTCGGCCAGGATCAGGTCGAGGTTGGAGTGAAAGACTTGCTGGAAATCGTCTGGGCGATCTTCGACGGTACGCTCGAGGTGTTGCAGTGAAAGCTTCATCGGTGTGAGCGGATTCTTGATCTCGTGCGCAACCTGTCGGGCCATCTCACCCCACGCCAGCACGCGCTGTGACTGTACGTTGCCGGTGATATCCTCGAACGCCACCACCAATCCCCGCTCTTTCCCGACGGCGTCGCGCAGCGCCGTTCCCACCATGTGATAGTGCCGCTCTTCGCCGTTTCGTCGAACGACTAGATCGTGGTCGTCTCCCCCTCCTTGGTCGAACTCCGACCTCACCGCCCGCCAGAACGAGCTCGCCTCGCCATCGTCGTCGACGAGCTCACCCACCGGACGATCGATCACATCGCGGGGATCCTGACCGAGCAGGCTAGCGGCACGATCGTTGAGCAGCCGGATCCGCCCGCGCTCGTCGAGCGCCACGACGCCGGCACCAACCGAGGCCAAGATCGCCTGGACCCTCGACTTTTCGCGCTCCAGCGCCCGCTGACCGACGTCCAGTTGCTCGGCCATCGCGTTGAACGCGCCCTGCAGGCGCCCAAACTCGTCGCGTCGGGCGGGCGACGGGAGCCGGTATGAGAGCCTTCCGGCAGCGATTTGTCGAGTGCCACGCTCGAGCGCTGACAGTGGACGCGCCATGTACCGTGAGAGCCCGCCACTTACGATCAACAAGAAACCCAACGAGAACGCGGACAGCAGGAACACGCCCTCGCCCAATCGCTGCAGATCGGCTCGGGCTCGGTCCTCACGGATCAGCAACGGTGTTGCCAACACGTAGCCCGCCGGCGCCTCGGGTTCCACTAATGGTTGGTACGCAACCAGGAACGAACGCTGACCGAGCACCATCGAGTCGAATGCGAGTGGGCGACGAACGCCGAACAACTCCGCATACACCTCCCCTGGCATGCGATCGGCAAACAGTCGCGAGGCGAAGATCTCGGGCCGACTGGACGCCACCGTTCGACCTTGCCAATACAGCACCAGATCCTGCTGAAGGATCTCCGCGACCCCCCTCAACCGGTCAGTCAAAAGCCGCGGGGTGCCCCGTTCGAGCGCCGGATCGTCGACGACCATGCGGCTCGCGGCGGCCAGCGCTTCGGCGGCCGCAGCCCGCGTCGCTTCTTGGAGCTCCTGGCGGCTCGCGCGATAGCCCAACACGGCATATAACGTGAGCGGCACCGCGGCCACCGCGAGGAACGCCAGCAACAGTTGCAGGCGAAAGGAATGCAACGGATTCTCGGCCCTGATGCTGGCCCACCATCGACCACGGGTGCGCACGTCTCCCCACCGTTCGATCAAACCCAACAGCATGCCGCAGATAACCCCCACGAAGGCGAACACCGCGTACGAACGGGCGGTGGGCAGCAACGGCTCTAGCGGCATCGCGAGCTGGACCGGTTCCTCGCCCTCGCGCACGACGGTCGTCAGCAAGGTCCCCGGCGGCGGCACCTCATCGGAACTCAGCGCGGTGATTTGCGGCGCGTTGGATGGCGGTCCGGAGCCGGCCAACAGATCCGTCAGCACAAACGCCGATCCCGCCGCCGGCTCCCGGAGCTCGAGCGCTCCGGTGGTCATCGCGACCGCCGCGCCGACGCGTGTCTCGACCTCGTCGACGACCTCGCTTACCGGAACGATCGCCCACCAGATGCCACGATCGCGCGGCGCGCCTTCGATTTCGACTCGTGGCACCGATGTTTCCCGCGCATAGCGACGCGCCCGACCCGATAAGTCGACGGCTGACAGAGCGAATTGACTGACCGTCGATCCTTCGGCATCAAACAGATACAGACCGGATGCAAAGTCGAGCGTCCGGAGCGGGCTCTGGTTCCACAACAGCAATGCGGCGTCGCGGTTCGAGTCTTGGATCGCTCGCTTGACCTCAGGCTCGGTCGCCAGATACTCAATCGTTCGCGTCATCGTGTACTGAAGCCACTGGGTCGAGGCTGCGCCGATCCGCTCGGCGCGCTCGACCAGCAGCTCATGCGCAGCCTGGACGCGGGCGAAGGCCACGATTGGAAACGTGAGCACGCACGCCAAACCGACCGCTACCAGCGAGAAGCGGACGCTCGAAGCGGGGTGCGCATCGTCCCGGCGTCGTCCGGCCGCGTCGATTAACGCTGCGGCACCGACCGCACCCAGGCCGAGCAGTGGTCCGATCGCCGAGAATCGACCCGCCATCGCGGCGCCCGGGAGATTGAGCGCCGCTAGTCCGAGCATCGCTACGGTCACCGCCGCCGCACCCAGTACCCATCCCCTGCCGGTTGGCATGTTGAGCCATCGGAAGACGACCGCCAATGCTCCGATCGCCGCCGCGACCAACAGCGCGAGGCTCAGCAACACCATCAGATAAGGCGGAGAGAACAGCAGAGTCGAGCTAAAAAAAACGCTCGGGCTCATGCTCTGAAGCGCGCGCTCGACGACCACTCCGGTGGCCGGCGCAACGCGGAGGGCCAGCATCGCGGCTCCGGCGACCGCCGGCAACGCCCACATTGGGGACAGCCGTCGCCGCGACCTCGGAATCAGCGTGTAGGCTGACAACACGATCAGGAACACGATCGCCGCGGTGAACATCAGGTCTCCGGGCGAACGACCGCCGGGTCCCAGAAAGTCGGTCGCGAACGTCAGCGGGCTGAACCACGCGTCGGGCAGCAGCAGCGCCACGAAGCGGGACTCCATGACAAACCCCCAGAGCCCGACCAGGACGATTGTTTGTCCGGCGAGCCCGAACGCCCAGCGAACCAAGCTCGACCCGGCATGACGTCGCCGCGCCAGCTGCCAGATCGCCCCCGTCGCCCACAACAGCGGCCACAAGTAGAGGGCCGCCAGCATCCGTTGCACGTCGCGCCGGCGTTCAACCAAATAACGCCGGAGCATGAACCGCTCGCTCACGACCGACGCCACCGCTTCTCCGTCCGACCGGCGAATGACAGCCGATGCCGAGGGCTGCTCCGGCTCGTCGCCAGGCGCCAGAACGCGGAAGGCGAGATCCTCGCCCTGCTCCAGCGTCGTCAGCACCAAATCGGTTTCGCCGACACCCCGCCGCAACGGGGTCTCGACCGCCCAGAGGTCCTTGACGGCGACGACGAAACTGTCCGATTCGACGCTCCAGGGAACGGCGGCGTAAGCCAGCGTGTAGCCAGCCGGCCGGCGTACCACGCCGCCGGCCAGCGGCGCCACCACCGAGTCAGCCGGCAGCCGGCCACCCCGTGACTCACCCCACCAAGCGCGCAAGCTGCCGGCTGTGTCGTACACTTCGATCCCAACGCCGGTCGGTAGAAGTGGCGGCACGGCGCGGCCCAGCGAAACGAAGAGCTCGGGGTCCTGCACCATGTCGCGTCCGTCCATGGCGCTCTCGGCGGCCAGCGCACCCGCCACGCGAACCGCCAGTGCACGGTCGGTTTGAAGCCGGCCGCCAAGAACCGCCGCCACCCGATCGAGCTTTGCGGTTTCCAAGCGCGCCGCAGTCGCCGCGCCACCGCGGGCGAGCCGCCAATCGTCGAGATACGTGTAGGCCCACGCCGCGAGATAAGCGAACAAAAGCACGTGCGCGATGCGCAGCCCCCAGCGCCGGGGCCATCGCCGGGTGAGTCCCGCCACCAGCGCAGCCAGCGCGGCGATCAGCAGCGCAACCGCCAACGGCCCTGGTGGCACGATAAACAAGACGCCCCCCAACACCGCGGCCGCGACGAAGGTTCGCGCCGGTTGGTTCATGGTTCCTGGGCGGTTCCTTCGGGGGGACGCGTCGCTACCAACAGCGCCCCAGCACCGGCCCGGCGGGCGGCGTCCATCAGCGCCACCACGCGGCCGTGCGAAACACGCGAGTCGGCTTCGAGCAGCACGCGTTCGGTCCCGGCTCGCTCGAGCGCCTGCTCGATTAGATCCGCTATACCGTCGAGCACGACCGGATCTCCGTTCAGGAAGATCTCACCGTCCGCGGTGACGCCGAGCGTAACCTGCTCCCTAGCGGTCACGTCCGCTGACCCGGCTTCGGGTAGCGTCAGGTCGAGCCCTGGCTGCTCGAGAAAGGTGGATGTCACGACGAAGAAAATGAGCAGCAGGAAGACGACGTCGATCAGCGAGGTGACGTTGATCAGCGTCTTGCGACGACGACCGGGCTCAAGACGCATCGCCGTCTTCCGCTTCGCGGAAAAGCAGCACGGTTTGAATGAGCCGGTCGGTGTGATCCTCGATGTCGAGCACTAGCCGCTCCGCCTTGCCGACGAAATAGTTGTACGCCACCAACGCGGGGATTCCGATCGATAAGCCGGTGGCAGTAGTGATCAACGCCTGGGAGATCCCACCCGACAGTTCCTGGGCTTGTCCTGCACCTTGCTGCGAAACGACATCGAAGACCTCGATCATCCCCAGCACCGTGCCCAACAGGCCGAGCAGTGGGGCGATGGCGGCGATCGTCTCCAACAGCCCCAAACCTCGCTCCAGGCGGGCGATCTCCTGCCGGCCTTGATGCTCCACCCGCTCACGGATCTCGTCCCGAGAACCATCCTTGTTATCGAGGGCGGCCTGGACGATGGTCGAGAACGATCCCGGATTGCGATCGCAGATCAGACGCGCCAGCGGGAGGTCGGATGGGCCCCGAAGGCTCTCGAGCACGCTCACGATTTCCGGCACCAGCACCCGACGGCGCTGAAGTCGCCAGGCTCGATCTAGAATCACCCACAGCGCGAGCACCGAGCTAAGTGCCAGCGGGACCATCAGGATGCCGCCCTGACCTAGTGTCTCCAACATGCGTCCCTGGCCGAGGCGCTACCGGCCCGGCGAAGCCACGTTGAAGTAGAAGCTCCCCGTCACTTCGAGCAGCGGTTCGGGGAACCCCGGCGGCAACGGCTCATAGTCGGCAGCAGCTTCGATCGAGGATGTCGCCACATACTGAAGGTTGGGCACGCCCCGGTGATCAAGCAACTCGACCGACGTGAGCCGACCGTCGGGCGCGATCCGGAATCGTACCCGCGTCGCCCATGCGGCGGTGCCGTAGTAAAACGCCGGTGGCGGGAAAATGTGTTCCTCGATCTGCGCTTTTAGGCGCGCCATGTATGGCCCATACTCCCAAGCGGTAGTGTTCAAACTGAACGTGCTGCCCGCGTGGGCCCGCGTAAGTCGTTGGTCGACCTCAGGCGCGGGGAGTCTGGCTCCACTCCCGGGGCTTGACGAACGGCCCGCAGCCAGCCCGATCGGCTTCTCGCGAACCGCTAACCGCGCATCACCGGAAGGGGTTCTCGGGCCCTCCCCAGCCGGCTGCTCGACCGATTCCTCACCTGGCGCCCGGTCGCCGCTCGATCTTGGCTGCGCGGCTGTCGAAGCCGCGCTCGCCATCGAACCCGGTGCCCGTGGGGCGACCGGCAATGGCGTTTGCCCCAACTGGAACGCCGAACCCTCCGGGAGCTCTGAGGGGGCGCGCTGCTGCGCGGCACGCTGATCTCGCGTCGACAGCAGCGGCGTCGGTTCGTCGGGCGGCTCCTCCGGCGCGTCGCGGGCCTCTACAAAGGTGAACCGCATCGGCGGCGCCTCGGCCTCGGCCACCACCGGCTGGGCGCTCGACAGCAACCCCCAGACCGGCGCTACGAGCACGGCGTGCAAAAGCACCGAAAAGAGCAACGCAAAACGGGACGAATCATCTTCGAGCATCGACATCGAACAATCCAATATAGTGGGACGCTCAGGGGCTGCCTTTTGCTTCCACTGGGCAAAAAAATACCCGACTCGAGGTCGGGTTGGGTGCCGGAGTCAGCATCGGCCTATAGCCGCGCCGACAGCTCCTAGAGCGTAGGCCTAAAGGCTGCGGACGAAAGCGTCTACGCGGCCAAAGGCGCGGTGATCACGGAGCGGGTTTTCCTCGCCTGTGACTCGGCTGGCGATGTCGGTCGATAGCATGATAAGGAGAGAAAGCCCCACCCACCATTTGAAAAACCGTGGCGCGATCCCGGAGCTCTCGACCAGCATGAACAGGACGAGCGCCATCACGTGCGGTCCGACGACGAGCCACCCCTCACGAGATGGTGTCATGTCTGGCTGCTCGTTCACCGCGTCGTTCTCCTTTTCGCTCGCGTTCACATCGGTCCCGTCCTCTTCGGCCGGGTTCTCCCCCTCGTCCTCTGCGCTGAAACGGTCGAGCAAAGCGGCTGGCACCGCAGCTAACACCGTTGTGAACGAGTACACGGCGGCGATCGGGAACAGCAGCACCTCGAACAATGGGTTCATCGGGCCAGCCTGGCCGGGCGGCATATAATGGCGCGCGATCCGTCCCTGCGACTTCTCGAACGTCGCATAGAAGTGAATCACGTACTCATGGGCGGCGTTCAGCTTTTGAATGCGGTGTGTGGCTTCATCGTAACCACCGTTCGCCGCGAACCGATCGGGATGGATCTGCTTGGCACGCGATCGATAGGCGCGGTGGATATCGTCGGGCTGTACCGGCGCGAACAGGCCGAGTGACCGCAGCGCCTCGCGATAGGTCACCTCGTCGTATTCGCCCCGCCGATCCGAAACTCGGGGCTTTCGCTCGTTCATAACGCCGGCGCGCCCCCGGGCGGCTCCCCGGGCTCTTGCTCCTCGTCGGTTGCCACCACCGGCTCGGCCGTTGGCTCCGGTTCTTCGTGCCCCGAACCCCCGTGAGTCACCGTCATCGCCATCGCCGCGGCGGGCCGATGGTCGCCCAGCAGCTCCGACGGATCGACGACGTAGTCTTCATCTGGCATGTCGAGGAAGTACGACTTGCACGCGTGGTCGAGCAACTCGACCGTCAGCTCTGGCTTGGTCCCCAGGTACCGAGCCGAGTCACATAGGTGATCGACGATATCCCGCGGGTGACACGATCGAGGTGTGATACCGTTCGGCTCGTAAAACTGGCGATAAACGTAGGCCACGCGGCCGGCCACAAACGGAATCTGTCTCGAAACACAAACACGCCGGAAAATCTGAACGAATTGCTCATAGTCCGGGCTCGGCACGTGAATCTTGTAGTGAATTCGACGCAGGAAGGCCTCGTCCACAAGATCGAGCGGGTTCAAGTTGGTCGCAAAGATGAGCAGGCAATCAAACGGGACCGGAAACTTGTGACCGGTGTGGAGCGTCATGAAATCGATCCGCTTTTCCAGCGGAACGATCCAACGGTTCAGCAGATCACGTGGTCGTACCTGCTGCCTCCCGAAGTCATCGATAATGAGCACACCACCGTTGGCCTTTACCTGAAATGGTGCCTGGTACACCTTGGCCGTAGGATCGTACTGCAGATCGAGCTGTTCGAGCGTGAGCTCGCCACCGGTGAACACCACCGGACGCGCGACGCGGGCGAACCGGCGATCATAAGTCGGCGCCGACTCCAGCAGCGTCGACTCTTCACCATCCACCGATACCGTCACCGTTTCGTCCGGTTTTGGCCGGTGATAGACCGGATCGTGGGTGATCATGATCTGGCCCTCGATATCGACCGCGTAGGGAACGTACATGTCACCACCCAGCATCCGGGCGATCGACTCCGCCATGTTGGTCTTGCCATTGCCCGAATCACCATAGAGGAACATCGATTTTGCCGAGTTGATCGCTGGACCGAGGTACTCGACAAACTCCGGATCCAGCACCAGATGCCCGAAACCGGATTGGATTCGATCCACCGTGATATGCACTTTGCGGATCGTTTGAGCCTCGACCCAGGTTCGGTACACGTCGATCGGAACTGGAGCCGGTCCAACGTACTGATTCGAAACCATCGCCTCGCGCGCGCGATCCCGCCCCTGACTCGTGAGATCGTACACGTAGCCGCCACGACCGTGACCCTGGGTTCCGCGGACCTCGATGAACTGGCGGTGCTGCAGATCGTGGTAAAGATCGTCGAGCAACCGGAACGGCAAGCACACGCTTTCGCTCAGCTGCTGCCCGGTATGAGCACCCTTGGTGTAGAGCGTCTTGATAAGCAGATCGCCGATCGCTTCGTCGAGCAGACCTGTCTCCTCGATCGACTCGGGAATCTGCGGTTTGCGTGACCCGGCCTTGGGACCGGCGGTTTTGACTCCGAATCCAGCGTTCATTAGACGGCCTCCACCAAATGACAAGTCAGGACGTCACCGACCTCGGTACCGGTTGCGGCCAGTGTTCCAACGGGAAGTTCGATCGCCTTGCGCGCCGGCTTGTGCCACGGGGTCCGCTTGCCGGGGTCCAGCTTGGGATACAATGCGACGATCTCCCCCTCTGTGTTCACAAACACCACGTCTAGCGCGTACTTCATGCCGAACATGTGAACTGCTCGGCAAGGTTCAAGCACCATGCCCGCACCCGGCTTCAGTGGCCCACGGCCTAACAGTCCCCGAAGACGCGGCCACCACCGATTCGCCAGCCAAACGCGATCGCCCAGCTCGCGGTTACGGGTCGCGTTAACGACACGCAACATTTTCACATCAGTCCCTTCATCTGCTCGGTGATGTGAATGATCGCCGGACCGAGAATCACTACAAACATCGCCGGGAAGATGAACAGCACGAGCGGGAAGACGAGCTTGATCGTGGTCTTGGCCGCCGCCTCCTCGGCCCGTTGCCGACGCTTGATGCGCAGCGTATCCGAGTGGACGCGCAACGCCTTGGCGATCGAAGTACCGAAGCGATCGGTCTGGATGAGCATGGCGGTCAACGATTTGAGGTCCGGTACACCGGTCCGATCGCCGAGATTGCGCATCGCGTCTTCGCGTGGCGTCCCGGCCCGAATCTCGAAGTTGAGCAGCATGAGCTCTTCGCTCATGATGTGGCTCACGTATTCGATCTCGTCCGACACTCTGACCAGCGCCTGGTTCAAGCCGAGACCGGCTTCCACGCAGACCACCAGCAGGTCGAGCGTGTCGGCCAACGCCAGCTGAATGTCTTTCTGTCGCTTGCGGATCTTGCGCTTCACGGTCATCGACGGGATAACCCAACCGATGAGCGCCATTACGCCGACGGCAATCAGCGTGCTCGGTCCGGCGCCTGAGAAGGTTCCTATGAACAGCCCGCCGCCGGCGAGGCCAATCGCGGCCACGATCCGGATGCCGAAGTAGATCGGCAACGTGCCGGAACCCCGGTAACCGGCTTGTATCAACATCAGCTGAGTGCGTCCCCAATCGATCTCGCGGCGGGCGACCCGCTCACCAAACGATTCGAGGATGCCCTGCATCTTTTCCCGCTTTTCCTGGCGGCGGCGACGCTGGATCGCGTGCTGGATCGCGAACTTATCGTCACCACCAGATTGGAGCTCGCTCAGGCGTCGCGAGATCGAGCGCGACCGCTCCGGTCTCAGTGAAGCCAACCCCCACACGAGCGCCATGGCGGAGAACATGACTAGGCCGACCACGAGGTATAACAGCATCGCTCCCTACCTATACTTCGATGTTGATGATTTTTCGGATGACGAAGAAACCGATGACCTGAAGCACGGCAGCAACGGAGATCAGCATGCGACCGATCTCCCTCTCCCACAGCACAGTCATGTACTCGCCGTTCAAGAGAAAGATCAGGAAACCGACAGCGATGGGAAGAACCCCCAACAGGTACCCGGTGAACCGACCCTGGGCGGTGTAGACGCGGACTTGTCGCTCGATCGTGAACCGCTCGCGAATCGTATACGAGATCTTGTCGAGAATCTCGGCCAAGTTACCGCCGACCTCGCGCTGAATCAGAACGGCGGTCACGAAGATCCGCATATCAACGAGCTCGATTCGATCCGCCAACGCAAGCAGCGAATCGTCTATGCTCAAACCAAATTTCTGTTCCTCGAAGACCCGGCGGAACTCTCCGCAGACCGGCTCGGGTGATTCGTCAGCCACCATTTGCAGTCCGGTCGAGAAGGCGTGGCCGGCCCGGATCGCGCGTCCTAAGAGGTCGATCGCCTCCGGAAAGCATTCCTCGAAAGCTCGTAATCGCTTGGTCTTGCGGCGCCGTACGTAGACGTGCGGCAACGACGCTCCAAGAGCGGCCGCCGCGATCGCTACCAACGGGTTGTTCGTAATCAGCAGCGCCATCAGACCAAAAGCTATCGCCGCACCAAACGTCATCATCAGGAAAGTCCCGACCCGCCACGGCATGTCCGCCTGGTCGAGCAAGTGTTGCAGGTCCCTCGTCTGCGGGACCCGGGCTACGACCGGCTGCAACCACTTGATATCGGCGCTCTTCGCTTCCTTGAAGAGATCGCCAAACGCGTCTTTTCGCTCGCCGTCGTCGGTTTCAACGCCGCTCAAACGCCTGGCTAAATCGCGCTGCCGCCTCCGATCACCCCACCACTCCCACACTATGGAGAGGACGACGACCGCACACGCCACCGCGGCGAACACGAGGATCGCGAGCATCACGTTGGGCGGAAGTCGGTCCATCATGCTTCCTCTTTCGCCGAGAAGCTGTACTCGAGGTTCGAGAACATTGCGGTCGGCAGTTCGATGCCGCAGGTGCTGAGCTGCTCGGCGAATTTCGGCCGGATCCCGGTAGCCTTGAACTGTCCGATGACCTTGCCGTTTTCATCGATTCCTTGACGCTCGAACACGAAGATGTCCTGCATCGTGACTACGTCGCCCTCCATCCCGACGATCTCGGAGATGGAGATCAATCGACGTGTTCCATCGGCCATGCGGTTCACCTGAATGATTACGTCTATCGCGCTGGCGATCTGCTGCCGCATCGCTTTGTCCGGCAGGTTCAGATTAGCCATCGCGATCATCGTCTCGAGGCGACTCATCGCATCGCGCGAAGCGTTTGCGTGGATCGTCGTCAGCGAGCCGTCGTGGCCAGTGTTCATCGCCTGCAGCATGTCGACCGCTTCGCCGCCACGAACCTCACCGACGATGATGCGGTCGGGTCGCATGCGCAGCGAGTTGATCACCAGCTGACGAGACGTCACCTCGCCCAAACCCTCGACGTTGGGCGGCCGCGTCTCCAACCGCACGACGTGCGGCTGACGGAGCTGCAGCTCGGCCGAGTCCTCGATCGTCACGATCCGCTCAGTGTCCGGGATCGAGCCCGACAACACATTGAGCAACGTCGTCTTTCCGGAGCCGGTACCACCCGAGATCAGCGTATTGAGGCGGGCCTTAATGATCCCCTCAAGGAGCTCGAGCATTTGAGGCGTCAACGTCTCAAAGCGCAGCAGGTCCTCTCCCGACAGCGCATCTTTCTTGAACTTACGAATCGAAACGTGGGGCCCATCGATCGCCAGCGGAGGAATCACTGCGTTTACACGTGACCCATCGGCTAACCGCGCGTCCACCATCGGGCTCGAATCGTCGATTCGACGTCCCACCGCGGACACGATGCGGTCGATGACCTGCAATAGGTGTCGATCGTCCTTGAACCGAACGTCCGTCCCTTCGAGCTTTCCATTGCGCTCGATGAAGACGTCGTCGTACGTGTTAACAAGGATGTCGGAAATCGTCGGGTCTTGGAGCAGCGGTTCGAGCGGTCCGAGACCGAAGACCTCGTGCAGTACCTGCTCTACCAGCGCCTCGCGTTCGTCATAGTTGAGCGGCGCCGATTCCTGATCGAGCAGCCCCTGGACGACTTTTCGGATCTCGGCTACTACCTGATCCTGATCGTACTGGTCCAGGTTGGTGAGATTGAGCCTTTCCAGCAACAGTTTGTGGATCCGACTCTTGATCTCGTGGGCATCATCGCCACTCTGAGGTATGCCCTCGGGCGACATCGAAACCATATCCGGATCGAAGCCAAATGGCTCGGGGGGCTCGGTCGCTGTCGTATCTGTACTGGCTTCAGCTCCGCTGTCCTCGGCACCGTCCCAGGGCAACTTCTCTCTGTTCACCGCTCCCTCTTCCGAGAACAGCGGGATCGTGTACGGGTCTTTGTTGTCGCTCACGCGCGCTCACCTCCGACTACGGCTGGTGGCAGCATGAGGGTGTCTTCCTCATCGGCCTCCGAACCAAGGAATGTCTTCAAAGGATCCACCACCTTGCGGGCAAACCACCCCTTGCGATGCGCACTCGTGCTCGGGAGGCCGGTCATCTTGGCGGCCAGCGCTTCGAGCTCGTGCGTGTAGGGGCTGCTGTCATCCAGGATGACCGGCTGACCCGTGTTGATGGCGTAAATGACCGACTGATAATCGTTCGGCAGGGCCCAATAGATCTCCATCCCGATCGACTTCTCGACGTCCTCTAGCGTGATGTCGCAGTCGGGGTGATAGCGGTTGACGACCAACCGAAGCTCGCCAATGTTGGACAACCGACTCATCAAATGTTGGCAACGCTGGATGTTGCGCAGCGACGGCAGATCGGCTGTAGCGATCAGGTATATCTCATCGGCCTTTTCGAACGCTGCCAAGGTGCGCGCCGAGAACGAGTTCGACACGTCGACGAAGACGTACTCGTAATGCTGTTTCAAGAACTGGATGATCTGCTTGGCGTGATCGGCGGTCACCGACTCCGCCCGCTCCGGGTGATATGGAGCGGCCAGCAGGTGTACGCCGGAGTCATGACACTCGATAAACGAGGCCAACAGACCGGCATCCATGCGGTGAAAGTTCTTGGCCAAGTCGACGAAGTTGAACCGCGGCTCGACACCTAGATAGAGAGCGATCTCACCGAGCTCGAGGTCGAGGTCGACGAGCACCGTTCGCTTACCGGTCATGCGGTGCATCTGGATCGCAAGGTTCGTGGCGACAGTTGTGGAGCCCGATCCACCCTTGGTGCCAAAGAAGGCCAAGAGCTTGCCTGGCTCGCGCCGAGCCGGCCCGGCGGCCTGGCTGACCTTCGCGCCGATCTTGCGGCTGACGCGGCCAATAGCTGCCAGCAGTGCGTCTTCGGTCACCGGCTTGGGCAGGTACTCGCTGATCCCGGCCTGCATGACCGTCATCAGGAACTCGGGCGATCCGTCGGTTCCGGCTGCGACCAGCCGCAGGGACGGATTCGTCTCGACCAGGAACTGCGCCAGCTTGCAGCCGAGAATCGGGTCGTCCTCAAGATCGATGAACACGATCGACGGTTGGACGACCCTCAGCTCCTCGAGGTGGCCGTGGCTGACTTCGGAGAAGGGGACGATGATTTCGAACGCCACCTCGACCGGTTGTGTCTCACCATCGCCGTTGCCGTGAAAGACGGCCCGGAACTTGGGATCCGTCGATATGACGGCACCGCTGATGGGGGTGTTATCGGTCACGGGGTACCTCGCTTGGCTACTCGACCAGTTGTACGAATCCGATGCCGGGGCCGGTGCCGCCATTGCCGCCACCGATTCCGGACGCATACATGATCCGTCCAATGACCTGCTGGTTTTGACCGCCCCCCTGAATGTCCTCAAAGAAGACGGCGATGAAATTCGTGAACTCGATCGGCTGCTTGCCTGGATCGAACTCGCGCGACGGGTTGAACACCGGGATGATTCCGATCCGCGGACTGCCCTCCCAGTTGGGAGCCCAGTCACTACCCTCGACCACGTTGTCGAACGTGTCCCAATGCGCATTCGAGTCCAGATCCATCAAGTCGTGCACACCCTGACGGGTGGGGCCGTTCATGTTCCCATCCTCGATCCAGTACTCGTCGCCGACCGCGATGACGGCCGTGTTGCAGTTGGCGATGTTCCAACGGTACCGCTCACCACCAACCGAAGGAGACCCGTCAGCGTCTGGCACATCCCACGGGTAGTACCAGCTGGGCTGGAACATGACTGGCCCACCCTGCTTGAGGTCGACCTGCCGTCCGCGGTCGTTGGTGTACCCCTGCAGATCGTCCCCCGGGTTGCCGGCATTGCGCCAGTCCGAGCCATACCCATGAATGTTCGGGTCGTACTGGTCAATGCCTTCGTCGAACTCACCGTCACCATCGATATCTAGGAACTGATCCGGGACCGCAAACGGCTTGACACACGTCGCCCGCCCGGCCGGCCGCACCTGAGCCGTGGCGGTTGCGGCGATGTCGACCTCGCTGACGCCAAACACGTTGGCGAACCACGTGGTGACCGCACTCCCACGATCTTCCGTCCGGCGCACTCGCGCCGTGACTTGGCCCAGCGCCAGATCGACGTCGACGTCCTCTGGCAGGACCGTGACCACGGTCTTTCGGACTGTGTTCAAGCCCCCATACTGAATCGCGGTAGTGCGCGCCCTATCCGCGTCGTCGTCGTCGACAAGCAGCGAACCGGCACCGGCCAGCGCGGCCGAGTCGGCCGCTCGCTGAGCTTCGCTCCTGGAGTTGAGCAGCATGCCGACGTCGACCGCCAGCGCGACCGCCGACAGCAGCGCGGTCATGGTGATCGCCACCAAGATCGCGGAGGCACCGCGCTCGTTGTTCAGGGGGTTATTGCTCTTTGGGCCCGAAAGTGCACGCGTCATTTCCTAGACACCTCCATCGGGGTCGTCAAAGTATTCCAGCACTTCGCCTCTTTCGGTTTGACCGGGGGCCTCTTTCAGCGAACGCTTCCACTTCCAATCCTCGGGCTCACCAGTCGGAATCGGCGGCGCCTCATCCGATGGCTGAACCAGGCGCGGGGTCACCAGCACGAGCAACTCGCTCCGCTGCTGACGCATGTTCTGCGACTGGAAGAGCTTGCCCAGAATCGGGATGTGTCCGAGCACCGGAACCCTAGACAGGTTCTCGGTGATGGAGTTGTCGATCAGGCCGGCGATGGCGAAGGTCTGCCCGTCCTTGAGCTCGACCTCGGTCGTCGCCCGCCGCGAGAGGATCGCCGGGATCGCGAAGCCAAAGGCCTGGAGGCCGCTCGCGAAGTCGAGCGTCGACACCTCCGGTTCGACCTTTAGCTTGATGTTGCCGCTGTTCATCACCTTGGGCGTGAACACCAGCCGGATCCCGAACTCCTTGAAGATGAGCGAGATGTCCCCATCACCGGATGAGAACGGGAACGGGAACTCACCGCCGGCCAGGAATGACGCTTCGATTCCGTCGAGCGCCAACAGGTTGGGCTCGGCCAGGCTCTTGAAGTCACCGGTACCCTGAAGCGCGGTAATGAATGCGCTCAACCGCTCGTTGTCGTGGAACAAGAACAGGTTGACTTTGTCTGAGAACGATTCCTCAGGACCGCGCCGCGAGTTGACGAAGTTCTCGCTGAACGGGTTGAACTGACCCGTCTGGATAAGACCTTCGTCGTCACCCCGCGGGTTGTTCGGGTCGAGCAGCAGGAAGTTCACAGCCAACTCCTGCATCGCGGTGCGGCTCACCTCGGCAAACCGTACTTGGAGCAGAATCTGGTGCGGCCTTGGAATCGACATGTTGTTGACCACCATCGCTTCGCTGGCTTCAGCGATTTCGACCGCCCGCTCTGCCACCGTCGCGTTGGTAATGCTTCCGGACAGGATGTACACGTTGCCGCTAGCCGACACCTCGATCTGCTCGTTCGGGAACAGGGCTCGGAAATGGGTCTGCAGAGCGGCCGCATCGAGGGTAACCTCGACCGGGTAGAGCGTGCGCCCTCCCTCCGCATCCCAGATCACCAAGCTCGTGGTGCCGATCTCCCGCCCGTGAATGAGCAGCTCGTTGGGCGATACGACGACAGCTTCCGCCACGTCCGCGCTCGCCACCGACACCCGACGCATCGCGGCCGGATGGGTGACCAGCTGGGCTGTACCCTTCGCCAGGCTGACCGTCCGACCCTCTTGGGATCCGGCGGCCTGCCCCGCTGCCGCGACGGGCTGCGTCAGGCCATACACAGCGATGCCGACGACAAGCGGGAGCAGGCGCGCCGAGAAGTGCCAACGGCGGTTGATGAGTCTGGGGGTTTTGGCTCTCATTTTTGGCCTCCGCCTAGAAGGTGGTTTCGGTACGCTTAGTTCCGTTAAACGTCACGATACTTTCGCGACGTGGGCCCGAGGAACGGCGAACCACGGGGCGGGCGGTACGCACGAGCATGCCGGCCCGAATCCCGTCGGTCTCAACCTCTTCCATATCGAGCATGTTGCGCAGCGCAAGATGAATCCGACCCTCAGTCGAGGCCAACGTCAGCTTCTCTGACTGCTCGGGCGTAACGAGAAGCGTGATAACGGTGACCGTCTGCGGCGTACCCTCTTCGTCGCGCTGAATCGTCTGGCCCGCGGCCAGTGTCTGAACGTTCTGCAGGATCACCCGCGTCGTCGCGGCTTCGCGCTCGGAGGTCGGGTTTAGCGTCACCAAGACATCGACCCGGGTGCTCGGCAGGACAAAACCCGCCACACCGATCACCTCGTCGACCTTGACGCTCACCGCGCGCATCCCCTCCGGGATAATGATCGGCAGGCCACCACCTGATTCCTTGCTGGCCATCTTGTTCGATAGCAGCGGCTCATTCATGCTGACCGCTTGGATCAAGCCATGACCGACGATGTCCTCGGCGTCTCTGGCGTAACCCGGCGGAACGTTGTTGCTTGGCCAATCGATCATCTTGATGTCGGAGGAGCTCAGGACCGATCCGACCGTCATGTCGTGCGCGGCCACCGCCACCTGGGTGGCGCTGGTCTGATTCCTCACTGCCTGTTGTACTGGTTGACGCAAGTAGTTCATCGCGAGATAGCCCGCCGTGCCGCCCGAAACGAGCGCCAGCACGAGCGCCATCCATTTTCTACGCTTGCGGGTAGCAGGCCTGTTCCCTCGTTTACTAGCTACTACTGGTTTACTAGCTACTACTCGTTGAGCATCTACTGCTTCAGCATCTACTACTCATTGCGCATGATGACGGTCGTCGACAGGGTGATCGCCCCATTCATGGCGTCATCGGGCCCGTCCAGGAATGCAACTATCGGGCCTATGAACTGAAACTGATACGGATAATCGAGCTGCACCGTCGTCGGGGTCCCGGTCCCACCACCAAGCCCGGTGATCGTCACCATGCTTTGGCCCGGATCGAGCGCGGCCGCCGTGAGACCCTGATCGATGGTGGCCCGCACCCCGCTTTCGTCGCTGCTCGGTACAACTGCAAGGCGCGCGCCTTCCCGAGCGGTGTTGGTGATTACCTGGTACACATTCCAAGCTCGCCCGAACTCGAAAATCCCGATGACTAGCGCCAAAAGGATAGGAATGACTAAGGCAAATTCGACCAGGGTCTGACCTGTTTCTTTTTCCGGGGCGGGGCGGCACAAGCGCCGGCAAAGACGACGAATTTCGCAATTCATAGGATCCATCCTGCGATTGCCCCGGCCCCGATCGCGACCCCATACGGGATCGCTATAGCGCCAGGAGTTCCAAGGGTCCGAAGGGGTTCGGGGGTGCTTGGGGTCCAGAGCCGGCGGGTCAGTTGCCAGCAGTGCTTAAGAGTCGCGCCGAGCACACCGCGGTAGACGACCAGCCCCAGCGCCATGACGCCACCGGACAAAGCGGTAACGAGCAGCGCCATTGGTAGACCGGCGGGGCCAAGAAACGCGCCCACTGCGACGAGCAACTTGGAGTCGCCGCCGCCCAGCCCACCGAGCATCACCAGCGGCAAGGTGAGACCGAGCGCGATCGCTCCGCCCACCAGTCCCGCGAGCAACGCATCGACGCCCATGACGGCGCGCAACGCAAGCGCGACGCCCAAGCCGGAAACCGTCAATACGTTCGGGATGCGCCTGGTGCGAAGATCGGACGCAACGGCCAACACTACGACGACCGTCAACGCGAGAGTGCTTAAGGTGTGAATCATGACCTAAATGGAGCCATCGGCCTGGGCCCGACCCGGGGGGATCTTGAGTTTCTTAAAACAAGGAAGGCCGGGGCCCGTTCCCCCGTGCTTCGGACCCCGGCTCCTCGGTGGAGAGTCGTAGTGACTACGACCCGCCAGCAGCACCAGTCAGAGCATTGGCGATGTTGGTGAACACCGTGTTGATGTTCTGACCCAACAGCGTAACCGCGGCGATCACGACAAGCGCGATCAGCGCGATCAACAGCGCGTACTCAGCCAGGTCCTGACCTGACTCATCGTTCCAGAAAGCGTTCCAAAGTGCTACCATCAGTTGTTTCCTCCCGGCCCACTCAGGGCCACGTGGGGTTTTCTCGACTTACGACCCGCCAACAAACGGCAGTTGGTTGGTGATGTTGTTGTAAGCCGCTACTAGTTGTGTTCCGAACAGCGTGACCGCCCCTATCACGACGAGTGCAATGAGTCCGATGAGGATCGCGTACTCAGCGAGGTCCTGTCCTTCATCAGCCCGCAGCGCACTGCCGAGAGTTCGCGGGACTGCCGCTTCCCCAGTTTGCACGGGCGTTTCTGCGACTCTTGCGATCATTCTTCCTCTGTTCGTGAGGTTGCTGGTTCGTTTCACGCTACGCCCCCTGGGAATGCACTTCGCGTGCCACAACGCCCCAGAGACGGCGATCCTGGCGTTTCAGCGGTGAGTTGAAACCCGCAGCAACACCGGCGCGGAACGCTGCTTCCACAATCGTGGAATGGGGTACCGTTAGCGGGGCTCACAAGGCCCTGTCGAGTCCGGGTGAAACCGGCTAATGGGTTGCCAGATAGACAGTTACAGCGAAATTTTTGGGGAATTGCAATCTCGGTTGCAAAACGAGAGCCGAAACTGGCCCTACGTCTCGATTTCGTACTGCTTGATCTTGTTCAGGAGGGACTTGTAACTGATCCCGAGATCGGCCGCCGCCCGCTTCTTGTTCCAGCGTGCGCGCTCCAGTGCGCGAGCGATCTCGCGGCTCTCGACGCGGCTCACCGCGCGGGCGACCATCGCCTTGAGCGAGCCCCCGGTCTCGGTCTCGTCATCAAAGCTATCCTGGACCGGTTGCTTGCTGCCCAACTCGGCGCGGATCACTTCTTCGTCTTCGATCACCAGGAAGCGTCTCAGCACACGCTCGAGCTCCCGGGTGTTGCCCGGCCATTGATAGGCCTGTAGGAAGCGCAAAAAACTGCCCCGGAGAACGCGGATGCTCGAGCCATAGAAAGGTCCGTACTTCTGGACGATGTGGGTCGCCAGCAGCGGAATGTCCTCGGGCCGCTCACGCAGCGGGGGGATCTCGACCCGCACTGCTCCGCCGGCCGGCGCCCACATCCGTTCAAGGTCACTCAACCCGTCGGCGTTCATCGACGGTGCCTCACAGCTCAGGATGATCCGCGCGCTCGGCTCGGATGTCTTTTCCCGATCGCGCTTCCACTCCACCAATCGCTCGCGGATTTCCTGGGGTAGTGACTCGATACCGTGGATGTACATCGTCCCGTCTTCGCCGCCGTCGAGCTTGCCGCCGTAACCGTTGCCGAACAGCTCCCGATCGATCGATGCTCGCGGGACTGCGTAAGCGTTGAGCGCCGTAAAGCTCTTCTCGGCACGACTCGAGAGACTGTGGACACCATGCGCCAGGACCTCTTTGCCCACGCCGCGCTCACCGTACAAGATGACCGTCAGCGAAGTATCGGAGACCTGAGACAGTCGGTCGCGGGCCCCAACGACGTCTTCGTTGACGCTGAGCAGGTAATTCGGGTGCGCACCGATCTCCCAGTAATCAGATGCTACGCCTTCTGGGGGGAGATCGGGGAGAACCAGGGTTAAGTCCTTCTCGGTCTTCATAACGAGGCCGGAAGCTGCAAGACCTGTACCGTTTTTGGGGGGATCGCTTCCGCGATCGGGTCGGTCGAAGTCCGTTCCGGGGGCCTAGCGGGGTCCCCGGGTCATCAGGTGGACAGCGTGAGGGTCGTCCTCGAGCCCACTCAGGATCTCGCGTCCGAGGCCGGGGTGATCACCGAACATGTGCAAAACGCCAGCCACGAACTGGCTGTTGGCCGAGCCGCTCTCGGCGCGCTGGTCGGCGGCGGCCTGAACGGTCTCGAGCCGATCTTGGCGGCCATAGAAGAGTGACCAGTCGACGGCCAGCGCGAGCCACGCCGGATAGCGGTCTAGGCTCTGCCGGAACGCCTGCGCTGCGCCCGCGTCATCGCCGAGCTCGGCTAACGCCGCGCCCAGGCCGACGTAACCCAGCGGAAAGTCCGGGGCCGCCTGCGTCACCTGGCGATAAGCCTCAGCCGCTTCGCGCGCACTCCGCTCAGCCATCGCGCGGTCCCCGAGCTGCAACCAGTGACCGGCGTCGGCGAGTCGCCCAGGTGGATTGGCCGATGTCCAGACCTGGCGGTAGCGATCGAGAATCCAACCGTCGTAGCTCAGCACGCCCCATGGCCCGAAGAACGGATGCGCGGTCAGCACTGGGGCCAATCCCGACGACGCGAAATACGGTGTCCACTGATGCAAGCCGAAACCGCTCGGGGACAGGATCCCGATCCACAGCGGCTGATAGTTGGCCACGACACCGCTCCACGAGGCCGGCAGCACGGTCGTCACCCTGACCCGGTCTCTTAATGCTGCGGTGGTGCGGTTGCGGGCTTCGGGCAGCGGGATGAGCTCGGGCTCATCGAAACCCGGTGTCTCGACCCCGTCCTCTGGCTGTTCGCGGTCGTTTGGTTCGAGTGCCGGCGCCAGCGGCTGGATGTCCTGCGCCAGCGAGTCAGCGCCAAGCAAGGGCGCCAGAACAATCGCCGCCACGATGAGGATATAGAGCCGCGTGGATCGCTTTGGCATGTCCATTTGTCGAACCTTTATCTTATCCGTTCCATGCGTCGTATTCCACCCTCGAACATCGCCACCCGCCTCGTTCTCCTGGGGCTGTTGGCTTGCGGCCCCGGCGACGGATCGGAGGCCGATCCCGGAGCTTCGCCGCAGATCCCGTTCGGCGATCGACCGTTGGCGGAGGGTGAGTTCACTCTCGTCAGCGCCGCCGGCGATACGCTCCGCTTCGCGGTCGTTTCGAGTCGCCGGGATCTGCGGCTCGCTCGCTACCACCGAGCGAACACCGGGCTCGACAGCTTGGTGGCAATAATCGACCCGCGCTCGTATGCCCCGGTCTCGAGCTTCCAGCGCGTACATCGGGAGGATGGGAGCTTGACCGCCGAGGTGAGCTACGGTCGCGGTTTCGACGGCCAAGCGCGGCTCGCGATCACCAGCCCGGAGGGCCGACGCGAAACCAATGTGCGAACCCCGCCGCCTACGCTCGACCAGGCCCAGCTCCCGCTGAGCCTCGCGGCGCTCGACTTCGAAGCCAACCGTGTGGTGAGCTTCAACTTCGTGGCTGCGTTCAACCAGCGAGCGATCCCCGCACGGCTCGAGATAGAAACCCCACGTCTGATTGGGCATCGCGGCGAGCGGGTGCGCGCCTACCCCGTCCACCTGCGCGTGTCGGGGCTCGAAGAGCGGTACTGGTTTGCAGCCGATCCACCTCATAACCTGCTCCGTATCGAAGAGCTAACGCGCCAAATCACGTGGTCCCGTCCATGAACTCCTCGCGCCGGCTCGCGATCGCGGTGTTGATCGCCGGCGCGTTGTTGTCATCCCCGGATCCAGCCAACGGCCAGCGCGAGGCGCCATCGGCGCTCGTCGCTGCCGCCCAAGCCATCGGCCAAGAACTGGCCTCCATCCGCCGGCTCGACTGGAAGGGCCCGGTCGATTTCCAGGTCAGCGACCGGGAAACGATTCGGCTTTACGCGACTCGGTCACTCGAACGCGAGATGTCGCGTGAGGACTGGGCCGCCCAAACAGCGCTCTTGTCGCACTGCGGTCTGCTCCCAGCCGGAGTCGACCTCAAGGATCTCGTCGTCCGCCTGTATACCGAACAGGTGGCGGGCTACTACGATCCGCACAGGAAAACGTTCTATCTAGCCGATTGGTTGCCCCAGTTGCTCCAGCGAGCGGTCGTCGCCCACGAGGTGACTCACGCCCTCCAGGACCAGCACTTCGACCTCGCGGCCTGGCTCGGCGAGCTCGGGCCCACCGAGGACGGCGCGCTAGCCCGCGTGGCGGTGGCGGAGGGCGATGCAATGGCGGCGATGCTCGCCTTTATGTTGGCCCCGACCGGTGCCTCGATTGACCGACTGCCGGATCCCGCCGATCTGCTGGCCGGAAACTCGAGCGCCATCGCCCAAGCCTACCCGGCATTCGACCAGGCACCTGAGGCACTCCAGCGGCTGCTACTGTTTCCGTACGTCGAGGGGGCCAGCTTCGTCATCGCCGCGCTGCGCGAGGGCGGGTGGGGCTCGGTCGACGCGCTGTACCATGACCCACCCGCGTCGACAGAGCAGATCCTCCACCCCGACCGCTACTGGCAAACGCGCGATCAACCGCGGAGTCCGACCCCACCACGCCGAGCCGAGCTGGGGCGCGAAATTACCGAGGGCAGCTGGGGCGAATTCGGCACCGGTCTTATCCTGGCGGCCGCGCTCGGCGACTCGGCGGCAGCAACCGGGGCCACCGGCTGGGACGGTGATCGCTACGTGCTCTACGAGAAGCCCTCGGGAGAGTCGGCTTACGGTTGGACGCTCGTGTGGGACTCCGCCGACGCCGCCCAACGCTTTGCCACCGCCTACGCGCAAGCCACGACGCAGCGTTTTCGCGGCTCGGCACAGATGACCACGGGCGCCGGCCGGTTCCGGTTCGAGGCCGAGCAACGAACGCTGGACATGACGTGGGAAGGCGATCGGGTACAGATTCTAGAGAACTACTGACGCAGTCCCCATCCGAACGAACGTCGATGAAGCGAGGCCACATGTCGTTCCCCACCCTGGACCCGCGCGCGTTCCACCGGCTGGCTCTGACCTTGTTTTGCCTCTTGGCATCGCCGGCCGGAGTCTCAGCCCAAGCCGAGGCCGGCGACACGTTGCGGTTATCGTTGACGGTCGCGCTCGAAGCCGGGCAGCGAGAGAACCCGGTCGTTCTTCAGGCGGCGTTCAGTCGATCCGCAGCTGGTGCCGGCGTATGGGACGCGTACGGCAACCTGATGCCACAGGTCGGCTTTCGGGGCTTGGCCCAGCGCACGGAATCTGGCAATTTCAATCTCGGCGGATCGCAGTTCACAGCCCCGCTCACGTACACCACGATATACCAATGGGATTTCACACACACCTTGCTCGATGCCGGTCGTGACATCTTCCGCATTCGCGGTGCGAGAGCAGAATCCGAGCGCGCCATTGCAGCCTACGACTCGCAGTGGTGGCAGACCCGCGCCGACATCAAGCAACAGTACCTGGGTACCCGCCGCCAGCAGGCACTCGTGGCGCAAGCGGCGCGTGAGATCGAACGCCTCGAGCACCACGTTTTACTCGCAGAGTCGCGGTACGACGTAGGCGAGGTTACGAAGTCCGACGTGTTGCAGTCCCAGCTGAGCTTGAACCAGGGCCAAGTCGGTTCGCTCGAGGCGCAACAGGCGGCCGAGGAAGCCCAGCTGGCGCTGCGGCGCTTGGTCGGCGGCTTGCCGCCGGGACCGATCGAGTTGACCACCGACTTTGAGGTATTCAGTCCCCCGTACGACGTCGAGAACCTCGTCGGTCGGGCGCTTGATCTGCACCCATCCGTGCGTGAGACCAACGCCCAGGAGCGCGCCGACCGTGCCGGCCTCTGGATCGCTCGAAGCGCATACCTCCCCGGTCTGCAGTTTCAATACAGCTTGTCCAACTCGGCCGCCGACACGAGCGACTTTCAGTTCTCGGATCTCGACGCGCGCAACTTTTGGGCGTTCTCGCTCAACTGGCAGTTGTTCGATGGGTTCAGTCGTCTCAACGAGACGAGCCGAGCCAACGCCGCACTCCAATCGACGCGTGCCGAACGGCGACGACGTGAATTGTTGATCGAGGAGAGCGTGCGCACCGCCCATTCGCGTATCATCACTAGCTATGCCGCCCACCAGGCCAATATGACCAGCGTCGAGTTGGCGACCGAAGACCTGCGACTCGGCCAAGCGCGGTACGAGACCGGCGCTGGATCATTCGTCGATCTGCTCGACTCGCAGGTCCGCGCGGCGGAAGCGGAGACCGACCTGATCGCGTCGACCTACGACTTCTACGTCGCCTTGGTGGAACTCGAGCGCAGCACTGGGCTGAACTTATTCCCCGAGCGAGTGAACGAATGAAGCGGCCGGAGAAGAAGTGGCTCATCCTGGCCGGCGGTGTCGTCATCGTGGCGCTCATCGCGGTGGCGGTGTTTAGCCGTCGCGACAAGAACGCGGCGGTCGAGGTCGAACCGGCCACTACGCGCAACCTGACCGCGGTCGTGAGCGCCAGCGGGACGCTCGAGCCAAAGCACTCGGTATCGATCAGCGCGACGACATCCGGCGAAGTCGTCAGGGTCGACGTCACCGAAGGTCAGCGTGTCCAGACCGGTGATTTTTTGTTGCAGCTCGACCCGGTCAACGTCGCCGCCGGCGCCAGCGGTCAAGAAGCGGCGGTGGGTGTCTCGCAAGCCGAGCTGGCCTCGGCTGAAGCACAACTGGCCTTCGCCACAGAGGAGTTCGATCGGAAGCGCCGATTGGCCGATGCCGATCTCATTCCGCGAGCCGAGCTCGACGCGGCACGGGCCGAGCTCAGGGCTCGCCGCGCCGCCGTGGAGGCCGCCAAGAGCCGGATCCGGCAAAACGAGGCGATGCTCCGCAGCGCCAAACACGACCTGAGCCAGGTCACGATCACCAGCCCAATCAACGGCGTCGTGACGCGCGTCAACGTCGAGCCCGGCGAGGTGGCGATGATCGGCACGATGAACCAGCCCGGAACAGTGCTGCTCGTCATCGCCGATCTGGGCATCATGGAGGCCACGATCGATGTCGATGAGACCGATGTCGTCGATCTCGAGGTCGGTCAGCGAGCCGAAGTCACCGTCGATGCGTTCCCGGACACGACATTTATCGGACACGTGACCGAGGTCGGCACCAGCCCAAAGATTATCGCGACCGCGAGCGGCCCGTCCGATGACTCGACCGACTTCGAAGTCGTAGTTACGCTGGACGGCGAGCTGCCGAGCGCGCAGTCGGGGCTGTCGTGCTCGTCTGAGATCGTGACCGCTCAGCGCGAGAACGTGCTGACGATACCGATTCAGTCATTGGTCGTACGTCCGGTGGCCGACGACGCGACCGGGTCGGACGGCGTCGTCGAGCGTGAGGGCGTGTTCGTGGTGCGGGATGGAACGGCGCGCTTCACTGCCGTGCGCGTTGGAATCAGCGGCGAACGTTACTTCGAGATTCGGAGTGGACTCGAGGAGAACGACCAAGTCGTGAGCGGGAGCTACCAGGCGTTGCGGGACCTAGCGGACGGCGATGCCGTCAAGATCGAACGCAAGGACGACAACGAGTCGTGACCGGGAGCTCCGATCAGTCGCTGATCAGGGTGCAGGGCTTGACCAAGATCTACCAGATGGGCACCGAAGAGATCCGGGCTTTGGATGGGGTGGATCTCGAGGTCGAGCGGAACGAGTACCTGGCGATCATGGGCCCATCGGGCTCCGGTAAGTCGACCCTCATGAACCTGATCGGCTGTCTCGACACGCCTACCAGTGGGCAGTATTGGCTCAACGGTCGAGAGGTGAGCCAGCTCGACGACGACGAGCTGGCGTTCGTGCGCAACCACGAGATCGGCTTCGTGTTTCAGACCTTCAACTTGCTGCCGCGGGCGAGCGCGCTGAGGAATGTCGAGCTGCCGTTGGTGTACGGCGGGACGCCGTCGGAGCAGCGCATCGAGATGGCGCACGCAGCGCTCCGCGCGGTCGACCTCGAGGACCGCGCTAATCATCGTCCCAGCGAGCTGTCGGGCGGACAGCGGCAGCGCGTCGCTATCGCCAGGGCGCTTGTCAATCGCCCTTCGATCATCCTCGCCGACGAACCGACAGGGAACCTGGACTCGAAGACGAGCTCCGAGATCATGGTGGTCTTGGATCGCCTTCACAGCGAAGGCAATACGATCCTGCTCGTCACCCACGAAACCGATATCGCCGCCCACGCCAACCGCGAAGTGCACCTGTTGGATGGCCGCGTCGAGCGCGACGCCCGGCGCCCCGCCCGGGCCGAGGCGGGTTCGACGTCCTAGCGAAGCGGCAAAAAAAAGGGCGCGACCGGGTTACCCGATCGCGCCCCATGATTGCGGCCGCTGTGCGCCAAAGGGCTGGTTTACTGGGTCAGGCGCACAAGAATGTCCTGGGCGACGGAGTTGAACACCGCCTGGAGCTCGGCCGCCGACGGCGCGAAGTACGCGTGCCCCTGTGGCTGGCCACCGTTTGCAACGCCGTCCTCGTTGGCGAGCTCGCGCAGGTAATCCATGTCAGGAGCGATCAGCGGGTCGGACGCGTTGGGGTTGCCAAGCCCGATGGTGTAGACGAAGACGCCGTCGTCACGGATCGCGTTGGCCCACTCGGCGCCGTAGTCGATCGACTTCTGGCGGACTGTCTCCTCCGTCCAGGGACCGCACATGGAGACGTCGCGGCAACCATTGAAAGTCGGGTAGCTCGTCATTGAGACCTGATCGGGGTTGTTCCAGTAGCCGGCCACCCTATCGTTGTCCTTCCAGCTTACCGCGGCGATCCGGTCAGCGGTGTTGGTTCCGTTGTCGACCGCCCCGCGGAATGCCGTCGGACGACCGTCAGTAAAGAAGACCACGACCCTGACCGACCTCTGCCGAACGGCACCGCTCGTGGAGTTAATCTGCCCGTAGGCCAACCGCAACGCCTCACCTGTGTTCGTGTAGCCCACCGACGTGAGTCCGTTGATCTCGGCGGTGATCGCGCCCGTAAACGGTTGATTGAGTGGAGCCATCTCCTCGGCTCGGTTGGAGAAGGCGATCAACCCCATCTGGTCGATGGTGTCGCTGAACTTGCCGACGAAGTTCCTAGATGCGTCCTGAAGGTCATCCCAAGCGTCCATAAACCCGAGTGACCCCGACTTGTCGAGCACCAGTGTGAGGTCAAGCGGTGGGATCGTCGCCTCGGCAGCCGATCCAACATCGACCTGGGTCTGCCCCAGCACGCGCATGAACGTCGTCGGCATGATGCGGTTGGCCGACACGGACACCGTGTTCTCGCCCTGCTCGTTCACGCCAAAATTGATATCCAGCAACGCCGGGTCAACGCCGTTGGCAGCCGCCAACGACTCGATCCGCTGTTGGGCTGTGGCTTGTCCCAGTCGCAGCGACGCCGCGCCCGCCAGCGCGGCTGCATCGACCGCCCGCGACAGCTGCGCGCGAGTCACATACGCGCGACCGCCGTCGATCGCCAGGCCGGCGATCCCGAGGATCGCGACCAAGCTGATCGCAACCATCGCCAGGACCGCACCCCGCTGGTTTCGTATGAACTCTCGCATGTTACCTCCTGCAAAGATGGGGCGGGGGCGACCCGTTAGGGACATTAGAAGACGGCGCGTTCGTAGAGCTGGCTCGGCACAAACACGCCCATCAGGCTCCCGAACGGAGTTATTTGATCGTTGGTGTAGAAGACTTCCATGGTATGGACGCTCTGACCGTCCACCAAGCCCAAATCGTCCATGCCGGTGGCGGTACCGCCGACGTTGCCGACCTGGCTCAACCCACCGTAGCCGGTGCTCGCCGACTGCTCGACGATGAGCGGCGCGCCACCGGTCACGGTGATCCGCGTCGCGATCGCACCCCCCTTGCTGGCCAGGCCGATTGTGCTGCCGTTGGTCATCACGACGTTGACGGACTCACCCAGCGACGACCCTCGGGCGGCCAGGTTGGCTCCCTCTCGGCTCAAGCTGGTCAACGTGTGTTCGCGGCTCAGCGCGGTCCCGAACTCGACGATCCCGAGCACCATGCCCAACAGGATCATCGAGACCATGACGGTCTCGATCAGCGCGTTGCCGCGCTCGCCTCTAGTTCTCGAAAAACGGCTCATTCTTCATCGATGTCGAAACGGTGAACGTGTACTCGCCATCGGGAAAGACATCCTGAATCCCGGGCGTGACGAAGTCGTAGCTAAAGTTGCCGCTGACGGTGACGACTTGCGACGG